>NZ_CP119194.1:0-460000 GCF_030272115.1 Xenorhabdus bakwenae
GTAGGGCGTACCATCCTTTCATATCTTAACGTCTTCCGAAGTCTATAAAACCCCAGTAAATCCGCAGTATTGGCCTTTTCCCCTTCTCCTGTAGTCTAGTAAGGTATGTTGAAATCTACGATCTTATAGGGGTATATTTAGGGGTACGTTCAGGTTCAATGAAATGAGATACCCCCATGAAGCTAACAGCCCGACAGGTGGACACTGCCAAGCCGAAAGAGAAACCCTACAAACTTGCCGATGGCGGCGGACTCTATCTATTGGTTAACCCGAATGGCTCTCGCTATTGGCGGTTAAAGTATCGGATCGCAGGCAAAGAAAAATTGCTCGCGTTGGGGGTATATCCTGAAATCTCCCTCGCAGAAGCAAGAGCCAAGAGAAATGATGCACGACGAAAGCTATCAGATGGCAATGACCCGATAGAGGAAAAAAGAGCTGAAAAGGCTGCTAAGGTGTTTGCGGTCAGCAATAGTTTTGAATCCGTCGCTATTGAGTGGCACGAATATAAACGCCCTAACTGGTCAAAAGGCTATGCCGAAGACATTCTGGAATATCTGAAAAAAGATATCTTCCCGTATATTGGTAAACGTGCCGTTACCGAGATTAAACCTGCTGAAATGCTGGCTGTGCTGCGAAAAATGGAGCAACGCGGTGTTTTGGATAAATTGAAAAAAACCAGGCAGGCGTGTCGGCAAATTTTCACCTACGCCGTTATTACCGGACGGGCAGAGTTCAATCCCGTTACTGATCTTGCCAGTGCACTCAAAGCGCCCAAACAAAAACACTTTCCACATCTTTTAGCTGACCAGATACCTGATTTTCTCATTGCATTAAGTGGTTATAGCGGCAGTCTGATGACGCAATCAGCGGCACGTATGCTGATGCTGACCGGAGTGCGCACCATCGAACTGAGAGAATCGGAATGGAGTGAATTCGATTTCGGTAATGATCTCTGGCAAATCCCTGCTGAACGAATGAAAATGCGCCGTCCCCACTGTGTTCCTCTATCACATCAGGTTAAAGCCCTTTTAATTAAGCTGCACGAAATCACAGGGCGTGGAAAATACGTTTTCCCCGGTCGTAGCGATGCAGGGAAGCCGATGAGTGAAGCTGCCATCAATCAGGTGATTAAGCGCATTGGTTATGATGGCAAGGCTACAGGCCACGGCTTCCACCATACCATGAGTACAATCCTGCATGAACAGGGCTATAACACAGCTTGGATCGAAACTCAGCTTGCTCATGTTGACAAGAACAGCATCCGGGGTACTTACAACCACGCGCAATATCTGGATGGTCGACGGGAAATGCTGCAATGGTATGCGGATCATATGGAGATGCTGGAACGAGGCAAAAATGTGCTGATCGGAAAATTTGGCAAAAGGGCGCAAAGAAGCGGTGATTTTTCATACTTTGTTGGCAGTGCCAGCAAAGTACGCTTTTTATACAGAATACCGATAAAAAGGTAGAAGTTCCTAAAAAAATAAATTCAACAAATTGGAAAAACAATTAACGCTGTTCATTTAATCTTGCTTTTTAAATAATCCGCCTGTCATCAAACAACGTCCACGATGAGCGCTCAAGGACTCGGTAACAGGAGAAAAAATATGACAATGACAGCGTCGAAGGAAAACCTTATTCGTTTGCCGGAAGTTCAACGCCGGACGGGTTATAGCAAAGCGTGGATCTACAAACTGATTAGAAATGGAGAATTCCCGAAACAAGTCAAACTCGGCTCTCGCTCAATTGCTTTTATTGAATCAGAAATTGATAACTGGATTGCGAAACGTATCGAGGAGTCACGAGCGGCATAACACATAAAAGAAAATGACATAAAAAACAACGCCCCAGTGTGCTGTCACACATCTGAGGCGTCTGACCAACAACCGTTATACGGAGTAACGATGATGGCTGATATACAGCATACCCAAACTCACCCTAAATTTACATCTTCAGATATCACTGATAGCCAAAAACCGCTCGACCTGATCCAGACGGTGAAAAGATCCGCCATGTGCCATTGGGAAAATCTGTTGCCTGCTTGTGGCATTGAAATTCCAGCAAAGGGTAAACATGGTGCCTGCCCTGTCTGCGGTGGCACTGACCGTTTCCACTTTATTGATCATCACCATCACGGCAATTGGCATTGCCGTGATGGTGATGATCCAAACTATGGTGATGGGCTGGATTTAGTGGCAAGAACTAAAGGGATTTCGATTACTGAGGCGGCAAAAATCGTTGCGGGTGCGCTGGCATTGCCTTTACCAAACCCCAAGCCAGCCAGAGAAACCATTCAAACCACGCAGTCAATTGCCGAAAAAGTAGTAGCACTGATGGCTCAAACTGTTGCTGGGCAATCTCCCTATCTAGCTGCAAAAGGGTTGGATTTTCCTAATCAGCGGTTATTGCTCAATAATTCGACTTTGTTGCCCATGGCAACACTGGATAAAAAAGTAACAGGTGCGCAGATTATCAAACCGGATGGAACGAAAAAGTTACTGTCTGGCAGCCAGAAAAAAGGTGCGTTTATTCCCGTTTCAGAGCTGGAAGATTATCCCAACACGGTGATCATTACCGAAGGTTATGCCACAGCTTTGACCGTTAGCCAGTTACATCAAGGATCGGCTCTGGCAGCGCTGGATGCAGGCAATTTGCTCTCTGTTGCTCAATCTGTTCGGGATCGCTGGCCTAACACGAAAATCATTATTGCAGCCGATAATGACTGGCACTCACTCGGTGAATTGGATAAGAACGGTAAACCCATAACAAATATTGGCAAGATCTCAGCAGAAAAAGCTGCACTTGCGGTTAATGGCTGGATTACGTTACCACCAACAGAACACAAGGCTGATTGGGATGATTATCGCCAGCGCCATGGCGTTGAGGTAGCAAAGCAGGCATTTGGTAAGGGGCTTTATCAACCGATATCAACCAAGAAAAAAGCAGCCATTCAGACCAATGATAGTGAATCTTCCAAGCTGACATTATGCCAGATGGGAGCCAGCCAGCGCGGAGAAGTCTTGCTGGCACGTTATGATGGTAATTTGGCACTGGATGGCGATTCGGAAGCTGTTCATCATTATGATGGTATTGTCTGGCGCCCGGTCAGTGACCGAGATTTAAAACGGGAAATGGTCTCCGCCTTTATGGAAGAGAAACTGCCGTACTCACCACACGGTATTAGTTCTGCTGTGGATGCGCTGAAATTACAGCTTCCCATGATGCAACCGCCAGAACGTCACTTAATTGGGTTCAGTAATGGGGTGTTTGACCTGAAAGCCTGCCAGTTCCGACCTCACCGTAAAGATGACTGGCTACTGCTGGCTAACAATGTTTCATTCAATTCCCCCGTTTCGGGGGAAACCTTGCAAGATAATGCACCACAGTTCTGGCGCTGGCTCAATCGGGCAACGGCCAACTGTGAGGACAAGTTTGATCGCGTACTGGCAGCCCTGTTTATGGTGTTAGCTAATCGCTACGACTGGCAGTTTTTTCTGGAAGTCACTGGTGCCGGAGGCAGTGGCAAAAGCATCTTTGCTGAAACCTGTTCAATGCTGGCAGGGAAAGGCAATACCGTTTCCGCCAGTATGGCGGCACTGGAAAACCCACGGGAACGGGCGCTGATTGTCGGTTATTCTCTGATTATCCTGCCAGACCAAACGCGCTATGTGGGCGATGGCTCTGGTATCAAGGCCATTACAGGCGGTGATGAAGTTGCCATTGACCCAAAGCATAAACAGCCCTACTCAACCCGAATTCCTGCTGTCGTGTTGGCGGTGAACAATAACGCCATGAGTTTCAGTGATCGCAGTGGTGGTGTGTCACGGCGTCGGGTGATTTTCAACTTTTCCGAAGTCGTGCCAGAAAATGAACGTGACCCACTTCTACGGGAGAAGATTGCAACAGAATTGCCTGTGATTATCCGGCATTTGCTGTATCGATTCGCTGTCCCACAAGCCGCAAGATGTTTACTGGCAGAGCAACAAAAATCAGAAGAAGCGCTGGATATCAAACGTGGCACCGATC
Source organism: Xenorhabdus bakwenae (assembly GCF_030272115.1). Classification (NCBI taxonomy): domain Bacteria; kingdom Pseudomonadati; phylum Pseudomonadota; class Gammaproteobacteria; order Enterobacterales; family Morganellaceae; genus Xenorhabdus; species Xenorhabdus bakwenae. The sequence continues at coordinate 4,027 of NZ_CP119194.1, forward strand.
CACTGGTTGATTTCTGCGGTTATCTGGTGGCTTCTCATGAAACTGACGGTTTGTTAATCGGTAATGCGGAGATTGTGCCGTTCAATCCCCGTAAGTATCTTTATCACGCCTACCTTGCTTATATGAAAGGCAATAACCTGAACAAACCCATTTCTGTAACCCGTTTTGGCATGGATATGCCGGGCGCACTGGCTGAGTACAGACAGCAATACCTGCGCAAGAAAAGCAAACACGGTATTCGTAGCAACCTGAGTTTGAATATCGACACAGCCATCGAGTGGCTGCCAAAACTGACAAGGGATAACCTGCCAGAAGAATAATTTTTTTCTTTATTGATGATAATTTTCAAAGAAATATAAAAAAGTGTTCACCACTATTCAATTTGTAATTTAAATCAGATATATCAATGTATTATAAGGTGAATAGTTATTTTTAAACTGTTCACAACTCTTCATCACTATTCACCTTTTTCTGATTTGAAGGTGAACGGTTGGTGAAGAGTCTGATTTCAAGTCGTCATCATTTAACAATATGAATTTAAATGAAAATATATAAAGGTGAACAGGGTGAACAGTTTTATGACTAATTCTTTAATAGGGTAGGCTGTGAAAATGTTTTTTCTGGCTGGCATCGTGTTTTTCAAAGTCTCTGGTTTGTCTGGTTAATGTATTAGCCGGACAAGCCAGAGAAGACAAGCGCAGCGCGTCAGTGTGATTTTAATTGGTTGTACTACGTGAAATTTAAACAAGGTAATTATCTGATTTAATTTAAGAAGAGAGATTTATCACAATTTCCCTCATGAGCTTTTATTCACGCTGGAATACATCAGCGATGCCGTTATATTCTGCTGCATTAATGTGCTAATAACATCTCCCTATCATTAATGAGGCAAGGAAAATGGATACACGCCCACGCTGCCAGTTCACTGAAGGCAGCATCACCCTACCGGAAGGTTATCAGGAACAGACGGTCAATATTATTATCGCGCCCAATGTTCCCGCATTGAATATCAGCCGCGACCAGTTAAATGAAGGAGAAGATTTATCTGGTTATATCATCCGCCAGAAAACGTTGTTGAAAAACGGTCTGCGAGACTGGCAACTCCTTGAAGAGCAGGAGACTGTATTAGGTGACAATCTACTGCATGGCTGCTTACTGCTTTCCCGTTATCGCCCTAAAAAAGGACAACAAGTTTATCAATATCAGGCCGTATTTCTGCGGGATGAAAAAAAGGTGCTGATTTTCACCCTATCATCACAGCAGGCTTTTACTGAATCACAACGGCAGTGGCTGGATGATTGTTTAAAAAGCTTTCAGTTTTAAGGAGAGAACATTATGCCAGAAGCGGCAAGGCTTGGGGATACGATAGGCCATTCCAGTGCAATGGCCGGATTGGTTGCAGGTACGATCATTGGTTCATTGATTTCAGCCGCAGGTGGAATTGCCGCCGGCTTTCTTTTTGTGGCCGGAGTAGCGGCTTCTTGTGTTGGGGTCGGTGTGTTGTTGATTGGTGCTTCTATTGCCGTGGGGATGGCGGCGGGAGCTTTAGGCGATATGGCGCGTGATGCCTGTGTGTCTGCGGGCGCTTCGTCACGAAGTCCCAGTGGAACCATTACCAGTGGTTCCACGAATGTGCTAATCAATAATAAACCGGCGGCCATCGCAACACGAAGTATCGTGGCTTGTAGCAAAGAAATCGGCCCCCGCCAGATGGCAGAAGGCTCTGATTCCGTCTTCATTAATGGATTACCTGCCTCACGGGTGGGTGATAAGACGACCTGTGATGCCGCAGTAATGACAGGTTCACCGAATGTGATTATTGGTGGAGGAACAGCCGCGACGGAAAATATCACACCGGAAGTGCCTAAATGGGCGTATACCGTTTCTGATTTAACCATGTTTGCGGCGGGGTTGACCAGCTTTGGGGGCGCGGCATTGAAAGGTCCCGGCGCATTGCAACAACTGTTCAGCAAAATACCCGGTGCCAGTAAAATCGGCAGAGTTGCCTGCCGTCTGGGTTGGCTTGGGGTAGCGTTGCCCGCGGTGGGTATTTTGACAAATCCGATTGAAGTGGTTGCCGGTCAAAAATTCCTGAACGATGACGATGAACTGGACTTCATTTTTGAAGCCGAATTCCCACTATACTGGCAACGTAGCTACCTGAGCCGTTATCAATACGAAAGCGTCTTGGGTCAGGGCTGGCATTTATTCTGGGAAAGCCAATTAACCCGTGTGGAAGAAGGTATGCTCTGGCGCAATTTGTCTGGTGATATCGTACCTTTCCCAGAAGTGCCGGAAGGTCATCGCTGTTTCTGTCCTGATGCCCAAAGCTGGTTGATACACACTGAAAACGGCGAATGGGAAATCCATGATGCAGGGGAATTGGTCTATCACTATGCTGCTTTCGATAATGCGGGTATCAGTCGGTTAAGTCACATTCGCGATAATGTCGGTAATGAACAGCGTTTCCATTACAACGACCAGCAACAGATGGTCAATATCACAGGTTGTGGCGGCATGAATCTGCACTGTGATTATGACGTTATAGAAATTAGTGACAAGGTTGTTTCCCGATTAACCACAGTCTGGCGGGCGCTGTATAACGGTCAGCGAGTTCGCCTCTGCCATTATCATTATGATGAGAATGCGCGTCTTGTTGGCATCAACCACCGCAGTGACCATTTTCAGCGCCAATTTGGTTGGACTGATCATGGCATCATGGCGTGGCATGTGGATAAACGCGGCCTGCGCTGTGATTATGAATGGGAACTGACCGAAGACGGGCTGTGGCGGGTCATCAGCCAAAAAACCAGTGAGGGTGCAGGTTATCGGCTGGATTATGATGATAAAAACCTGACCCGTACCGCGCACTGGCATGATGGCTCCCGCACTGTCTGGACGCTTAACGATGAATATCAAATTATTCACTGTGTTGACCGTAACGGTACTGAACACCATATTTTATGGGATGAATTCGGCCTGCCAACCGGGTACAAAGACGCCGAAGGCCATACCCGTCTGAGTGAATGGGATAAGCTGGGGCGTCTCCTGAGCCTGACTGATGGCAACGGTAATAAGACCCAATGGCAATACCAGAATGACACTGACAGACTGACCTTTATTTTCTGGCCGGATGGCACCGAAACCACACTGGATTATGATGAATTTGGGCGTTTGGTCAGTGAAACCTCACCGCTTAAGCAAACCTCCCGTTATCACTACAGTGGCAATACACTGCGGCCTTATCAGCGTATTGATGCCAAAGGTGGGGAAAGCCGTTTTATGTGGAACGGTCAGGGGCAGTTGATCCGCTATACCGATTGTTCCGGCCAAAGCAGTGACTGGCAGTATGACAATGAGAATCGACTGAGCCACTTTACCAATGCGCTGATGGAAACCGTCCGTTATAGCTATGATGACAACGGCCAGTTAGTGCGCGTGACCTATCCCGATGGTTCGACAGAGCAGATGGGGTGGGATAGTGCTAATCAGCTTACTTATCATCAACGTAATGAAAATGCCTCTCGTGCCTGGGAATATAACGCATTAGGGCAAATTGTCTGCACAACAGACCGCCTGCAACGGCAGGTTCGTTACCAATACAGTCCCGAAGGGCATCTGGTGCAGATTGAGAATGCCAATGGTGGCCGTTATCGGTTAAACCGTGATGCAGAAGGGCGCCTGATTGAGGAAATTCGCCCTGACGATACGTTAATCCATTATGAATACAATAACGTTGGCTTGTTGAGTGCTGAAAAGCGGATGGGGGATCGGGTATTCAGGCAACCTGTGCGTCCGGTTTATCTGCATTACGATGCGGCGGGTAACCTTATCAAAAGGGAAACTGATACCGACAGTTACCAGTATCAGTGGGATAACATGGGGCGATTGCTGGAAGCTGCCCGTATTCCTAATGCGGCAGGCAATCAACTGGGATTGCAGCCGAATACGATTGGTTTTGAATATGATGCGCTGGGGCGGGTGATTAGAGAGCAGAACGGCGAGGACGAGACCCGGTTCAGTTATGATGAAATGGATAACCTGACCGAACTGACGCTTCCACAGGGGGATACTCTGCGCTGGCTCTACTATGGTTCCGGTCACCTTAGCGCTATTCGCCATAATCAACAGATGATTACCGAGTTCGAGCGTGACAACCTGCATCGTGAAACCAGCCGGACACAAGGTAAACTATTCCAGTTCCGTGAATATGATCCGTTAGGCCGTCGCATCAGCCAATACAGTGTCAGAGATAAATCCGCATCCATCGGACAGGGCAAACCGTGGCGGGCATGGCATTATGACCGGCAGGATGATTTGTGCCTGATGGAAGATCATTACCGTGGTTGGGTGGAATACCTGTATGACTCTGAAAGTCGGCTGAAAAAAGTCACCAGCGTAGACAGCTTTGAAGAAATGCTGTGGTACGACCGTGCAGATAACCTGCTTGAACGTCCACAATCTATGATGGAAAAAGAGGCGGAAGAGAATAAACACCTGACTCCGCAGGGCGACAGGCTGACGCAGTGGAACCAATGGCATTATGAACATGATGCGCATGGCAATGTGATTTCTCGTGGAACAAGCACCAATAACAAGCAAAGCTATCGTTATGATGGTGATAATCGCCTGATTATCGCCGAAGGTAACGGTATGAAGGCCAACTATCATTATGATGCGCTGGGTCGGCGGATTCGCAAGGTAGTCACTACATGGCCGACAGGCACACTTCAGCAGGAACAAACGGATTTTGTCTGGCATGGCCTGAAATTGTTGCAGGAGCGTAACGTCAGTACGGGTAAAACCCAGACTTATTGCTATGAATCCCATGACAGCTACACGCCGCTAGCCTGCATTGTGACTAAAGGTTCGGTGTGTGATTATTTCTGGTATCACACTGATATCAACGGGGCGCCACTGGAAGTGACGGATAAAGCGGGCAAGATTGCGTGGTCAGGCAAATATGATGCTTTTGGTGCGGTCAACAGTATCACTGCCGCATTCTTTAGCGAACCAGAGCGCTCACCGAAAAATTTTGACCAAAACCTGCGTTTTGCTGGGCAATATTTTGACAAAGAGACCGGGCTGCACTTTAATACTTATCGGTATTATGCGCCGGAAATTGGGCGGTTTATAATGCCCGATCCTTTGGGGCTAAATGGGGGTCTGAATCCGTATGCATACGTCCATAATCCGGCGAACTGGATTGATCCGCTCGGATTAACGGGATGTCCTAATAGTATTAAATATGGCGAATTAGATCATTTAGGACGCCCTACAGGAGTTCATGCCACTTTAGATAAAGGTCATATTAATATGGGTACGCACGCTAGCCCCGATATACAGCCGCCAGGATTTATTACAGGAAAAGGTTCTAACAGAGCTAGGGGCCATTTGCTCGGACGACAATTAGGTGGTTCTGGTGATGATGTTAGGAACCTGGTTACTCTTCAACAAAGACCTGCTAATACTCCTGTCATGAGTGGAGTCGAAGGTAGAATAAGAAAAGCCTTAGAGCAAGGAGAAGTTGTTGAAATGAGTTCTATTCCTATTTATAAGGGACCATCCAGAATACCAGCAGGTATTACAATGAAAGCTGAAGGTTCAGGGGGCTTCTTTGAATATGTCACCGTTCTTAACCCTCCAGGAATATAAATAATGAGTATAGAGAGCTTAAAGAATCTATTGCCCTTACCCGTTCATCCTAATGAAAATGGTGAAGGTAAAACGTGGCCGTTAATAGATGAACAGTATTCTTTTCCTAAGGACTATATTGATTTTATAACCCAATATGGAACAGGTAGGATTGCTGATTTTATCACTATATTTAACCCATTTAGCGAAGATGATGATTTAAATTTTTTTAGGCAAAAAGTATGGATTATTGAAGATTTTCAGTCCCTTGTTGAATCTGATCCAGATTATTATCCGTTTATTCTTTATCCCGATATTAATGGATTGCTTCCTATGGGAGTTACAGATAACGGCGATTATATATTTTGGGTTGTATCGTCAGATAATAGTGACTTATGGAATGTCGCTATTATTGCGGCAAGGGCACCAGAAGTTGAATATAGGCAAGAAAATTTCATTGATTTTTTAGAAGGTGTTTTATCAAGAAACGTCAAATGCATGTCATTCCCTGATGGTTTTCCTTCTAAAAATATAGAATTTAGTAGCATTTAAAAATAAGCCGGAAAGATCCCCGTGATCTTTCCGGCTTTATTATTTTTATACTTAAAATAAATATTTTACAGAGTTGATCTTATATATTAAATATATAAATTAAAATCACAAAAATATAAAATAAATAAGAAGGTAAACAAAGGAATAATATAGAAAAATATAAAATTAATGGTAAATATATACATAGGCTATATTTTGGATATTTTATTCTGTTTTTTCTCTGAAACAGCAAAAAGCCGGAATCGCTTCCGGCCTGCTTCTTTCTTACCGTGGCGAATACCCATGATACGCCAGTGCCGACTGGAGCCGCCCTATCGCGGCCTTGATAACCCAGGCTTCTGTGTCATCAACCGCACAGGCCCGTATCTCTGCCCAGCTCAACCGTTTAACCAGTTGCGCCAGTGCCATTGCTTCGTCATGGCTCAGGTGCACTTCCTTTAGCTGCTCAATCCCTGCTCTCATGCTACTCCCCTCCCTTAAATGGTTTTGTAATCGCCAATGAGTTCGCGCATGCGGAGCTTGATATCACTGAGTTGCTCCTGCTGACGCAGGTACTGTTGCCTGATGGTGTGGGTGTTGTCACTGTCCGGTATCAGCACCAGACAACCATTCATCACTTTCACCGTTAAAGTACCGCCAATATCAAAGCCTGCGGCCTTAAGCCATTGACCTTTCAGGTGTATCGCAGGTGGTGCTTTAGCCTTGTCGTTTTGCGGCACGTATCCCACGGTGTAATAACGTTCTGTTTTCGCTGCTTTATTTACAGCGACTTCTGCCTTAGAATGCGTCTTAGCCATAATTAACTACCTCGCATAGTTGCTTGTGGTTAGCGGCTATATCGTGTTGCAACCACGGTAGAGCCGCATTAAATCAGGTCAGCCCAATAACCGTTTTGCCTGATGTTTTAAAATCATTGCATCCAGAACCGAGGTCACAGAGCGTCGTTCTTCCTCATCCATCTGTTTAACCGCTTCAAACTTGAGCTTAAGTTCGTCCTGCGGCTCCCGCTCACCCTCCTCAAATATCAGCCAGTCAGCCGAAACATTAAACGTAACAGCAATACGTTTAAGAATGTCTAAAGAGGGTTGAGCCTCACCAGATTCATAGCGGCGAACTTGTGTCAGATGTATCCCCACCTTGTCAGCCATCTGTGGCTGAGTTAGTCCTTGTTGCTTACGCAGTTGCAGAAAACGGGCAGAAAAGCTCATCCAGAATGTTCCTTTATCAGTCGTGATGGCTTCCATTATCTCCCCCTGTTCTGAATAGACTTGACTAAACAACCTTTATGGGACATATAATAGTATCTATATAGAGCATTGACAAGGATTTAAAAGGAACATTTTTATGGCCCGCATTCCCGAAGCCGAATTACAGCACCTGAAAGCCGCCGTCTCCTTAGTCGCCGTGGTGGAGCAACAGGGGCGACAGCTCTTTAAACGCGGCAAAGATTACGTACTGCTGTGCCCGTTCCATCAGGAGAAAACCCCGTCAATGGTTATCTCACCGGCAAAAAATCTCTATCACTGTTTTGGCTGTGACGCCGGCGGCTCAGTGCTGGACTGGGTGATGAAAACCGAAGGCTTAAGCCTGCGCCATGCCGTGGAACGCCTGCGCGGGGAACTGGGCGAGAATCCGGCAATGGCCCCGCTGGTCCAGCCGGATGAACCCGCCGTGCTGGCCGAAGATGAAGCCGGACGGCAGGCGCTGCTCAACCGGGTGGTTGAGTTCTACCACCACACGTTGCTGAACGCCCCCGAAGCCCTGGCTTATCTGGAAAAACGCCGGTTAAATCACCCGGAATTAGTCGCCTGTTTTAAACCGGGCTTTGCCAACCGCACCCTCGGCTACCGGCTGCCCGCCAGTAAATACAAGGCCGGTTCCGCTATCCGGGCCCGGTTAATGGCGGCGGGTATCCTGCGGGACAACGGGCATGAACACTTCAGAGGGTCATTAGTGATACCGGTTATCGACCGGCACGGCCAGATACGCGAAATCTATGGCCGTAAAATCGGTGAAGACCTGCGCAAAAGCACACCGTGGCATCTGTATCTGCCCGGGGCGCATAGCGGTGTCTGGAATGAACCGGCCATAGCCGCGTCAGCCTCGCTTATCCTGTGTGAATCATTAATCGATGCGATGTCATTCTGGGTAGCGGGTTACCGTAATGTCACCGCCGCCTACGGGGTGAACGGGTTTACTCCCGACCACTGGCAGGCACTGAAACAGCATCAGGTCAGACAGGTGCTGATTGCCTTCGATAATGACCCCGCCGGGAATGATGCCGCGGTAAAACTGGCCGCCGAACTGACTGCCGCCGGTATCACCGTGTTCCGGGTGGTGTTCCCCGAGGGCATGGATGCCAACGGCTATCTGTGTCAGGTCGCCGAGCCGGAACGGGCCTTCGGGTTGCTGCTGGACAGTGCCGTGCCGATGCAGGACGCGGCAGAGATACAGGCCACCACCGCAACAGAGCGGGCCGCACTGGCTAAACATCAGCCGGTTCCGGTGCCGGAAACAGTCAGCACATTAGCCGCCGGTATAGCGTCGTTGCCGTCAGTGCCGAATGTGGTCTGGGAAACCGGCGCTAACGGCGAGATATCCCTGACGCTGGGCACACAACAGTGGGGTATCCGGGGCCTGTCACAGGTGAAAGCCGGAGCGGCAGTGATGAAAGTGAATGTTCAGGTCGTTGATACTGACAGCGGCGTGATGTTCGCCGACAGCGTGGACATGATGAGCGCCCGCAGCCGGGGCGGGTATGCGCGGCTGGCCGCCACCGAACTCGGGCTGGCCGAAGGTGACCTGCGCCGGGCACTGGGGCAGGTGTTGCTGGTACTGGAACAGTGTCAACAGGCCGGCGTCAGTGAACAAACCGAAACCCCGCCGGTTCCCGAACTGAGTGAGGACCAGCGGGCTGCGGCGCTGGCGCTGCTGCAAGACCCGCAACTGAGTGAACGCATCACCGCTGACTTAGCCGCCTGTGGCGTGGTGGGCGAATCCACTAACCTGCTGGCCGGTTACTTAGCCGCCGTCAGTCGCAAGCTGGACCGTCCGCTGGCCGTGCTGATACAGAGCAGTTCGGCGGCAGGGAAAAGCAGCTTAATGGATGCGGTCCTCAATCTGATACCGGAAGAAGAACGGCTGCAATACAGCGCCATGACCGGCCAGAGTCTGTTCTATCTGGGGGAAACCAATCTCCAGCATAAAATCTTAGCCATTGCCGAAGAGGAAGGGGTGCGGCAGGCCGCCTATGCGCTTAAGCTGTTGCAAAGCGACGGCGAACTGACCATTGCCAGCACCGGTAAAGACGATGCCAGCGGTAATCTGGTCACCAAACAGTACACAGTGAAAGGACCGGTGATGCTGATGCTCACCACCACCGCAATAGATGTCGATGAAGAGCTGTTAAACCGCTGTCTGGTGCTGACGGTGAACGAATCGCGGGAACAGACCGAAGCTATCCACGCCTTGCAGCGCCATAAACAAACCCTCGAAGGCTTACTGGCAGAGAATGAAAAGGCGTATATCACCGAACTGCATCAAAACGCCCAGCGGCTGTTGCGCCCGCTCAATGTGGTTAACCCTCATGCCTCACAGTTAACGTTCATGAGCGATAAAACCCGCACCCGACGCGACCACATGAAATATCTCACCCTGATACAAAGTATCGCCCTGCTGCATCAGCACCAGCGGACGGTGAAGACCGCGGAACACCGGGGCAAACGGCTTGAATATATCGAAGTCACCAAAGAAGATATCCGCCTGGCGAACCGGCTGGCCCACGAGATATTAGGCCGTACGCTGGATGAGATGCCGCCCCAGACCCGAAAACTGTTGCTGCTGATACAGCAAATGGTGAAAGACACGGCGGCAGCGCAACAACGCCCGGTGAAAGATATCCGCTTTACCCGCCGGGATATCCGCAGTTATACCCACTGGAGTGACAGCCAGCTTAAACTCCACTGTCAGCGCCTGAGTGACATGGAATACCTGCTGACACACGGCGGCAGTCGCGGCCATCTGTTGCAATATGAACTGCTCTGGAATGGCGATAAAGCGGAAGAAGCCCACCTGTGCGGTCTGATTGAACCGGAAAATCAGGCTGCCAATAGTGTATATGACTCGTGCAAGTCTGGCCCGGATGAAGGCAAGTCGGGGTCAAGTCTGCCCCAAGTCAGGGCCAAGTCTGGTTCGCCAAAACCGGCGGCAAGCCGCAGTGACAAAGGGCTGAACGGTTCGCAAGTCGGGACAGCCTGAAAAGGACTGTTCCGGCCCCCTAAAAATCAGGCCGTCGTACCGTACTGCCCCTTCATCAACGAACCCGAAAGCCAGAAAGGAAAGTGTGAATATGACGGGTGCAAGTCTGGCTCAAATGAAGGCAAGTCAGGGTCAAGTCTGCCCCAAGTCGGGGTCAAGTCGGGTTCGCCAAAACCGGCTGCAAGCCGCAGTAGCAAAGGGCTGAATGACTCGCAAGTCTGGGCAGACAGAAAAGGACTGTTCCGGCCACCTAAGAATCAAGCCATCGTACCGTAGTGACGTATCACACACCGATAACACTAACCGCTGTTCCCTACAGGAAATCCATCATGTCATCACCCGTTAAACATCAATCCAACTCCCGCCCGCTGACCCTGCGCCAGCATCTGGACGCGTATCTGGATAACCTGCTGTTGCAGGGGGCGAGTCAAAAGAGCCAGTCCGCCCGTCATGAACGGCTGTCACCGTTCGTCAACTGGTGTGAGGAACAGGGCGTAATATCCGCGGCTCAGGTCACCGAACCGTTACTGGAAAACTGGCAGCAGCATCTGGCCCGGTACCGCAAAGCCAACGGTCAGCCCTACCCGCCGGACAGTCAGCGCCGACGCCTGCGCGCCTTACGCCTGTGGTTCGACTGGTTGCAGCAACAGCACGCTATCCCGGCCAGCCCGGCGGCAACACTGGCCTCGCCAGACAGAAAAAAAACGTCCCTCGGTGACGGAGACCCACGGTCAACCCGACGCCATCCCGGCCCGCTTCGCCACCTTACGCCAGCATCTGGCCGCCTGGCTGGAAGCCGTGCGGGGACAGGGCTTAAGCGAACGGACTCAGGAGTCCTATGAAGAGCGGCTGTTGCCGTTCATCAGCTGGTGTGAAGCCCGTGGAGTCATGACCGCACCGCAGGTCAGCCTGCCGTTGCTGGAAAGTTACCAGCGCTGGCTGAGAAGCCACCGCAAAGCGGACGGCCAGCCCTACACGCCGGGCAGTCAGCGGGACCGCCTGAGTGTCTTACGTCAGTGGTTCCGCTGGCTGCTGCAACGTCACCATATCCTGTATAACCCGGTGGACAGTCTGGTGTTACCGAAAGAAGAAAAACGGCTGCCGGCACAGGTAATGAATGAAGACGAAACCCACACGGTATTAGCCGCAACGGATATCAACACCCCAACCGGGCTGAGAAATCGCGCTATCCTTGAAGTACTGTGGAGTACCGGTATCCGGCGGATGGAAATAGCCAACCTGCTGTTAAGCGAGGTGGACTTCGGGCGCGGCGTGGTGCTGGTCAGACAGGGCAAAGGCCGTAAAGATAGGGTGGTGCCCATCGGCGAACAGGCGCTGCACTGGTTAAGCCGCTGGCTCAGCGTCCGGCCCGAGTTAACGCGGCGGGGTGACAGTGGACACCTGTTTATCACCAGGAAAGGCCGGGGACTGGCAAAGGGCACATTAACCTGGATAGCCGCCGACAGCATCCGTAAACAGGCGCAACTGACTAAACCGGGGGCCTGTCATCTGTTCCGCCACTCAATGGCAACCCAGATGCTGGAGAACGGCGCGGACACCCGGCACATCCAGGCGATACTGGGGCATGAGAAGCTGGAAACCACCCAAATCTATACCCGGGTGGCTATCGGTCACTTAAAGGAAGTGCATGAGCAGACCCACCCGGCAGAACGGCAGTCAAAGCAGGCAACGCCAGACGATAAGCAGGCGGAGAGTAACAAGCCGGACAGCCCGAAGCCGGTCTGAACGCGCTGTGTTGCCGGACAATCTTAATGTTAGCCGGTTCCCTGTGAGCGCGTGGGGTGCAGTGAAAGGCAGACCGCGCGCGTCCCTGCGCACGGACTGCCTCCCTACCATCGGCGTGCCCGGCGGTAAATGCCGGCCGCCCGGCGCTGAACTTCGGCGTTCTCTATAACAATCGTTGCCGGTCAGCCGCCATTCAACATAATGTGACATTAAGCGAAATGGGCCTGAACGGCCCACCACGCTTAACAAAACATTATGTCGGCGCCGCCCACCCACGGGCGCTGCGCGGTCACCTCAACCCCGGTGAGCGGCTGGCCGCCGGGTGGAGCCTCTTAGCCCCAGAGGCGCGCAAGGCTGACGCCTTCCGCTGTCAGCCGCAGTGCTAAAACCGGCCGCCGCAGTCGCCGCCGTCCCTGGCGGCTCCGGTGCTAACATCCGCCTTAAACCGTTGCCGGTCAGTCCGTCAGGGTCAACGGCCCTGAAGGCAGGCCAGCAAGCTGGCCGCGGTTTATTGCCCCCGCCCAACCCCGCTGCACTGGCTGCGTCCGGCTCGCAGTCGCAGGCTCCTTGCTCGTTCCCGTACTCGCCATCTCCGCCCCGTCCGCCCCCGCGGGCGGGGGCTCCCCGCTGAAAAGCTTCACCTGCGGGCCTCGCCGGCCCGCACCCGGCCAACCCGCGTCAGCGGCGCAGACAAGCTGCCCCGCCGCCACGGGTTATCGAGAAAACCCGGTTCTGGCAGGCAAAGCGGGCCGAAACCCGGCACTGACATCGGGGAAAAAGTGAGCTAAAATCGGCAAAGTGCCCGTCGGGGCGAGTTGATATGTTCTTTAACAGGGTGGGAAAAAGCGGTGAAGAAAAAGGCTGCTAAATCAGGGGGAAAGGTCCGCTCAATCGTATGATGGCGTCGGGATAGTGCCTAAGATCCTTTGGGGCTAAATGGGGGTCTGAATCCGTATGCATACGTCCATAATCCGGCGAACTGGATTGATCCGCTCGGATTAACGGGATGTCCTAATAGTATTAAATATGGCGAATTAGATCATTTAGGACGCCCTACAGGAGTTCATGCCACTTTAGATAAAGGTCATATTAATATGGGTACGCACGCTAGCCCCGATATACAGCCGCCAGGATTTATTACAGGAAAAGGTTCTAACAGAGCTAGGGGCCATTTGCTCGGACGACAATTAGGTGGTTCTGGTGATGATGTTAGGAACCTGGTTACTCTTCAACAAAGACCTGCTAATACTCCTGTCATGAGTGGAGTCGAAGGTAGAATAAGAAAAGCCTTAGAGCAAGGAGAAGTTGTTGAAATGAGTTCTATTCCTATTTATAAGGGACCATCCAGAATACCAGCAGGTATTACAATGAAAGCTGAAGGTTCAGGGGGCTTCTTTGAATATGTCACCGTTCTTAACCCTCCAGGAATATAAATAATGAGTATAGAGAGCTTAAAGAATCTATTGCCCTTACCCGTTCATCCTAATGAAAATGGTGAAGGTAAAACGTGGCCGTTAATAGATGAACAGTATTCTTTTCCTAAGGACTATATTGATTTTATAACCCAATATGGAACAGGTAGGATTGCTGATTTTATCACTATATTTAACCCATTTAGCGAAGATGATGATTTAAATTTTTTTAGGCAAAAAGTATGGATTATTGAAGATTTTCAGTCCCTTGTTGAATCTGATCCAGATTATTATCCGTTTATTCTTTATCCCGATATTAATGGATTGCTTCCTATGGGAGTTACAGATAACGGCGATTATATATTTTGGGTTGTATCGTCAGATAATAGTGACTTATGGAATGTCGCTATTATTGCGGCAAGGGCACCAGAAGTTGAATATAGGCAAGAAAATTTCATTGATTTTTTAGAAGGTGTTTTATCAAGAAACGTCAAATGCATGTCATTCCCTGATGGTTTTCCTTCTAAAAATATAGAATTTAGTAGCATTTAAAAATAAGCCGGAAAGATCCCCGTGATCTTTCCGGCTTTATTATTTTTATACTTAAAATAAATATTTTACAGAGTTGATCTTATATATTAAATATATAAATTAAAATCACAAAAATATAAAATAAATAAGAAGGTAAACAAAGGAATAATATAGAAAAATATAAAATTAATGGTAAATATATACATAGGCTATATTTTGGATATTTTATTCTGTTTTTTCTCTGAAACAGCAAAAAGCCGGAATCGCTTCCGGCCTGCTTCTTTCTTACCGTGGCGAATACCCATGATACGCCAGTGCCGACTGGAGCCGCCCTATCGCGGCCTTGATAACCCAGGCTTCTGTGTCATCAACCGCACAGGCCCGTATCTCTGCCCAGCTCAACCGTTTAACCAGTTGCGCCAGTGCCATTGCTTCGTCATGGCTCAGGTGCACTTCCTTTAGCTGCTCAATCCCTGCTCTCATGCTACTCCCCTCCCTTAAATGGTTTTGTAATCGCCAATGAGTTCGCGCATGCGGAGCTTGATATCACTGAGTTGCTCCTGCTGACGCAGGTACTGTTGCCTGATGGTGTGGGTGTTGTCACTGTCCGGTATCAGCACCAGACAACCATTCATCACTTTCACCGTTAAAGTACCGCCAATATCAAAGCCTGCGGCCTTAAGCCATTGACCTTTCAGGTGTATCGCAGGTGGTGCTTTAGCCTTGTCGTTTTGCGGCACGTATCCCACGGTGTAATAACGTTCTGTTTTCGCTGCTTTATTTACAGCGACTTCTGCCTTAGAATGCGTCTTAGCCATAATTAACTACCTCGCATAGTTGCTTGTGGTTAGCGGCTATATCGTGTTGCAACCACGGTAGAGCCGCATTAAATCAGGTCAGCCCAATAACCGTTTTGCCTGATGTTTTAAAATCATTGCATCCAGAACCGAGGTCACAGAGCGTCGTTCTTCCTCATCCATCTGTTTAACCGCTTCAAACTTGAGCTTAAGTTCGTCCTGCGGCTCCCGCTCACCCTCCTCAAATATCAGCCAGTCAGCCGAAACATTAAACGTAACAGCAATACGTTTAAGAATGTCTAAAGAGGGTTGAGCCTCACCAGATTCATAGCGGCGAACTTGTGTCAGATGTATCCCCACCTTGTCAGCCATCTGTGGCTGAGTTAGTCCTTGTTGCTTACGCAGTTGCAGAAAACGGGCAGAAAAGCTCATCCAGAATGTTCCTTTATCAGTCGTGATGGCTTCCATTATCTCCCCCTGTTCTGAATAGACTTGACTAAACAACCTTTATGGGACATATAATAGTATCTATATAGAGCATTGACAAGGATTTAAAAGGAACATTTTTATGGCCCGCATTCCCGAAGCCGAATTACAGCACCTGAAAGCCGCCGTCTCCTTAGTCGCCGTGGTGGAGCAACAGGGGCGACAGCTCTTTAAACGCGGCAAAGATTACGTACTGCTGTGCCCGTTCCATCAGGAGAAAACCCCGTCAATGGTTATCTCACCGGCAAAAAATCTCTATCACTGTTTTGGCTGTGACGCCGGCGGCTCAGTGCTGGACTGGGTGATGAAAACCGAAGGCTTAAGCCTGCGCCATGCCGTGGAACGCCTGCGCGGGGAACTGGGCGAGAATCCGGCAATGGCCCCGCTGGTCCAGCCGGATGAACCCGCCGTGCTGGCCGAAGATGAAGCCGGACGGCAGGCGCTGCTCAACCGGGTGGTTGAGTTCTACCACCACACGTTGCTGAACGCCCCCGAAGCCCTGGCTTATCTGGAAAAACGCCGGTTAAATCACCCGGAATTAGTCGCCTGTTTTAAACCGGGCTTTGCCAACCGCACCCTCGGCTACCGGCTGCCCGCCAGTAAATACAAGGCCGGTTCCGCTATCCGGGCCCGGTTAATGGCGGCGGGTATCCTGCGGGACAACGGGCATGAACACTTCAGAGGGTCATTAGTGATACCGGTTATCGACCGGCACGGCCAGATACGCGAAATCTATGGCCGTAAAATCGGTGAAGACCTGCGCAAAAGCACACCGTGGCATCTGTATCTGCCCGGGGCGCATAGCGGTGTCTGGAATGAACCGGCCATAGCCGCGTCAGCCTCGCTTATCCTGTGTGAATCATTAATCGATGCGATGTCATTCTGGGTAGCGGGTTACCGTAATGTCACCGCCGCCTACGGGGTGAACGGGTTTACTCCCGACCACTGGCAGGCACTGAAACAGCATCAGGTCAGACAGGTGCTGATTGCCTTCGATAATGACCCCGCCGGGAATGATGCCGCGGTAAAACTGGCCGCCGAACTGACTGCCGCCGGTATCACCGTGTTCCGGGTGGTGTTCCCCGAGGGCATGGATGCCAACGGCTATCTGTGTCAGGTCGCCGAGCCGGAACGGGCCTTCGGGTTGCTGCTGGACAGTGCCGTGCCGATGCAGGACGCGGCAGAGATACAGGCCACCACCGCAACAGAGCGGGCCGCACTGGCTAAACATCAGCCGGTTCCGGTGCCGGAAACAGTCAGCACATTAGCCGCCGGTATAGCGTCGTTGCCGTCAGTGCCGAATGTGGTCTGGGAAACCGGCGCTAACGGCGAGATATCCCTGACGCTGGGCACACAACAGTGGGGTATCCGGGGCCTGTCACAGGTGAAAGCCGGAGCGGCAGTGATGAAAGTGAATGTTCAGGTCGTTGATACTGACAGCGGCGTGATGTTCGCCGACAGCGTGGACATGATGAGCGCCCGCAGCCGGGGCGGGTATGCGCGGCTGGCCGCCACCGAACTCGGGCTGGCCGAAGGTGACCTGCGCCGGGCACTGGGGCAGGTGTTGCTGGTACTGGAACAGTGTCAACAGGCCGGCGTCAGTGAACAAACCGAAACCCCGCCGGTTCCCGAACTGAGTGAGGACCAGCGGGCTGCGGCGCTGGCGCTGCTGCAAGACCCGCAACTGAGTGAACGCATCACCGCTGACTTAGCCGCCTGTGGCGTGGTGGGCGAATCCACTAACCTGCTGGCCGGTTACTTAGCCGCCGTCAGTCGCAAGCTGGACCGTCCGCTGGCCGTGCTGATACAGAGCAGTTCGGCGGCAGGGAAAAGCAGCTTAATGGATGCGGTCCTCAATCTGATACCGGAAGAAGAACGGCTGCAATACAGCGCCATGACCGGCCAGAGTCTGTTCTATCTGGGGGAAACCAATCTCCAGCATAAAATCTTAGCCATTGCCGAAGAGGAAGGGGTGCGGCAGGCCGCCTATGCGCTTAAGCTGTTGCAAAGCGACGGCGAACTGACCATTGCCAGCACCGGTAAAGACGATGCCAGCGGTAATCTGGTCACCAAACAGTACACAGTGAAAGGACCGGTGATGCTGATGCTCACCACCACCGCAATAGATGTCGATGAAGAGCTGTTAAACCGCTGTCTGGTGCTGACGGTGAACGAATCGCGGGAACAGACCGAAGCTATCCACGCCTTGCAGCGCCATAAACAAACCCTCGAAGGCTTACTGGCAGAGAATGAAAAGGCGTATATCACCGAACTGCATCAAAACGCCCAGCGGCTGTTGCGCCCGCTCAATGTGGTTAACCCTCATGCCTCACAGTTAACGTTCATGAGCGATAAAACCCGCACCCGACGCGACCACATGAAATATCTCACCCTGATACAAAGTATCGCCCTGCTGCATCAGCACCAGCGGACGGTGAAGACCGCGGAACACCGGGGCAAACGGCTTGAATATATCGAAGTCACCAAAGAAGATATCCGCCTGGCGAACCGGCTGGCCCACGAGATATTAGGCCGTACGCTGGATGAGATGCCGCCCCAGACCCGAAAACTGTTGCTGCTGATACAGCAAATGGTGAAAGACACGGCGGCAGCGCAACAACGCCCGGTGAAAGATATCCGCTTTACCCGCCGGGATATCCGCAGTTATACCCACTGGAGTGACAGCCAGCTTAAACTCCACTGTCAGCGCCTGAGTGACATGGAATACCTGCTGACACACGGCGGCAGTCGCGGCCATCTGTTGCAATATGAACTGCTCTGGAATGGCGATAAAGCGGAAGAAGCCCACCTGTGCGGTCTGATTGAACCGGAAAATCAGGCTGCCAATAGTGTATATGACTCGTGCAAGTCTGGCCCGGATGAAGGCAAGTCGGGGTCAAGTCTGCCCCAAGTCAGGGCCAAGTCTGGTTCGCCAAAACCGGCGGCAAGCCGCAGTGACAAAGGGCTGAACGGTTCGCAAGTCGGGACAGCCTGAAAAGGACTGTTCCGGCCCCCTAAAAATCAGGCCGTCGTACCGTACTGCCCCTTCATCAACGAACCCGAAAGCCAGAAAGGAAAGTGTGAATATGACGGGTGCAAGTCTGGCTCAAATGAAGGCAAGTCAGGGTCAAGTCTGCCCCAAGTCGGGGTCAAGTCGGGTTCGCCAAAACCGGCTGCAAGCCGCAGTAGCAAAGGGCTGAATGACTCGCAAGTCTGGGCAGACAGAAAAGGACTGTTCCGGCCACCTAAGAATCAAGCCATCGTACCGTAGTGACGTATCACACACCGATAACACTAACCGCTGTTCCCTACAGGAAATCCATCATGTCATCACCCGTTAAACATCAATCCAACTCCCGCCCGCTGACCCTGCGCCAGCATCTGGACGCGTATCTGGATAACCTGCTGTTGCAGGGGGCGAGTCAAAAGAGCCAGTCCGCCCGTCATGAACGGCTGTCACCGTTCGTCAACTGGTGTGAGGAACAGGGCGTAATATCCGCGGCTCAGGTCACCGAACCGTTACTGGAAAACTGGCAGCAGCATCTGGCCCGGTACCGCAAAGCCAACGGTCAGCCCTACCCGCCGGACAGTCAGCGCCGACGCCTGCGCGCCTTACGCCTGTGGTTCGACTGGTTGCAGCAACAGCACGCTATCCCGGCCAGCCCGGCGGCAACACTGGCCTCGCCAGACAGAAAAAAACGTCCCTCGGTGACGGAGACCCACGGTCAACCCGACGCCATCCCGGCCCGCTTCGCCACCTTACGCCAGCATCTGGCCGCCTGGCTGGAAGCCGTGCGGGGACAGGGCTTAAGCGAACGGACTCAGGAGTCCTATGAAGAGCGGCTGTTGCCGTTCATCAGCTGGTGTGAAGCCCGTGGAGTCATGACCGCACCGCAGGTCAGCCTGCCGTTGCTGGAAAGTTACCAGCGCTGGCTGAGAAGCCACCGCAAAGCGGACGGCCAGCCCTACACGCCGGGCAGTCAGCGGGACCGCCTGAGTGTCTTACGTCAGTGGTTCCGCTGGCTGCTGCAACGTCACCATATCCTGTATAACCCGGTGGACAGTCTGGTGTTACCGAAAGAAGAAAAACGGCTGCCGGCACAGGTAATGAATGAAGACGAAACCCACACGGTATTAGCCGCAACGGATATCAACACCCCAACCGGGCTGAGAAATCGCGCTATCCTTGAAGTACTGTGGAGTACCGGTATCCGGCGGATGGAAATAGCCAACCTGCTGTTAAGCGAGGTGGACTTCGGGCGCGGCGTGGTGCTGGTCAGACAGGGCAAAGGCCGTAAAGATAGGGTGGTGCCCATCGGCGAACAGGCGCTGCACTGGTTAAGCCGCTGGCTCAGCGTCCGGCCCGAGTTAACGCGGCGGGGTGACAGTGGACACCTGTTTATCACCAGGAAAGGCCGGGGACTGGCAAAGGGCACATTAACCTGGATAGCCGCCGACAGCATCCGTAAACAGGCGCAACTGACTAAACCGGGGGCCTGTCATCTGTTCCGCCACTCAATGGCAACCCAGATGCTGGAGAACGGCGCGGACACCCGGCACATCCAGGCGATACTGGGGCATGAGAAGCTGGAAACCACCCAAATCTATACCCGGGTGGCTATCGGTCACTTAAAGGAAGTGCATGAGCAGACCCACCCGGCAGAACGGCAGTCAAAGCAGGCAACGCCAGACGATAAGCAGGCGGAGAGTAACAAGCCGGACAGCCCGAAGCCGGTCTGAACGCGCTGTGTTGCCGGACAATCTTAATGTTAGCCGGTTCCCTGTGAGCGCGTGGGGTGCAGTGAAAGGCAGACCGCGCGCGTCCCTGCGCACGGACTGCCTCCCTACCATCGGCGTGCCCGGCGGTAAATGCCGGCCGCCCGGCGCTGAACTTCGGCGTTCTCTATAACAATCGTTGCCGGTCAGCCGCCATTCAACATAATGTGACATTAAGCGAAATGGGCCTGAACGGCCCACCACGCTTAACAAAACATTATGTCGGCGCCGCCCACCCACGGGCGCTGCGCGGTCACCTCAACCCCGGTGAGCGGCTGGCCGCCGGGTGGAGCCTCTTAGCCCCAGAGGCGCGCAAGGCTGACGCCTTCCGCTGTCAGCCGCAGTGCTAAAACCGGCCGCCGCAGTCGCCGCCGTCCCTGGCGGCTCCGGTGCTAACATCCGCCTTAAACCGTTGCCGGTCAGTCCGTCAGGGTCAACGGCCCTGAAGGCAGGCCAGCAAGCTGGCCGCGGTTTATTGCCCCCGCCCAACCCCGCTGCACTGGCTGCGTCCGGCTCGCAGTCGCAGGCTCCTTGCTCGTTCCCGTACTCGCCATCTCCGCCCCGTCCGCCCCCGCGGGCGGGGGCTCCCCGCTGAAAAGCTTCACCTGCGGGCCTCGCCGGCCCGCACCCGGCCAACCCGCGTCAGCGGCGCAGACAAGCTGCCCCGCCGCCACGGGTTATCGAGAAAACCCGGTTCTGGCAGGCAAAGCGGGCCGAAACCCGGCACTGACATCGGGGAAAAAGTGAGCTAAAATCGGCAAAGTGCCCGTCGGGGCGAGTTGATATGTTCTTTAACAGGGTGGGAAAAAGCGGTGAAGAAAAAGGCTGCTAAATCAGGGGGAAAGGTCCGCTCAATCGTATGATGGCGTCGGGATAGTGCCTAAGACCCCATTGGGCTGGCGGGGGGCTTTAACCCGTATTCTTATGTGCATAATCCAGCGAATTTTGTTGACCCGTTCGGGCTGGAAAAATGTCCTAAATTTGGTTCAAGGAATGCGGCTTTTAGAGCAGCAAAAAGAGATGCGGGAATACCGATGAATCAACAGCCTGATAAAATATTTGATCCAAAAACTGGTTTTGAAAGTCAATATAGGCACGTTCGTATGACTGATTCAAATAATGAAACAATAATTGGAAATAATGGTAAACCAATATGGACAAAGGAATATCAATTCACAAAAGCTGATGGAACTAAGGTGATTATCCAAGATCATTCTGCGGGGCACTATTACCCCGATGGTGTAGGTAATCAAGGGCCTCATTTAAATGTAAGACCTATTGATAACATTCGAACTGGGAGTGTCCCAGGAACATTAGATCACTATAGTTTCTAGGAGATATCATATGTTTTGGAATGATCTTGATGGCACGATATTGCTTAATAAAGTATTTTCTAAACCTGTAGAAATATCAGACATAGATCTCTTTGATATAAAAATAGATCGTGAAGGGCCAACAGTAATAATAAGTTTTGACTTAATCGGAAAATTACCAGACAACCCACCTGCAAAATGGGTAAAAGGATATAACAAATGTAGGTGTGGTATAAACTGTGGTGGCGTTACATCTATTAATATTGAAGGCATTGCCGTTAACATGTTAGCAAAAATCGAGATAAAAAAAGAAAATGGTCATAATAAAGTAATAATTAATGGCTCTAATTTTCGGTTAAATCTGGAATGTATGCATATACAGTTTACGGGGCCTTCTGTATATATCAGTAAATAAACAAAAAAGCCGGAAAGATCCCGTGATCTTCCGGCTTTGTTCTTTTTTAGAACCGCTCAGTCCCTGCCCTTAGCGGCTTGTGTAGTCGCCAAGCAGTTCCCGCATCTTGAGCTTAATTTCACTGAGCTGATCTTGCTGGCGCTGGTACTGTTGCTTAATGGTGCGGGTCTCGTCACTGTCAGGGATCAACACCAGACAGCCATCCATAATCTTCACGGTCAGGGTACAGCCCTTATCAAACCCAGCCGCCTTAAGCCATTGGCCTTTAAGATGGATGGCAGGCGGGGCGTTGGCCTTGTCATTTTGCGGCACGTATCCCACGGTGTAATAACGTTCTGTTTTTGTCGCTTTATTTACTGCACGGTTTTGCCTAGAATGCGCCTTAGCCATGTTCAACTCCTATTAGTTGCTTGTGGTTAGCAGCGTGTTCGGGTGCCCGCCCGAATACGTTGCGTTAATCGTTTTTACTTCATCCTGGAAGACCAGCGTTCAGCTTCATATTTAATGATCATCCCTTCCAGCACTTCCTTTATCACCTGCCGCTGTTCCGGCTGCATGTTGCTGATAGCCTGAAACTGTAGAGCTAAATCGCTATCAGGTTGTAGCTCATCATCTTCAAATATCAGTGAATCTGTCGTCACTCGCAGTGTCTGCGCTATCTTCTTAACGGCCTCTAAAGACGGTAACGAAATCCCGCCCTCATAACGTTTTACCTGTGTGACATGAATGCCGATAGCATCCGCTAATGCCTGTTGTGATAAGCCTTTTTGCTTGCGCAGGGCGATGAGTCTGTTAGCAATACTCATTGAATTAAACCAGTCAGAGAAATTTGCCTTCATTCTATCCCCCAAAAAGTGCTTGCTTTATATTGGTATCCTATCGGATACTAAATAAAAGAGCAATGGAATCTTGACGCAATTTTAGGAAGGTCACTTTATGGCTCGCATTCCCGAAGCAGAATTACAGCACCTGAAAACCGCCGTCTCTTTAGTGGCTATTATTGAGCAGCAAGGACGGCAGTTGTTTAAGCGCGGCAAAGATATGACGGTGTTGTGCCCGTTCCATGAGGAGAAAACGCCCTCGATGGTGATTACACCGGCGAAAAATCTCTATCACTGCTTTGGCTGCGAGGCGGGCGGTTCAGTGCTGGACTGGGTCATGCAAACGGAAAATCTGAGCCTGCGTCATGCCGCCGAACGCTTAAAAGCCGTGCTGGGGCACAATCCGGCGGTTGAGCCGCTGGTGCAGCCGGAAGAGCTGGCCAATGATACGATCGGCCAACAGGGGTTGCTGTCACGGGTGGTTGAGTTTTATCACCATACCTTGCTGACTGCGCCGGAGGCTCAGGCGTATCTGTCCAGACGGCGGCTGAATCATCCTGAGCTGGTCAGTCAGTTTAAGCTGGGCTTTGCCAACCGCACGCTTGCTTACCGCCTGCCGCCCAGTAAATACAAGGCCGGAGCAGAGATCCGCCGCCGTCTGCAAGCAGTCGGTGTGCTGCGGGAGAACGGGCGGGAGCATCTGCGCGGTTCGCTGGTTGTGCCGGTGATGGGTACACAGGGGCAAATCCACGAACTGTACGGGCGCATGATCAGTGATGATCTGCGGGCATCAGTTGTTCGCCATCTGTACCTGCCGGGCGCACATCAAGGCGTCTGGAATGAAGCGGCGCTGGGTGCGTCCAAAACGCTTATCCTGTGTGAATCACTCATTGATGCGATGTCGTTCTGGGTGACGGGGCAGCGCAATGTCACGGCGGCCTATGGGGTGCATGGTGTGACCGCTGATCACTGGCAGGTCTTTGAACAGCACAACATTAAGCAGGTGCTGATCGCCTTTGATAATGATACCGCAGGCAATGATGCCGCGGTGAAACTGGCGTCAGCACTGGTTGCCAAGGGGATCACACCGCTGCGCGTGGTATTCCCGCCGGGCAGGGATGCCAATGAATATCTGTGTCAGATGGCCGAACCCGAAACCGCCTTTGCTCTGCTGATTGAGAGTGCTGTACCGATGCAGGAGGCGGCGGATATGGTGGCTCTAGAGCGCCAGACACCTGAGCCGGACACAGCACCCGAACCCGCTTCCCCTTTCGCCGCCGAACCGGCGCCCCGCGTGACGCCGAATGTGGTCTGTGAGTCGGGTGAGCATGGCGAGCTGCTCGTGTCAGTCGGCACACTGCAATGGTGTCTGCGCGGCATGGGATCAGTAAAGGCAGGTTCCGCTGCGATGAAACTCAATGCGCAGGTGCTGGACAGGCAAAGCGGTGTGTTGTTCGCGGATGGCGTTGATCTGATGAGCGGCCGTTCACGTCAGAGTTATGCACGACTGGCCGCCACTGAGCTGGGACTGGGCGAAGCGGATCTGCGGCGGGCGCTGGGGCAGGTGTTGCTGGCTGCTGAACAATGGCAACAGCAAGGCGGCAAGGTATCAGTGGTCAATGTGCCGACAATGAGTGACGCCGAACAAAAGGCAGCGCTGGCCTTGCTGCAAGATCCCTATCTGACTGCCCGTATTACCGCTGACTTAGCCGCCTGTGGTGTGGTTGGTGAGTCCACTAACTTACTGGCCGGCTTTTTGGCTGCCGTGAGCCGTAAACTGCCCAACCCCTTAGCCGTCCTGATCCAAAGCAGCAGCGCGGCCGGAAAATCCTCATTGATGGAGGCCGTACTGAACCTGATGCCGGAAGAAGATCGCACCCAGTACAGCGCCATGACCGGGCAAAGTCTGTTCTATCTGGGCGAAACCCATCTCCAGCACAAGATTTTAGCCATCGCGGAAGAAGAAGGCGTGCGGCAGGCGGCTTACGCACTCAAGCTGTTGCAGTCAGATGGCGAGCTGACAATGGCAAGTACAGGCAAGGATGAAGCCACGGGCAATCTGGTCACCAAAAGCTACACGGTGAAAGGCCCGGTGATGCTGATGTTAACGACGACCGCTATCGATGTGGACGAAGAACTGCTCAATCGCTGTCTGGTGCTGACGGTCAATGAATCCCGCGAACAGACCGAAGCCATCCATGCTTTACAGCGCCAGAAACAGACACTGGCAGGCTTATTGGCTGAAAACGAGCGCGACTATCTGACTCAGCTTCACCAGAACGCCCAGCGGCTGCTGAAACCCTTGAATGTGGTCAATCCGTATGCGTCGCAACTGACCTTTATGTCAGACAAAACCCGCACCCGCCGTGACCATATGAAATACCTGACGCTCATTCAGAGCATCGCGCTGCTGCATCAGTACCAGCGGGACATCAAAACGGCAGCGCACCGGGGGAAGACGTTGGAATATATCGAAGTGACGAAAGATGATATCCGGCTGGCGAATCAGCTCGCCCATGAAATCTTAGGCCGGACATTGGACGAGATGCCACCGCAGACACGCAAGCTGTTATTACTGATCCAGCAGATGGCGCACGGGATGGCATCGGACAGGCAGCAAACGCTGCGAGAGGTGCGTTTTACCCGGCGGGATATCCGCGACTTCACCCAATGGAGTGACAATCAGCTTAAGGTGCATTGTCAGCGACTGGCTGAGATGGAATACCTGCTGATCCACGGTGGCAGTCGCGGGCATCTGTTGCAATACGAACTGCTGTGGGATGGCGAGGGCGACAGCGCCCACTTAAGCGGTTTGATCGTGCCCGTATGATCACCGCAAGTTGGACTGAAAACAACGCAAGTTGCCCACAAGTTGGGTTCAAGTTGGTATCAAGTTGGGGCAGACAAAACCGCTATCAGACCGCAGCCAGACAGGGCAGACAGCGCGCAAGTTGGACAAACTCAAAAATCACTGTTCCGGCAACACATTAACATCGTCCCGTCATACCGTACTGCCGGATAGCTTCCATCACAAAAAGGACAATCCGCATGATAACTTCACACGACAACACCCTGATCACACTGCGCCAACAGCTTGAAGCGTGGTTCGACACGCTGCTGGCACAAGGCCGGGCTGACCGTACGCGGGAAACATACCGTAGTTACCTGCTGCCCTTTATCGACTGGTGCGAACAGCGTACGGTTCGTTACCCCGCACAGGTCACCCTGGTGTTACTGGAAAGCTGGCAGCGGTATCTGCGGGCTTACCGTAAAGCCGATGGTCAGCCTTACGGCAATAACGGTCAGCGGGAACGGCTGATCGCCCTGCGGCTGTGGTTCCGCTGGTTACTGCAACGCCATCACATCCTCTACAACCCGGCCGAGCAGATGGTGTTGCCGAAAGAAGAAAAGCGGCTGCCGGCGCAGATCCTGAGTGAACGGGAAACCACACAGGTGCTGGAGAGCCTTGACGATCAGGGTGTGCTGGGGTTCCGCAACCGGGTGATGCTGGAAATCCTCTGGAGCAGCGGCATCCGGCGTATGGAGCTGCGCCAGCTTCAGCGGGGCGACATCGACTTCGAACGTGGTGCGGTCGTGGTAAATCAGGGCAAAGGGAATAAAGATCGGGTTGTGCCTGTCGGTGAGCGGGCGCTGGGCTGGCTGAAACGCTATCTGGTCAACGTCAGGCCACAACTGGCCGCGCACTATGACAGCGGTTATCTGTTTATCTCGCAAAAGGGCAGGCCGCTGAGTCTGGGACACCTGACGCAAATCGCAGGCAAAGCCATCCGGCAGCAGGCACATCTGGACAAGCCGGGGGCGTGTCACCTGTTCCGGCACTCAATGGCCACGCAGATGCTGGATAACGGTGCCGATATCCGCCATATCCAGGCGATGCTGGGGCATGAAAAGCTGAATACAACACAAATCTATACCAAAGTGGCGATCAAACAGCTCAAGCAGGTACACAGCCGAACCCATCCGGCAGAGCGAGACTCTCAGGCCTTGCCGGATGCAGACAGCCAGACCGGACGCTCAGAGAACGGTTCAGACTGTGCCAGCGGAGAGCCAGACGCCAAACGGATACCGCAGCGCACCGGACAGCCTGAGCGTCCCCGTTAAGTTCGCTGGGTTCAGTGCAGGGGCAGACCGTGGCCGGACTGCCCGTTGGCCTCCGTGTTCGCGGGGGTACGTGGGCAATGGTCGGCCTGACCCCTGCCGCCCCCGTTCAGTCAGTGCAGGCCGCCCAAAGCCCACTCAACATAATGTTGGGGAATTATGCGAAACTCGCCGTTCAGCCACGTAGTCCCCCCCTGCGCCGGAGAGCGGCTCGCATCGCATAATACACATTATGTCTGGCGCCCCCGCTTATCGGCATCGCAAGGTGCACCGCACAAGGCTGCGCCTTCTGCTGTCAGCTTCTGAGCCGATCCCGGCCAAAGACCTGCGCCGACCCTGAGCACTGTGCCACGTTCCGGCAAAATCACGTCTTCTTTAGCTGCCTTGCGTTGTTCCGGCAAACTTCCCTGTAGGCAGGTCGGCCTGCGGCCTCCGCAAATTTACCTCCCCCGCCCCGACCCCGCAGCGACTTACTGCGCCCGGCTCGCAGTCGCTTCTCTCCTTGCTCGTTCCCGTGCTCGCCATCTCCGCCCCGTGCAGCCCCCGCAGGGGGCTTCCCTTGAGCAAGGCGCCTCCCACGAAACGGTGTCAAACCTGAGCCTCAGTGCCTGAGAGCGTCGCAATGCGCCGCTTGCGGGTTCTTTGCCACCCGCCCCCGCAGAACGGCCGCCCGCCGCCCGGCAAGCCGGGCCGCGTTCGCCCGTTGCCGAAAGTGAAAAACTGCACAAAATCAGGTTGATTACCCCATCAATCAGAAAAAGGGGCGCTATACTGCATAACGGCTTGCGGCGGTAGTCTGGCAAAAGTGCACCGGGGCAACATGGCAAAACAGCGCAAAAGTGCGTATCGGCGTTTTAAGTTCGTGGATGTGGGCTAAACGGGTAAAAAAGGTTCTTTAATAAGCTGATATTCAAAGAAAAAATCACGTAAAAAAGTACGACCGCACCGGAATCACTCCTAAGACCCCATTGGGCTGGCGGGGGGCTTTAACCCGTATTCTTATGTGCATAATCCAGCGAATTTTGTTGACCCGTTCGGGCTGGAAAAATGTCCTAAATTTGGTTCAAGGAATGCGGCTTTTAGAGCAGCAAAAAGAGATGCGGGAATACCGATGAATCAACAGCCTGATAAAATATTTGATCCAAAAACTGGTTTTGAAAGTCAATATAGGCACGTTCGTATGACTGATTCAAATAATGAAACAATAATTGGAAATAATGGTAAACCAATATGGACAAAGGAATATCAATTCACAAAAGCTGATGGAACTAAGGTGATTATCCAAGATCATTCTGCGGGGCACTATTACCCCGATGGTGTAGGTAATCAAGGGCCTCATTTAAATGTAAGACCTATTGATAACATTCGAACTGGGAGTGTCCCAGGAACATTAGATCACTATAGTTTCTAGGAGATATCATATGTTTTGGAATGATCTTGATGGCACGATATTGCTTAATAAAGTATTTTCTAAACCTGTAGAAATATCAGACATAGATCTCTTTGATATAAAAATAGATCGTGAAGGGCCAACAGTAATAATAAGTTTTGACTTAATCGGAAAATTACCAGACAACCCACCTGCAAAATGGGTAAAAGGATATAACAAATGTAGGTGTGGTATAAACTGTGGTGGCGTTACATCTATTAATATTGAAGGCATTGCCGTTAACATGTTAGCAAAAATCGAGATAAAAAAAGAAAATGGTCATAATAAAGTAATAATTAATGGCTCTAATTTTCGGTTAAATCTGGAATGTATGCATATACAGTTTACGGGGCCTTCTGTATATATCAGTAAATAAACAAAAAAGCCGGAAAGATCCCGTGATCTTCCGGCTTTGTTCTTTTTTAGAACCGCTCAGTCCCTGCCCTTAGCGGCTTGTGTAGTCGCCAAGCAGTTCCCGCATCTTGAGCTTAATTTCACTGAGCTGATCTTGCTGGCGCTGGTACTGTTGCTTAATGGTGCGGGTCTCGTCACTGTCAGGGATCAACACCAGACAGCCATCCATAATCTTCACGGTCAGGGTACAGCCCTTATCAAACCCAGCCGCCTTAAGCCATTGGCCTTTAAGATGGATGGCAGGCGGGGCGTTGGCCTTGTCATTTTGCGGCACGTATCCCACGGTGTAATAACGTTCTGTTTTTGTCGCTTTATTTACTGCACGGTTTTGCCTAGAATGCGCCTTAGCCATGTTCAACTCCTATTAGTTGCTTGTGGTTAGCAGCGTGTTCGGGTGCCCGCCCGAATACGTTGCGTTAATCGTTTTTACTTCATCCTGGAAGACCAGCGTTCAGCTTCATATTTAATGATCATCCCTTCCAGCACTTCCTTTATCACCTGCCGCTGTTCCGGCTGCATGTTGCTGATAGCCTGAAACTGTAGAGCTAAATCGCTATCAGGTTGTAGCTCATCATCTTCAAATATCAGTGAATCTGTCGTCACTCGCAGTGTCTGCGCTATCTTCTTAACGGCCTCTAAAGACGGTAACGAAATCCCGCCCTCATAACGTTTTACCTGTGTGACATGAATGCCGATAGCATCCGCTAATGCCTGTTGTGATAAGCCTTTTTGCTTGCGCAGGGCGATGAGTCTGTTAGCAATACTCATTGAATTAAACCAGTCAGAGAAATTTGCCTTCATTCTATCCCCCAAAAAGTGCTTGCTTTATATTGGTATCCTATCGGATACTAAATAAAAGAGCAATGGAATCTTGACGCAATTTTAGGAAGGTCACTTTATGGCTCGCATTCCCGAAGCAGAATTACAGCACCTGAAAACCGCCGTCTCTTTAGTGGCTATTATTGAGCAGCAAGGACGGCAGTTGTTTAAGCGCGGCAAAGATATGACGGTGTTGTGCCCGTTCCATGAGGAGAAAACGCCCTCGATGGTGATTACACCGGCGAAAAATCTCTATCACTGCTTTGGCTGCGAGGCGGGCGGTTCAGTGCTGGACTGGGTCATGCAAACGGAAAATCTGAGCCTGCGTCATGCCGCCGAACGCTTAAAAGCCGTGCTGGGGCACAATCCGGCGGTTGAGCCGCTGGTGCAGCCGGAAGAGCTGGCCAATGATACGATCGGCCAACAGGGGTTGCTGTCACGGGTGGTTGAGTTTTATCACCATACCTTGCTGACTGCGCCGGAGGCTCAGGCGTATCTGTCCAGACGGCGGCTGAATCATCCTGAGCTGGTCAGTCAGTTTAAGCTGGGCTTTGCCAACCGCACGCTTGCTTACCGCCTGCCGCCCAGTAAATACAAGGCCGGAGCAGAGATCCGCCGCCGTCTGCAAGCAGTCGGTGTGCTGCGGGAGAACGGGCGGGAGCATCTGCGCGGTTCGCTGGTTGTGCCGGTGATGGGTACACAGGGGCAAATCCACGAACTGTACGGGCGCATGATCAGTGATGATCTGCGGGCGTCGGTTATCCGTCATCTGTACCTGCCGGGCGCACATCACGGCGTCTGGAATGAAGCCGCACTGGGTGCGTCCAGGACGCTTATCCTGTGTGAATCGCTCATTGATGCGATGTCGTTCTGGGTGACGGGGCAGCGCAATGTCACGGCGGCCTATGGGGTGCATGGTGTGACCGCTGACCACTGGCAGGTCTTTGAGCAGCACGGCACTAAGCAGGTGCTGATCGCCTTTGATAATGATACCGCAGGCAATGAGGCGGCGGTGAAACTGGCGGCAGCGCTGGTTGCCAAAGGGATTACGCCCTTGCGCCTGGTGTTCCCACCGGGCAGGGATGCCAATGAATATCTGTGTCAGATGGCCGAACCCGAAACCGCCTTTGCCCTGCTGATTGAGAGTGCTGTACCGATGCAGGAGGCGGCGGATATGGTGGCTCTAGAGCGCCAGACACCTGAGCCGGACACGGTGCCAGAACCCGCTTCCCCTTTCGCCGCCGAACCGGCGCCCCGCGTGACGCCGAATGTGGTCTGTGAGTCGGGTGAGCATGGCGAGCTGCTCGTGTCAGTCGGCACACTGCAATGGTGTCTGCGCGGCATGGGATCAGTTAAGGCAGGTTCCGCTGCGATGAAACTCAATGCGCAGGTGCTGGACAGGCAAAGCGGGGTGTTGTTCGCCGACGGGGTTGATCTGATGAGCGGCCGTTCACGTAACAGTTACTCCCGCATGGCCGCCACTGAGCTGGGACTGGGCGAAGCGGATCTGCGGCGGGCGCTGGGGCAGGTGTTGCTGGCTGCTGAACAATGGCAACAGCAAGGCGGCAAGGTATCAGTGGTCAATGTGCCGACAATGAGTGACACCGAACAAAAGGCAGCGCTGGCCTTGCTGCAAGATCCCTATCTGACTGCCCGTATTACCGCTGACTTAGCCGCCTGTGGCGTGGTCGGTGAATCCACTAACTTACTGGCCGGCTTTTTGGCTGCCGTGAGCCGTAAACTGCCCAACCCCTTAGCCGTCCTGATCCAAAGCAGCAGCGCGGCCGGAAAATCCTCCCTGATGGAGGCCGTACTGAACCTGATGCCGGAAGAAGAGCGCACCCAGTACAGCGCCATGACCGGGCAAAGTCTGTTCTATCTGGGCGAAACCCATCTCCAGCACAAGATTTTAGCGATAGCGGAAGAAGAAGGGGTACGGCAGGCGGCTTACGCACTCAAGCTGTTGCAGTCAGATGGCGAGTTAACAATGGCAAGCACGGGCAAGGATGAAGCGACCGGAAACCTCGTTACCAAAAGCTACACCGTCAAAGGCCCGGTGATGCTGATGTTAACGACGACCGCTATCGATGTGGACGAAGAACTGCTCAATCGCTGTCTGGTGCTGACGGTCAATGAATCCCGCGAACAGACCGAAGCCATCCATGCTTTACAGCGCCAGAAACAGACACTGGCAGGCTTATTGGCTGAAAACGAGCGCGACTATCT
Source organism: Xenorhabdus bakwenae (assembly GCF_030272115.1). Classification (NCBI taxonomy): domain Bacteria; kingdom Pseudomonadati; phylum Pseudomonadota; class Gammaproteobacteria; order Enterobacterales; family Morganellaceae; genus Xenorhabdus; species Xenorhabdus bakwenae. The sequence goes on from NZ_CP119194.1 coordinate 35,774, forward strand.
GACTCAGCTTCACCAGAACGCCCAGCGGCTGCTGAAACCCTTGAATGTGGTCAATCCGTATGCGTCGCAACTGACCTTTATGTCAGACAAAACCCGCACCCGCCGTGACCATATGAAATACCTGACGCTCATTCAGAGCATCGCGCTGCTGCATCAGTACCAGCGGGACATCAAAACGGCAGCGCACCGGGGGAAGACGTTGGAATATATCGAAGTGACGAAAGATGATATCCGGCTGGCGAATCAGCTCGCCCATGAAATCTTAGGCCGGACATTGGACGAGATGCCACCGCAGACACGCAAGCTGTTATTACTGATCCAGCAGATGGCGCACGGGATGGCATCGGACAGGCAGCAAACGCTGCGAGAGGTGCGTTTTACCCGGCGGGATATCCGCGACTTCACCCAATGGAGTGACAATCAGCTTAAGGTGCATTGTCAGCGACTGGCTGAGATGGAATACCTGCTGATCCACGGTGGCAGTCGCGGGCATCTGTTGCAATACGAACTGCTGTGGGATGGCGAGGGCGACAGCGCCCACTTAAGCGGTTTGATCGTGCCCGTATGATCACCGCAAGTTGGACTGAAAACAACGCAAGTTGCCCACAAGTTGGGTTCAAGTTGGTATCAAGTTGGGGCAGACAAAACCGCTATCAGACCGCAGCCAGACAGGGCAGACAGCGCGCAAGTTGGACAAACTCAAAAATCACTGTTCCGGCAACACATTAACATCGTCCCGTCATACCGTACTGCCGGATAGCTTCCATCACAAAAAGGACAATCCGCATGATAACTTCACACGACAACACCCTGATCACACTGCGCCAACAGCTTGAAGCGTGGTTCGACACGCTGCTGGCACAAGGCCGGGCTGACCGTACGCGGGAAACATACCGTAGTTACCTGCTGCCCTTTATCGACTGGTGCGAACAGCGTACGGTTCGTTACCCCGCACAGGTCACCCTGGTGTTACTGGAAAGCTGGCAGCGGTATCTGCGGGCTTACCGTAAAGCCGATGGTCAGCCTTACGGCAATAACGGTCAGCGGGAACGGCTGATCGCCCTGCGGCTGTGGTTCCGCTGGTTACTGCAACGCCATCACATCCTCTACAACCCGGCCGAGCAGATGGTGTTGCCGAAAGAAGAAAAGCGGCTGCCGGCGCAGATCCTGAGTGAACGGGAAACCACACAGGTGCTGGAGAGCCTTGACGATCAGGGTGTGCTGGGGTTCCGCAACCGGGTGATGCTGGAAATCCTCTGGAGCAGCGGCATCCGGCGTATGGAGCTGCGCCAGCTTCAGCGGGGCGACATCGACTTCGAACGTGGTGCGGTCGTGGTAAATCAGGGCAAAGGGAATAAAGATCGGGTTGTGCCTGTCGGTGAGCGGGCGCTGGGCTGGCTGAAACGCTATCTGGTCAACGTCAGGCCACAACTGGCCGCGCACTATGACAGCGGTTATCTGTTTATCTCGCAAAAGGGCAGGCCGCTGAGTCTGGGACACCTGACGCAAATCGCAGGCAAAGCCATCCGGCAGCAGGCACATCTGGACAAGCCGGGGGCGTGTCACCTGTTCCGGCACTCAATGGCCACGCAGATGCTGGATAACGGTGCCGATATCCGCCATATCCAGGCGATGCTGGGGCATGAAAAGCTGAATACAACACAAATCTATACCAAAGTGGCGATCAAACAGCTCAAGCAGGTACACAGCCGAACCCATCCGGCAGAGCGAGACTCTCAGGCCTTGCCGGATGCAGACAGCCAGACCGGACGCTCAGAGAACGGTTCAGACTGTGCCAGCGGAGAGCCAGACGCCAAACGGATACCGCAGCGCACCGGACAGCCTGAGCGTCCCCGTTAAGTTCGCTGGGTTCAGTGCAGGGGCAGACCGTGGCCGGACTGCCCGTTGGCCTCCGTGTTCGCGGGGGTACGTGGGCAATGGTCGGCCTGACCCCTGCCGCCCCCGTTCAGTCAGTGCAGGCCGCCCAAAGCCCACTCAACATAATGTTGGGGAATTATGCGAAACTCGCCGTTCAGCCACGTAGTCCCCCCCTGCGCCGGAGAGCGGCTCGCATCGCATAATACACATTATGTCTGGCGCCCCCGCTTATCGGCATCGCAAGGTGCACCGCACAAGGCTGCGCCTTCTGCTGTCAGCTTCTGAGCCGATCCCGGCCAAAGACCTGCGCCGACCCTGAGCACTGTGCCACGTTCCGGCAAAATCACGTCTTCTTTAGCTGCCTTGCGTTGTTCCGGCAAACTTCCCTGTAGGCAGGTCGGCCTGCGGCCTCCGCAAATTTACCTCCCCCGCCCCGACCCCGCAGCGACTTACTGCGCCCGGCTCGCAGTCGCTTCTCTCCTTGCTCGTTCCCGTGCTCGCCATCTCCGCCCCGTGCAGCCCCCGCAGGGGGCTTCCCTTGAGCAAGGCGCCTCCCACGAAACGGTGTCAAACCTGAGCCTCAGTGCCTGAGAGCGTCGCAATGCGCCGCTTGCGGGTTCTTTGCCACCCGCCCCCGCAGAACGGCCGCCCGCCGCCCGGCAAGCCGGGCCGCGTTCGCCCGTTGCCGAAAGTGAAAAACTGCACAAAATCAGGTTGATTACCCCATCAATCAGAAAAAGGGGCGCTATACTGCATAACGGCTTGCGGCGGTAGTCTGGCAAAAGTGCACCGGGGCAACATGGCAAAACAGCGCAAAAGTGCGTATCGGCGTTTTAAGTTCGTGGATGTGGGCTAAACGGGTAAAAAAGGTTCTTTAATAAGCTGATATTCAAAGAAAAAATCACGTAAAAAAGTACGACCGCACCGGAATCACTCCTAAGACCCCATCGGGCTGCTGGGTGGATATAATCCTTACGGATATGTCCATAATCCGTCGAAGTGGGTTGACCCTTACGGTCTGGCAGGTGGCGTTGGGAATAAAGGTGATCTGGGAGCAAAGGCATTTTCAAGTAAATCATATCGTGAAGTTGAAAAAGACTCATTACCAGATTGGATGGTTAAATCATTTAAAGATGATGAATATAAAACAGTGATCACCACAGAAGATGTTGTTCTTTACCGTACTTTTGGTGGTAATGCCAAAATTGATGGAGGTTTTGTAACTACTTCGCCTGCAAAAGACAGAATTCAAGCCAAAATAGATACCGCTCTTTTACCTGAATGGAAAAATACAAAGCAACTGTCTTGAACGCGATTTTATGGCGTTATCTGATGATACGAATTATTCCATTCTTCATTTTTTCTAATCATCGCATTCAAGATGGTCAGCAGCTTGCGCATACAAGCCACAAGAGCCACTTTTTTGGCCTTACCCGCCGCCAGCAGGCGGTTGTAAAACGTCTTGATTACCGGGTTAAAACGGGTTGCCACGAGTGTGGCCATATACAACGCTGTCCGAACCCCAGCGCGCCCGCCAAAGATGGTTCGTCGACCCCGCATAGTTCCCGAGTCACGGTTAACAGGAGCAACGCCAACAAGTGCACTGATTTCCCGACGCGAGAGCTTGCCCAGTTCAGGGACTTCTGCCAGCAGGGCTGCTGTTGTCATTGCCCCAATGCCCTTGATGGCGCTGAGCCGGTCAGCCAGTTCCTTAAAATGAATCTGGATATGTTTATTCATATCTTCATCGATCCGCGCCAGCTCAGCTTCCAGTGCTTTAATGACAGTGTTGATGCTCTTTCTGCTCTGAGGATGCGCAGGATGTAGGCGATTACGCTCAGCAACCAGCATCGTAATCAACTGCCGTCTGCGCACCACCATGGCAGAAAGAATCTGACGTTCCGCATCTGGCAGCGCCCGAATAAACCGTTCTCGTTCGGGATGACGGTTTATCACTTCTGCCATCTGAGTCAGGACCTTGGCGTCAATGCGGTCAGTCTTTGCCAGATATCCCATGGCCCGGGCAAAATCTCGCGCTTGCCTGGGATTAATAACAACGACATCAAACCCTTCGGCCTGAAGCGAGCAGGCAACAGCAGATTCCAGTCCACCGGTGGCTTCCATCAGAATCAGGGACACGAGATGTTGCTTCAGTACGGACACAATGGCATCAAAACCATCAGGATCATTACTGGCGGTGAATGCCTCTACGCCAGTACTCACGGCGATATCTAATGAGGCTTTGGAAACATCGATGCCCACACAAAGTGGATTTGGCTGACTCATATTACCCTGCCTTGCAAATACGTTATGGATGACGGACAACTGTTCGGGTTTCAGATGAGTGGCTCAGTGTATGCGTCAATAGCTTTAAAACGGGCTTAAAACCCCAGGGCAACTCAGACTGCGTACACTGTGCCAAATCTAATCGTATTTATTTTAACCTACTTTTAAGATACAAGGGCATGGAAAAGGGCGCACTGGGCATCCGCGTTATCACTGTTATGCTTGCCGTAAAACCTTTCAACTGACTTATACTTATCAAGCCTGTCAGCCCGGCATGAAAGACCAGATTATTGATATGGCCATGAATAACGCCGGTGTCAGGGATACCGCTCGCGTCCTGAATGTCGGCATTAACACGGTCATTCGCACACTAAAAAACTCTCTCCCAGAAACATAACTAACCCGAATTCTGGATAAGAAATTGACGAGAAGCCTGTTCCGGGAGCAAAGTTTTGGTGCACACCAAAAACCGCTCCGAGGTGGAACAGGCTATGGACAAGTTAGTTGAAGTTTTCTGTGATGTCGATGATTTTTGCCGTTTTTTCATCCCTCAATGGGAACAATTTTGTCTCGATAGCGGGCATCGTTTACGCCGCCGACAAGGTCATATGTATCCCAGTGAAATCATGACCCTTTTGATCCTTTTTCATCTGTCGCATTACCGTGATTTTAAACATTTTTATCTAGAGCATATTTGGAAATATCACCATAAGGATTTTCCAACCTTGCTCAGCTATCCTCGCTTTGTCAGTGTGGCTTCTTCCGTTCTGGTGCCACTATGCAGCTATCTGACTAAATTAAAAGGGAAACCCACAGGCATTGCTTTTATTGATTCCACCAGTTTGAGTGTCTGCCATAACATTCGCATCCCTCGACATAAGGTCTTTGCGGGAATAGCAAAGCGCGGAAAAAATTCAATGGGTTGGTTTTACGGTTTCAAATTACACTTGGTTGTCAATCATCAGGGGGAAATTCTAGCGCTTAAAGTGACTGCGGGAAATGTGGATGATCGGGAACCTGTTCGTGAATTATCAAAAGAATTAATAGGTTCTCTTTACGGTGACAAAGGTTATCTCAGCCAGGAATTGGCGGACGATTTAGCCAAAACCGATGTCACTTTCATCACGAAAAAACGGCGCAACATGAAAGCGTGCATGCAAGCTGAGTGGGATAAAGTAATGTTAAAAAAGCGTTTTATTATTGAAACGATTAATGGGCAATTAAAATTGATTTCTCAGATAGAGCATTCGCGTCACCGAAGTCTAAGAGGATTTATGTTGACCGTTTTAGGTGGACTGATTGCTTACTGCCTTAAATTGAAGAAACCATCACTGAAAGTTTTCTACTTAGAAGAAGATGTTCCAATGATGGCTTAAGCAGAATTCGGGTTACTTACCTAAAATCGCTTTTAACAATCTAAGGGAGTTAATTGATAACAAAGAACATTCAATTAGTAATGAGTTAGTTGATAAGATAGGATATTCATTGTCAAAGTATGGTGAGATGCCTGTAAGTAGAGCCAATAGATATATAATTAAAAATGATACTGAACATTATTTTTTCTATCGTAAAGAACATGAACATGTTCCAGGTTTAATGCTAATTGAAATGTCTCGCCAAGCAATGTACCACTATGTCTACAGCTACTCAGGATATTCAAGAGGCGATGTTAGTATTACCATATCGTCTCTTGAAGTTGATTTTTGTGCTTTTACAGAGTCATCCTATGAGCTGGAAGTTATTGTTTCCACAACCTCTGACATTGCTCATACGTGCCCACGGCATATAGATTTGATATCATCTTTTTATCAAAACGGGAATTTAGTTGCACGTGTACGTTTAAAAGGTGGAGTATTGAAATTAAATGTTTTCAAACGGATGAGAACTCTTAATTTTCCAAAGGACCATTGGTTTAAGTTATTCTCCAGAACTAATAGACTAGTTATGCTAATGGGAGATACTGAAAAAATTAACATTGTAGATATTGATGCAATTTCGACTTCTGGTATCCGATTAATCACTAACAGCCCTATTACTAGTGATATAAAATGGGTAATTATTCAAGCAAATAAAAAAAACATTTTAAAATTACCGATAGAAGAAATAACATTTGACAAATTAAATAATGTTATGCTTGCTAATTTTTCTATATTAGATCGTTATCATGAACAAAAACTAAGTGAGTTTATAAAGTTAAATTGTTATTTTTTCCAAAAAAAATACACAAAAGATCAACTTCTAAGTAATAAATTATTCTCACACATCTAATGTGAGTGTTTATATTAAATATTAGAGGCTGTGATGGAACATAACTTTAAAAAAAGTCTATCACCATTCTACTTGAATGAAAGAATAGCTCTTAAGAATAGACTATATTTCTCAGCTATGGGAATAGATGTTTCTCATAATGATGGTAGGGCATCTGCTGAGTTTACACAATTCTATGAAAATATTATTAATGGTGGGTGCGGAATGGTTGTGCTAGGCAATGCGTCAATACATCCATCGACACGGTTACATAAACATGGATTATGCTTACATAATGATGAGCATGCTGAAGCATTATATCCAATAATAAACTATGGAAATAAAAATGGTTGCGAAGTAGTCGTTCAGTTACAACATTATGGTGCTCAAGGTAGTAATACATTTGCTGGATCTAAGTTATTATCTCCTAGCGGTTTAATTTGTTCGAAAACGAAAGAAAAAGAGGATGACCACAAAGTTAGAGTAATGACTCTAGATGATATCATAGAAATACGTTATCAATTTGTTGAAGCAGCAAAAAGAGCCCAGCTAGCTGGAGCTCGGATAGTTCAGCTACAAGCCTCGAATGGATATCTACTTAGCAGTTTCTTATCGCCATATACAAACCATCGATTAGATGAATATGGAGGAGACCCTTTCCGTAGAATGAAATTATTGACCGACATTATTAGTGATATTAAACAAGCTTTACCAAATTTGGACGTTTCCATTCGTTTGGGGATTGATGATTGCCTTGGGGAAAAAGGCCAAAGACCGGAAGTGCTTGCTCCTTGTTTAGGTGTATTAAAATCACTAGGAGTCGTATTTATAGAGTGTTCTATGTCAATAAGGGAAACTTTTAATTGGATGCTAAATTCAACAAGTGAATCTAAAGACCTTTTCCACAGTGGCATTAAAAAAATTCGTTCTGCAACACGTTTACCTCTGGGATTTGCTGGATTTGTTGCGAACCTTAAAGATGCAGAGCAACTCATACATGAATTAAATGTTGAGTTGGTTGGTATGACCCGTGCAATTTTTGCAGATAATGAATTGATTTTAAAATCAATCGCAGGAAGAGAAAATGAAATTTATAAATGTCACTTTGATGGAAATTGTTTCCGTGATAAGAGTAATCCAAATCTAGATCGAGTGTATTGCTGTGTTAATCCTAAATACCAGCGCCCAAGTAGTATAACTTATCAGGGATAGATACAAATGTTTACTAATAAAAAATGTCTGATTATCGGTGCCTCAAGTGGTTTAGGTGCGGAATGTGCTAATCTTATGGCAGAATTTAATGCAGAGCTAATATTGACAGGGAGAGATCTAGATCGAGGAAATGAAGTAGTGAAAAACATTGGTAAGTCAGCAAAGTTTTACCAATGTGATATAACCATACCTCAACAGATCGATGCATTATTCAAACACATTAAAGATAATTATGGATATTTAAATTATGCAATTAATAATGCAGGAATAACAGCCCCTCGGGCTTCTATAATGAATATCGATTTTTTATCGTGGTCACAAATAATAAACACCAATCTAAATGGTGTTCTTCAATGCCTTAAGCATGAACTTCACTTAATGCGAACAATACCAGATGGAGCTATAGTGAACGTATCATCATGTGCTGGTGTTTTAGCAATTCCTGACCAAGCGGCTTACTGTGTTAGTAAAGCCGCTCTTAATATGCTGACAAAGGTTGCAGCCATCGAAAATGCTCAAGATAATGGCAATGGTCATGCAGTACGTATAAATGCTGTTGCTCCTGGCCCAATATTAGATGGGATGAATAGCATAGAAAATCTAAAATCTAATCCTGAAAGTACCAAGAAAAAAATAGAAGTCACGGCCATGAAACGTATGGCTAAACCAGAGGAAGTAGCAAAAGCGATCATTTTCTTGTTGGGACCAGGAGCTAGTTATATGACAGGGAGTATTGTAGATGTAGATGGAGGATATAGTAGTGGAAAGTATTCATAAAAATAAATATGCTCTCATTACTGGTGTTAGCAGTAGTATAGGAGAAGCATTAGCAAAAATGTTTCTTTCAAATGGATTTATAGTTTGTGGCATAGCGAGAAGGATACCTGGCTCTTGGATTAAACACACTAACATGCATTTTTTTCAACTAGATATTACAGATTTTGATGAAATCAAAAAAATTTTCCTGAAATTTAAAAATATTATTCATGGAATGGAGTTTAAATATTTATTTTTAAATGCTGGTATGTTTGGCCCTTCTCCAAAAGGATGTACAGACATCTCAGTATTAGAACTTATGGATGTATATAAACTCAATGTAGTATCAGTAAAAGCTACAATAGATACATGTATTAAGTTAGGTATGATTCCAGAATATACTGTGGCATCTGCGTCTATATCTGGTCTACGACCTCGAGCAGGAATGTTAGCATATGCTTCTTCGAAGGCGGCCCTCAATAGTTTGATAAAAATATATCAACTTGAGAATAATAACATGAAATTTATAGCACTAGGTCTATGTAATGTTTTTACTAGTATTAAAGATGCTATAGACAAATATCATGATGAACCTTATAGGTTTCCTGAATTACACTCTCTTTCACAAAGAGCAAAAAAACCAGGGTATGTTGTTTCACCGGAACAACGTGCAATAGATATAAAGAAAATTTTAGATAATATTGAATTATTAAATCTAAATTTCGGTGAATTCTACGATATTAGAGACCTAATGTTAGCATTGAAAGAAAAAATAAATCAGAGGTAAATATACAATTTTTGTAAATTAAGTCTTAGACACAACTTAAAAAATTATTTTTTGATTTGTCTTTTGATATATGTTCATCTATCATAGGTTATTTTAATAGTTAACGAATTTTAAAAGTTATATTAATCATCTTAAAAACAAAAATATATTTTTTGTTGTGAAACTTATGTTTTTCATTTCTTATAAAATATCTATAAATATTAAATTGAGGTATCATTTATGATTAATTTTAGTACTGAATACAAAGTTCCGGGTGATGGTCTTTGGTTACTCGATAATTCACATTTTTATAGACCAGCATCTCCTTATGTGGAAAAGCTTTTTACTGAAAGTGTAGTTAAAGGATTAAAGGAAAGCTCGTCGAAATATGGGCTAATTCTCAGCCATCTTGATTATGCATATGTTAATGGTTTTTTTATAAAAAAGTAGTTCTTTGCACTGCAAAAGATTGTAATTCAGAAAGTGATGAAGTCATATCTGAGCGTATAAACAGAGGTATTGAAGCTATCGAGAAAAAATTATGGCGAGAGGATTTAGATATTTGGGATCGCATAGTAAAGCCATCGGCAATAAAACAAAATGATAAAATCCAGGCAATTGACATTACCGCCCTATCAGATAGTGAATTAATAGAACATTTAAATGAATGCTATGAAAATTCATTATATATGATGTATTTGCACCACATATACACAATCCCTAGTGTACTACCTCTTGGATTATATTTGTCTTTCTGTCAAGAAAAAGGTGGAATCGCTTCCCCTGAAGCTCTATCATTGTTAGCAGGAACGACATCAATATCTTTAGGCATAGCAGAAGATACTCTTAGACGCCTAGCTTCAAGTATACGAGAAGATAATATTGACCCCAATTTTTTTATTAATATGAAGAAAGAGGATATATTATCTGAAATAATCCGCATTTCAAATTCGAATACAAAGAAAGAACTCAATAATTACTTTAATCTTGTTGGTAATAGATTAATCACGGGTTATGATGTTACGGACAAAGTTGGTAATGATATGCCGGATGTTTTAGTTGACAATATATTATTACATCTAAATGGAAATATTAACACCAGTAATAATGAATTTGATATAGAGAATGAAAAAAGACATAATAGACTTCTATCCAAAATACCAAGTGAACATCATATTGAATTTAATGAATTATTAAATGAAGCACGTTTATTAAATCGTCTTAGAGATGAAAGAAGTCTTTATACAGATGTTTTAGCTACTGGGTTAGCACGTCGCGCTCTCAAACATGCTGGAGAACGATTATATAAGATAGGAAAAATAGAGAATCCAAGTCTTGCATTATATGCAACTAATGAAGAAGTATGCGATCTATTAGCTGGTAGAAACACAATATTGTCTAGTACATTAATAGAAAGACGAGATTGGTGTACATCACAATGTATTGAGAATGCGCCAATAATGCTTGGTGAGGAAGATAATATATATTATGGTCAGGGAAGAATTGAAAATCTACCTAAAGCAGCTAGATTAAGTTTGTCAGCAATCTCTATTGTTCTAAAAGAAGTATATGAAGAGTCAACTTTTGTTGAAGATGGTTCGAAATTAACAGGCTCACCAGTAAGCCCTGGCATTTATGAGGGAATAGCGCGTATTATTAATTCAGTGGAAGACTTCGGTAAAATCCAAAAGGGAGATGTACTAGTTACTCGGAGTACGACGGCTTCATATAATGTTATTCTTCCTCTACTTGGCGCAATAGTTACAGACCGCGGAGGACAATTGTCTCATGCTGCAATTGTCGCTCGGGAATTTGGAATACCAAGCGTAGTTGGTACAAGAGATGCTACACAAGTGATAGAGGATGGTTGCAGAATCCGAGTTGATGGTAGTAATGGCACAGTGGAGAAAATAATATGAAAATAATACCTCTAATAGATGCCACAATTTTAAATGGTTATGGAGGAAAAGCATATAATTTATCTAAGGCTCTTCGGGCAAGCTTACCTGTGCCTTCTGGATATGTTTTGTCTCCAAAACTAGTTAACCTTGTTGCTTTAAATGACCCTAGGGCTATTGAATATTTAAAATGTACTTTTGATAAAATTGAATACCCAGTTGCTGTACGCTCATCGGCTTCTGATGAAGATAATGATATAGCCAGTTTTGCTGGACAGCACAAAAGTATTCTCAATGTAAATAATTTTGAACAGCTATTAAGTAGCATTATTGATGTCAAATTATCAGGGCAGACTCAGTCTGCACTTGATTATCGTTCTAAGCTTGGTATGAGTTCCATCTCTGTGATGGCTGTTATCATTCAGAAAATGATTGAACCCAGAATGGCTGGTGTCATGTTTACCAGAGATCCGGTCACAAAGAGAAAAGAGTTCGTGATTGAGTCAGCATGGGGTGTAGGAGAAGTTGTTGTTTCTGGTCTGGTTGTACCTGATAGTTATCGGGTGAGTGAGGATGGCATACTAATATCATCAAGCTTAGGATATAAAGATACACAATTACGCTTACGTGATAATGGTTATCTCCAGGAGGTAAACGTAGACGAGGCTTACATTGAAGCTTCATCACTATCACCAAAAAACATTGATGATTTATATCAATTAGGGTGTCAATGTGAAAAACTTTATGGTGATGGATTAGATATAGAGTGGTGTATCTCAAATGATTATCTATATCTGCTACAATGTCGTACTATAACAGTCTGAGTATACTTAATGAATAATATTAATTTTTACTTTTATATTGTATGCTTAGGATTCATCCCTCTAAATTCGACAATGGTAGCTGCTGCATTACCGACTATCAGTAATGAGTTATCAGTTGACGCATCGGTCGCAATGACATACCTGATAGCATCTTACTTGATAATTAACTTATTATTTCAAATTCCTTCAGGTTATATTAGCGATCGCTATGGAAGTAAAAATGTTATTGTTTTAGGTGGGGTAGGAGTTATAACTTCATCATTTCTTCCTTTTTTTAGTGATAACAAAGACATTATTTTTATTTCTAGAAATATTTTAGGATTAGGTGGGGTATTATTAACTCCTGCACTAATAACATATTTGCTTTCGTTAAAAGAGAATAAAAGTACAGATAGTGTCATGTCTACAATTAGTAGCGTTCTAGGTTTTTCTGTTGCAATTGGTCCTATTTTGGGTGGATTTATAACAAGCATTGCTGGATGGGAATATATTTTCTATATCAATATTCCTGTTTATGTTTTTATGATTATATCTATATCATGTTTCAATAAAGATGATTCATGTAAAATTAAAAGCATAAAAACAGAAAAAACCTTTGATATAATGTTAAGTGCTAATAATATAAGTAAGTTTTTTTATCTCCACGATTCCTCATTGGTCTTATTATAACATTTGTATATAGCATAATTCTTTATGGAATGGTTTCCATAATTCCATTCTATATTAGTTATCGGATAGGTAACAATCCTACATATGTAGGGTCTGTTTTATTTTTCATGACTATTAGCATGGCAGTTATGTCTATTTTTCAGAAAAAAAATCAAGAACTCCAAACTCAACAATGCCAAGGTGATTGCTTCATTTCCGATCATCATTTTATCAATCATAGTATTACTCTCCTCAGATTTTATTGATTTAGTTACTATTATATGTTGTATGCTTATTGGTTTATCTATTGGTGCTGTTTATGGAGTGTCTCAATCATGGATAATTAGAGGTGCTGGAGGCTCAGTACAAGGCATCTTAGCCGGAGTTGCTTCTACTGCTCGTTACTTAGGAGGAAGTGTAGGCGTATCGATTATTGTTATTTTTGATAAAATAAGCAATGAAAAAGACAGTATTTCATTTATTTATAATTCATTGTATGTATATGTAGCTATAGTTTTTATATCATTCATTTTTGTATTTCTTCTTTTTTAGAAAAATTGCTTTCACTGACAATTGCAATCCCTTAGGTAATTAATATTGCTATTAGTGTATCCCATAGTCTCTGGCTAATATGAATGACTGTGAAGAATTTCCAAGTTAATTATGAGGAGACATATTATGCATTGAAAAGGGTGAGGATATTGTATCACCCTTTTCAATGCCTCCTTTTGCCCGTAAAAAGCGGTTTTTGTCGCGTAAGCAGGGCGCGAGCATACTTTTTTAACACCCCTTGAATGAACCGTAATTACATGATCTAATTATCCTTATTTTTCTTTTTAATACCCGCCCATGAATCCGAACCAGACCCTGATTGAACATTTAACCGTTGTGAAAGAAACCCGTTCTGATATCAATCGTCAGTACGAGCTGATTGATGTTATTTTTCTTGTCATCAGCGCCATTCTGGCTGGAGCCGAAGGTTGGCAAGATATTGAAACTTATGGTCGAGCCAAAATTAAGTGGCTGAAAAAATATCGCCCCTTTCTCAGTGGAATACCCCGCCGACACACGGTTGCCAGAATCGTGCGCGCTATTGAACTTGATTCGCTGTTGGAGGCTTTACTCAACTGGATCAATGAACAACGTGAACAGGGAGGGAAACCGGTCATTGCCTTCGATGGAAAAGTGCTGCGACACGCCTACCGTAATGAAAAGAAAAACGCCGTCCAACTGGTCACTGCATATGACACGGAGCAAGGATTAGTCCTGAGCCAGAAAGCCACCGCCACGAAAAACGGTGAAATCAGTATGGTGCGGCAGATGTTGGATATCCTTGACCTGAAAGGCAGCATCGTCACGCTGGATGCCTTGCATTGTCAGCGCCAAACGCTGGAAAAAAATCAGCGAAAAGAAAGCCCATGTCGTTGTTCAGGCGAAGAAAAATCAGCCTCATCTGTGGAAAGCCGTCCAATCGCAATTTCAGGCGGTGTTTGATGCCGGTAAAGAAAAAATTATCACGGAAGTCAAGCAAGAAGCCCATGGTCGGCGTGAAGAGCGTTATGTGTTTCAGTTAAAGCCCCAATTCACGCCAGAATTAATAGAAAAATGGCCGACCATTCGTAGCATTATCGCAGTAGAACGTCACCGGACACAAAATGGCAAAGGAACGGTGGACACGTCTTATTATGTGAGTTCCCTTTCGCCCAAGCATAAATCATTGGGATATTACATTCGTCAGCATTGGCGGATTGAAAATAGCCAGCACTATATTCTTGATGTGGTCTTTAAAGAAGACGATTCACGAATTGTTCTGGATGGTGCCGTTGAGAATCTGGCATTGTTCCGTCGTATCGTCCTGAACCTAGTCAAACAATGCGATTGCGGGGCACCGAGTCAAAGGAACAAGCTTAAAAAAGCGAGTTGGTGTGATGATTATCGGGCAAGAGTTTTCTTTGGTTGAATATTCATTAAAAAAGCATGCTCGCGCCCTGGCGTATTCAACCCGTTGAACTGCCTTAATGTAGTATTTGAAGTGGTCAATAAAAATTGGTCACTGACTTAGAGGCTTCCCAAAATAATCTTTCTGATTCATTGGGGGTTAATCCGTTGTTATACCAGTGAGGGCGAAGCTGACTGTAATAACCTGTTATATACTGGGTGATTGAATATCTGGCTGCCATAAAATTTGCATATCCCTCTAAAGGCACCCATTCGCTTTTCAAGCTCCTGAAAAACCGCTCCATTGGGCTGTTATCCCAACAGTTTCCCCGTCGGCTCAGGCTTTGTTTGATACCATATTGCTGTAATAATCGCCTAAATGCTTTGCTGGTATACTGGCATCCCTGATCGCTGTGAAACATCACACCTTGTGGCTTTCCTCTTGATTCAAATGCCATTGTTAAGGCTTTCTTCGTTAACTCAGCGTCGGGCGAAAATGACATCGCACAACTGACGGGTTTACGCGCAAATAAGTCGAGAACCACCGCTAAATACGCCCAACGTTGACCTGTCCAGATGTAAGTGATGTCACCACACCAAACCTGATTAGGTTCCGTAACAGCAAATTGGCGGTCAAGATGGTTTGGAATATCAACATGTTCCTGCTCCTTTCGTGAATACCGATGTTTGGGTTGTTGACGACTGACCAGCCCGAGTTCAGTCATAAGTTTTCCGGCCCGCCATCGGCCTAATGGGATCCCCTCACGGGTAACTATCGAGGCAATCGTTCGTGCTCCGGCAGAACCGTGACTTTTGTTAAAGGCTTCACGAACCCGGCTTTTTAGCGTTACGCGAGCAGAGTCTGGCCGCTTGATTCGCTTGTGCCAGGCCTGATAACTACTGCGATGAACCCCGAACAGTTGGCAAAGAGAAGCCACCGGATAATGCACTCTGAATTGCTCGATTAACGAGAACTGTTCATGTAGTCCGACATCAAGAATGCTGAGGCTTTTTTTAATACATCGTTTTCCATTTCAAGGCGTTGCAGTTTCTTCTTCAGTTCGCGTATTTCAATTTGCTCCGGCGTGATGGGTGAGGCTTTGGGTGATTGGCCTTGTCGCTCCTGTTTTAACTGGCGAACCCAAGATTCCATTGCCGATTTACTCACATTCATCGCCTTCGCCGCTTCTCTTATGCTGTAATGCTGGTCAAGGACTAGCGGGGCAGATTCCAGTTTAAATTCGGGGCTGAAACGTCTTTTCATCATGTCACCTATTTTGCGTGTTGAAGTGAGAATATCACCTCTATAACGGTGACCAAAATCATTGGACCACATCAGAAGTGACCGCAGACGATAACTGCTGGGCGACCATTGTTTTTGCCGCTTCGTTAGGGGATTGCGACTGAGTCAGTTGCCCCCATTGGGTGGTGATTTCGGCCAGGGTGTGCTCATGCTGATCCGGGTTTGGCACTTCCGGCATGGCCTGACCGGGAACACTGAGTGACAGGCTTAACAAACCAATAATCGAATATTTTACCCTGCTGAACCGACGGGACTGGATTTTTTGCATGTTACCCTTGTATCTTAAAAGTAGGTTAAAATAAATACGATTAGATTTGGCACAGTGTACGCAGTCTGAGTTGCCCTGGGGTTTTAAGCCCGTTTTAAAGCTATTGACGCATACACTGAGCCACTCATCTGAAACCCGAACAGTTGTCCGTCATCCATAACGTATTTGCAAGGCAGGGTAATATGAGTCAGCCAAATCCACTTTGTGTGGGCATCGATGTTTCCAAAGCCTCATTAGATATCGCCGTGAGTACTGGCGTAGAGGCATTCACTGCCAGTAATGATCCTGATGGTTTTGATGCCATTGTGTCCGTACTGAAGCAACATCTCGTGTCCCTGATTCTGATGGAAGCCACCGGTGGACTGGAATCTGCTGTTGCCTGCTCGCTTCAGGCCGAAGGGTTTGATGTCGTTGTTATTAATCCCAGGCAAGCGCGAGATTTTGCCCGGGCCATGGGATATCTGGCAAAGACTGACCGCATTGACGCCAAGGTCCTGACTCAGATGGCAGAAGTGATAAACCGTCATCCCGAACGAGAACGGTTTATTCGGGCGCTGCCAGATGCGGAACGTCAGATTCTTTCTGCCATGGTGGTGCGCAGACGGCAGTTGATTACGATGCTGGTTGCTGAGCGTAATCGCCTACATCCTGCGCATCCTCAGAGCAGAAAGAGCATCAACACTGTCATTAAAGCACTGGAAGCTGAGCTGGCGCGGATCGATGAAGATATGAATAAACATATCCAGATTCATTTTAAGGAACTGGCTGACCGGCTCAGCGCCATCAAGGGCATTGGGGCAATGACAACAGCAGCCCTGCTGGCAGAAGTCCCTGAACTGGGCAAGCTCTCGCGTCGGGAAATCAGTGCACTTGTTGGCGTTGCTCCTGTTAACCGTGACTCGGGAACTATGCGGGGTCGACGAACCATCTTTGGCGGGCGCGCTGGGGTTCGGACAGCGTTGTATATGGCCACACTCGTGGCAACCCGTTTTAACCCGGTAATCAAGACGTTTTACAACCGCCTGCTGGCGGCGGGTAAGGCCAAAAAAGTGGCTCTTGTGGCTTGTATGCGCAAGCTGCTGACCATCTTGAATGCGATGATTAGAAAAAATGAAGAATGGAATAATTCGTATCATCAGATAACGCCATAAAATCGCGTTCAAGACAGTTGCTTTGTATGAATCCTACCTCTATCCCTGAACGAATAAAGCTATAGTTTGTCGTTGGTCCCTCTGGATCGTTATATTCGAGAGGATCTTGCGACACTTGAGCTTGTATGAATCCTACCTCTATCCCTGAACGAATAAAGCTATAGTTTGTCGTTGGTCCCTCTGGATCGTTATATTCGAGAGGATCTTGCGACACTTGAGCTTGCTCTTCTATCGCTAAACAAAGTTCACTAAACTCCTTAGACGATTCAGCAGCTCCAAGTGCGTTGATAAATAAATTCCAGTCAATCATTTCTTAATCGTTCCTATTTCACGATTACGTTGCTTAAGTAATTCGAGGGCATCATCAACCAATTTAGGAAATGTAATGAACGCGCCCCACCCATTAAATCCGGAGCACGACGATGAATAAAGAGAGAGGTGTGGGGCCTCACAGATTTCCGGCATCATAGTGCCCAATACGGGATGCATAAAGCTCCCTCAGACTGGAGACTCCACACATGAAATATATACCGGTTGGCGTTGATATCGCAAAACATCTGATTCAGGTTCACTTCATCAATGAGCACACTGGCGAAGTGGTTGATAAGCAGGTACGTAGCCAGGATTTTCTGACTTTCTTCAGTAACCGGGAACCCTGTCTGATAGGTATGGAAGCCTGTGGAGGCTCTCAGCACTGGGCGCGTGAACTGAAAAAACAGGGGCATAAAGTCCGGCTTATGCAAGCTCGTTTTGTTAAGGCATTCGTCATGGGTAACAAAAATGATGTGATGGATGCCCGTGCTATCTGGATGGCGGTACAGCAACCGGGCAAAGAAATCGCGGTTAAAACGGAAGAACAACAGTCTGTACTGGTTCTGCACCGGACTCGCAGGCAACTGGTGAAGTTTCGGACGGCACAGATTAATGCCCTGTACGGGATATTCCTTGAGTTCGGAGAAACCCTCCACAAAGGCCGGGCGGCACTGGCCAAAGAGCTACCGGAAGCCCTGGAGCGGCTGAAGATGCGTCTCCCTCCGTATCTTATCGCCGTGCTGGAGGACCAGTACAACAGGCTGGGTGAGTTGGATTCACAGATAAATAACATCGAAAAACAGCTTGTCAGCGTGGCCAGGCAGAATGAAACCTGTCAGCGGCTGCTGAAAATACCCGGCGTGGGGCCGCTAATCGCCACGGCTGCGGTGGCCACAATGGGAGAAGCCTTCGCGTTTAAATCGGGACGAGAGTTTTCTGCTTATATCGGACTTGTTCCGAAACAGACAGGTTCAGGCGGAAAAATCCGCCTGCTGGGGATAAGTAAACGCGGAGATACCTATATGAGGACCCTGTTTATCCATGGTGCTCGTGCGGCTGCATTACTGACAAAAGAACCTTTGCCTTGGATCACGGAACTCAAAAAACGACGCCCGACCAGTGTGGTCATCGTGGCGATGGCGAACAAACTGGCCCGGACAGTTTGGGCGATAACGGCTCACCAGTGTGAATACGACTGAAGTGGTCAATAAAAATTGGTCACTGACTTAGAGGCTTCCCAAAATAATCTTTCTGATTCATTGGGGGTTAATCCGTTGTTATACCAGTGAGGGCGAAGCTGACTGTAATAACCTGTTATATACTGGGTGATTGAATATCTGGCTGCCATAAAATTTGCATATCCCTCTAAAGGCACCCATTCGCTTTTCAAGCTCCTGAAAAACCGCTCCATTGGGCTGTTATCCCAACAGTTTCCCCGTCGGCTCAGGCTTTGTTTGATACCATATTGCTGTAATAATCGCCTAAATGCTTTGCTGGTATACTGGCATCCCTGATCGCTGTGAAACATCACACCTTGTGGCTTTCCTCTTGATTCAAATGCCATTGTTAAGGCTTTCTTCGTTAACTCAGCGTCGGGCGAAAATGACATCGCACAACCGACGGGTTTACGCGCAAATAAGTCGAGAACCACCGCTAAATACGCCCAACGTTGACCTGTCCAGATGTAAGTGATGTCACCACACCAAACCTGATTAGGTTCCGTAACAGCAAATTGGCGGTCAAGATGGTTTGGAATATCAACATGTTCCTGCTCCTTTCGTGAATACCGATGTTTGGGTTGTTGACGACTGACCAGCCCGAGTTCAGCCATGAGTTTTCCGGCCCGCCATCGGCCTAATGGGATCCCCTCACGGGTAACTATCGAGGCAATCGTTCGTGCTCCGGCAGAACCGTGACTTTTGTTAAAGGCTTCACGAACCCGGCTTTTTAGCGTTACGCGAGCAGAGTCTGGCCGCTTGATTCGCTTGTGCCAGGCCTGATAACTACTGCGATGAACCCCGAACAGTTGGCAAAGAGAAGCCACCGGATAATGCACTCTGAATTGCTCGATTAACGAGAACTGTTCATGTAGTCCGACATCAAGAATGCTGAGGCTTTTTTTAATACATCGTTTTCCATTTCAAGGCGTTGCAGTTTCTTCTTCAGTTCGCGTATTTCAATTTGCTCCGGCGTGATGGGTGAGGCTTTGGGTGATTGGCCTTGTCGCTCCTGTTTTAACTGGCGAACCCAAGATTCCATTGCCGATTTACTCACATTCATCGCCTTCGCCGCTTCTCTTATGCTGTAATGCTGGTCAAGGACTAGCGGGGCAGATTCCAGTTTAAATTCGGGGCTGAAACGTCTTTTCATCATGTCACCTATTTTGCGTGTTGAAGTGAGAATATCACCTCTATAACGGTGACCAAAATCATTGGACCACATCATTCTGACTGAGAATTTATCCCATGACTAAAAAGCAGCAAGACTTATCGGTCGGCATCATTGGCGGTGTTGACACACACAAAGACCTGCACGTTGCAGCAGTGGTTGATCACAATAACCGTGTCTTGGGGAGTGAATTTTTCCCGGCAACCCGGCAGGGATATCGCCAGATGTTATCCTGGATGAAATCATTTGGGCTTCTCATCAGGGTGGGGATTGAATGCATCGGTTCGTATGGTGCAGGTTTGCTGCGATACCTTCAATCGCAGGTATTGAAGTTCTTGAGGTCACCGCTCCCGACAGAATGGAGCGCAGGAAACGGGGTAAAAGCGATACGATTGATGCTGAATGTGCAGCCCATGCGGCATTTTCACTCATTCGTACAGTCACTCCCAAAACACGAAGCGGAATGATTGAATCACTTCGGGTACTGAAAGCTTGCCGAAAAACGGCAGTCTCGGCACGACGTATTGCGCTACAAATGCGCCAGATGACCATCGTCTCCGCGCCCGAAGAATTACGTGATCAAATCAGAAAACTCACCCGAATGCAGTTGATACGGACACTCGCCACATCGAAGCCGGATATGACCCGGTATCGTCATGTCGAGGATGCCTACCGTATTACGTTGAAATCACTGGCCCGGCGTTATCTGGAATTACATGATGAGATTGGCGAGCTGGACATCATGATAGCGGCGATTATTGACGAGCTCGCTCCAGAACTTATCAAACGCAAGGCAGTGGGATACGAATGTGCCTCCCAACTCCTCATTACGGCCGGGGACAATCCAGAACGCTTGCACTCAGAATCAGGCTTTGCTGCATTATGTGGTGTCAATCCAGTTCCCGCGTCTTCGGGGAAAAATCTGCGCCTCGAGGAGGTGATCGTGCAGCGAACAGCGCGCTTCATATCATCGCCATTGGCAGATTACGTACAGATGCCAAAACACAGGAATATGTCGCCAGGCGAATTAGAGAAGGCCATTCAAAACGGGAAGCCATACGTTGCCTGAAACGCTATATATCCAGAGAGATATTTACCTTACTGCGTAACCAGAATCGGCAGATCAACAGCATACAAATAATGACTTGACACTCAGAAGGGCATCCAGGGAAGCCAATACAGCAGCAATAAGTTCCGTCGTTTATTATGGAGAAACAAAATCATCCAGAGTATGAGCCGACGGGGAAATTGCTGGGATAATTCCCCAATGGAAAGAGTCTTTCGCAGTCTGAAGAGTGAATGGGTTCCCCCGGAAGGGTATCTGGATATCCATGATGCCATACGGGATATCACGCCATATTTGGGCGGCTATTACAACCACGATCGTCCACATAGTTTTAATGGCGGACTTTCACCGGTTGAATATGAAAAGCAGTGGGAAGAGGCTAAAAATGTGTCCGGTATTTATTGACCGCTACACTTCATCAGATGGCTAACGTTAGTATACTCAAGAGCTAATTCAATATTATCAATCTGCCATTGACATCAACCTCCACCATTAAGAGGTATTTTTTCTTTAAAATAACCTGTTACAGGATCTACTAAAATATTAAATCTGTTCCAGTGATATTTAGGTAGGTGATAGAGTGTTCCACCTGCGGTATTATGAGTAGCAAGACACCTATTTGAAGCATAAATACTGTCTAAATTAGGTTTCGTATTTGGAGGAGCAATACCTTCGACTGTAATCCATTGATTTTTTTCAGGTGGTGAAAATGGTTCAGACTTATCTTTATAAGTCTGCCAGTAACTTGAAATAGTATTAGACATGAATTCACATCCTGTTAAGCACAGGATAAGTGATAATATTGTTAAGTCCTCAAGAGAAATTAACTGCAAATTGGCGACCATAACTTTCAAATAAAGTATTTAGCTCATGATCCATTGTATCCTGAGTCCAAGTGATAAAACGTCGCCAGTGATATTTAGCCTGTCTCCAGACGATTTCAATCAGATTCAGCTCTGGGCTGTAGGCGGGAAGGTAAAGTAAAAACAGGTTGTGTTCTCGTAACCCGCGACTTTTGATTTTTTCATCTATCCTATGATGGATACGCGCATTATCTAATACGACAAATGTCAGGCGATGATCCCCTTGCTTTGCAACCTGCTCTAAAAAATCAATGACATCAGTCCGCGTAACACTGTCTGACATTATCTGATAAAACAGTGTGTTATCGGTGTAATTTAGCGCCCCTAACACTGAACGTCTGACATGATTTTGCGGCTCTGTTTCATGGGGCTTACCCCGCGGGCTCCATCCGTGTTGCACCGGCGGAGAGGCGGTAAAACCCGCCTCATCAAGATAGACCAGCCGGTAATGACCCGACCGCGCACCCGCCTTAATTTTATTCAGCAAGGCGGCTTTTTCAGCAAACTCCGCTTCATTGCATTTTTTTTAAAGACAGGCGGGCTCGTTTATAGGTTAACCCCTGTTTTTTCAGGGTATTCGCCAGCGTCTCCAGCGTACAGGGCAGCGGGCCATGCTTGTCCTCGACTTTCTGTGCGATTCGGGCTAACGTCAGAGATTCTGCACTGGCGGCTTCGACCGCGGTGGTAATCATGTCAGGGGTCATGGCGGGATATCGGCCTCCGACATGCCCACCTAATAATCCCGCTATCCCTGAATCGTGCCAGAAGTGAACCCAGTCATAGATAACTCTGAGACTGCATCCCATCTCAGCGGCTATCTGACGGGGTTTGATGCCTCTGGCAAGCATGAGCAAACCCGTTCCTCGCGTACGGATGTCTCGGTGTCTGTGATTCAGGGCAAGTTGTTGTAATGTAATACGTTCAGCTTCAGACAGTGTGATATTCGATTTCAATTTCATAAGAACAGGCGGTAAGTCATCGGATGACCGATTATAACATCAATGCAGGTCATTTATCCGATCAACTTAATATATAGATTTGGCGAGGATGTGATAAATGAAGAAAATATTAATATAAATGAAGAGGAAATTTATTTGCCAGGCTACGAATTAGCTATTGTTTTGTCAAATAATAACCCTTTTAAAGATATGTGTTAATAAATGATATTTTAACTATGTTTTTATAATGTTATTTTATTTTAATTATATCATGTAAATTGACTGCTTGATATATCTAGGTATCTTTTAACAAAATTATTAGGCCAATAATGTTTCAGATTTTGATTAGTTTTATAGAGTTTTTTTCTAAATCACTGACTATAAGTATTGTACTTTCTTTGATTCATAGGCCAAAAGAGGCCAAACTATACCGTAATGAAGAGAGTATAATGTCAAAGTCAAAGCGAAGTTCGTTGATTGTTAATTCTAAAAAGGTCAAATGTTATAGCTGGGGTAGCGGGAAAAAGAATATAATGATTGTTCATGGTTGGAGTTCCCGAGCCTCTAGATTTTATAAAGTAATAGAAAAACTTGTCGATGCGAACTATCGAGTTATTGCATTTGATATGCCGGGACATGGTGAGTCTGAAGGTAATGGGGCGACTATCTTAGACGTAAACTTTATTCTAAAAGAGCTACAGAATAAGTTTGGCCCATTTGAAGCAATTGTTTGCCATTCATTGGGGGCTCTTTTCAGTTTCTATGCACTTAAAAATGGGCTTTTTGCTAAAAAAATAATCTCAATCTCTAGTGTATGTGAGTTCAAGTATGCTACTTATAGAGCAGCATCATTTGTTAATTTAAAATATAAAACTATCAATGCATTATATAGTAAGCTCGAGAAAATTTTCAGGTCAAAGACTATATGGACTGATTTTTCAGCTGATAATAAAATCGATGATGTAGGTTCAAAAATTATAATTATTCATGATAGATTTGATGATTATGTAGACTATTCTCAATCTAAAAAAATAAACGATGCTGTTAAAGATTCAAAGATGATATCTACAGAAGGCTTAGGTCATTTTAAGATTTTATCAGAAGACAGTGTTGTAAAACATATATTAATAGAAATTAATGATTCAGATATAAAAGATAGATTGTCACTAATGTTTTCAGGAAATTAAATATCAATCATAGGTTACAAAATTCTCATATGTTGGTAAACACTTTTATACTGAGGACTCCCTTCATGAATTTAATAGCTGATTTATGTAACAGGAATTAGTGTAAGATTCGGGCCAATGTTTTCATTACACAGGACAAACGGGTCTAAACTAACCAATGGCTTTTTTAAGACACGTTTGCTCATTTCAGTACGTTATTAACCCGAATTATGTATAAGAAATTGACGAGAAGCCTGTTCCGGGAGCAAAGTTTTGGTGCACACCAAAAACCGCTCCGAGGTGGAACAGGCTATGGATAAGTTAGTTGAAGTTTTCTGTGATGTCGATGATTTTTGCCGTTTTTTCATCCCTCAATGGGAACAATTTTGTCTCGATAGCGGGCATCGTTTACGCCGCCGACAAGGTCATATGTATCCCAGTGAAATCATGACCCTTTTGATCCTTTTTCATCTGTCGCATTACCGTGATTTTAAAAACTTTTATCTGGAGCATATTTGGCAATACCACCACAACTTCCCCACTTTGCTCAGTTATGTGGCAAAACAGGCAATGCCTGCTTTACCTTTGACGGATATCTGTGCGCCAGAGTGAACGCAAGTTGAGGTATTGCGGGGTATCGGTTGAGTACGCGGTACTGCCGCCTGCATGAGCAGGTCATCCCCACCGGCAAAAAGCCAGCCTCGATATCGTCAAGTTCTCCTTTTTCAATCTATAAAATGCAGTGTCAGATTCACTATGTGGTGAAGCAGGCGTGAGCCTGTCAGGGTTACGTGGTTCTTTGGCTGCGGCGTCACTTTCAGCGGTAAACCGGCAAAAAGTGACGCCTTAAGATCCGTAATCGATCAGCCGAAGTGGTACAGCGTTGAAATGCCTACAGGCACAGCAAAACGCCGCAAGGTTAAATGTCAAACGGTAGTCATATTAATGATTAGCTGTAGAAAATTGTCTGTTGAATAATTCAAACAGGGATAGATAAAAGTATGAATGGATACGCAAAAGCCATCCCGTTGTTCATTGAAGATAAAAGAAAATAGGATTTATGTTGATTTGAAAAGTCAGTGTATGAATCCACGGTCAATACACTTCGGTGGCAATATAAAAACACCTTTTGGGCGTACTTTTAGTTTAAGAGACCTTCATTGCCAGACGAGGGGTTAGGTGTCCTGACAATATCTGCTTCCAAAGGTGGGCAGATGTACCGCAATGTTTGCTCTCCCTTGCAGGCTACGGGAGTTTAGGTTCGCCACCCGAAGGTGATCCTGACAGGCGATGGATCGTTTTGTAGAAAAAGATATTAACGGTTAGTCAGGGAGGAGTCAAACTGCTGCTGTTCCTGTCATCCTGATTTTTGCCTGAATTTCCGCGCAACTTCCGCAAATCCCCCTATATTCCGCCAAAATCAGACAAAAATTGGATTTAATTGGTTAATTAATTTCACTGATGAATGTGTACAATAAACAACCTTAACTCACCGGGTGCCATTTTAATTCAGCACAATGCCGATCCCTGATTGATAAAACGTAAGTGAAATTCAATGAAAAACAACAAGGAATTGCTGTACCTGCAAGAACGCGCTTAACATCCTATAACGTTGGCTTGTTGAAGCCAGTCGCGTTGACTTTTACCTTGTTTAAAATTGGCAAAAATACCCAATGTGTGAGAAAGCAGTTTTCTGGCAATTCGATTACTCAAATGCCACAAATCCCGTGCCCAGCACTTCTCGATAGCAAATTGCCCGGCAAGTTGACCAATGACGGTTTCAATTAAACGGCGTTTGGCGTTAATGACCCTTCTCGTTTTTCTGGGGATGGGATCATCCCTATTGGCACGCACTGGGGTAATCATTTCAATACCCTCTGCCTTCATTTCCTGTTTAAATTCAACGCTTAAATACCCTTTATCACCCAGCAAATAGCCTTTTATCGAACCGATCACATCCCAGGTTGCTTCACGCTCACCGACATTGGCGGGCGTCAGCGTAAACCCGGTTACCACGCCGATTTCGTCTATCATGAGATGTCCTTTGAAGCCGTAGTAAGTTTCGTTTTTGGC
Organism: Xenorhabdus bakwenae; assembly: GCF_030272115.1. NCBI lineage: Bacteria > Pseudomonadati > Pseudomonadota > Gammaproteobacteria > Enterobacterales > Morganellaceae > Xenorhabdus > Xenorhabdus bakwenae. The sequence continues at coordinate 61,755 of NZ_CP119194.1, forward strand.
GGCACAGTACCCATAATCGGCTTGTCTTTTGAAGTTGGCACTGCCTTTTGCTCTTTTGAATCCACAGACGGGCAGCGGAAGTCCGTCGATAATATGTACCGGCCTGTCGGGCGCGCCCAATAACCTCGCCAGCTTTTCTTGCAGTTGTTGTTTAACAACCCAAAGATTCGAAATCTGTTTAGCGAAATTGGCGCGTGAACCCAGTCCCGGAAACCACTCGCGCCAGTGGTCACGAAAGTACGTCCAAATGCCTTTATCCGTTGAAAAGCCTAAAAATTCGCCCACCACTTCCATCGTGATGGCTTCCGCATCGCTCAGCTTAGGTGGATATCCCCGGCTTCTGAATCGCATACCTTGCTGTAACTGCGTTAAATTGTTATCTACCCAACAAAACACCCAAATGATAAAATCTTGCTGTGACATAGCCTTTTGTTCCTTTATTTCTCTATTTTTGACGACTTAAAGTTATAAAGGAGCGGCTATGTCATTTCAACTCATCATAAAAGTCGAGCATCGCGTTATTATTATGTTTTTTAGAGAGAGCCTCATGACCGTCACGATAGAAGTTTCTTGCTGATACTGCGATCAAACAGAACCGGTATGTAAACACGGAACAGGTAAAGCGAATTTTCCGCGCAATTATTGCAAAAACTGCCAGAAAACCTTTTAACTTAACTATCGTTACAATGGTCATAAGCCCGACATAAAAGAAAAAGTGATTGATATGGTGATGAATGATTCTGGTGTCAGGGATACAGGTCGTGTTTTGGGTATCGGCATCAACACGGTTATACGGACTTTAAAAAACTCTCCCCAAAGCAGGTAACATCAAGGCAATAGGTTTACAATGATGTCATGCTCATTTGCGAGTTAGATGAACAATGGTCTTTCGTCGGTAACAAAAAACAACACCATTGGCTTTGGTATACTTTTAATACAAAAAGAAAACAAGTTATCGCCCATGTATTTGGTCCCCGAAACGATAAAACTTGTCGAAAACTCCTTTATTTATTAGCCCCTTTTAACGTTCGTTTTATGACGACCGATAACAGGGAAAGTTATATTCGGGAAATTGAACCCGAAAAACATTTGGTGGAAAAATTTTTACCCAGTGTATAGAGCGACATAATCTGACTCTCCGCATTCATATCAAACGGCAGGCAAGAAAAACTCTTTGTTATTCACGTTCGATAGAAATTCATGAAAAACTTATTGGTATAAGATCGATGATATTGCTTTATAGGCGGGTTTGTTGATTTGCCATTGTATCTAAACTTAAAGTCTGTTAGAGAGTGAGATTAATTCTGTGCATCTCTGGAGCTACCCAATGAAATCAAGCTGTTTAACGGAAGTTATATTACCCAATAATTATCACACTAGCAATTTTTTGGCCTTTCATCAGAGGGATGAAATGGGTATTTCTGAGATCGTACAACATAATCAAATTAAAAAAGGGATTATTTGGTATGAAAATCCGGCCCTTTTGACCATCACAATGGAAAAGAATAGGGCAAAAATACAGCTTGATATTGATGGTGATAAAGATTGTCCTTCACAACGTGAAGCGTTATCGACGCTAGCCTCCCATATGCTTGGTTTGAAACAACCGGTTGATATATTTGAATCCATCTATCATGATCATCCCGTTATTGGCGAATTGGTTAACAGACAAACAGGCTTGCGCATTTATCAATCCGCGACACCTTTTGAAGCGCTGAGTTGGGCGATTATCGGTCAACAAATTAGTTTAAGCGCAGCAATTTCCATCAGGCGGTGTTTTATTCAGGCGGTGGGGCGTCAGCACTCTTCTGGGTTACTGTGTTTCCCGAATTATAAGCAGGTGATGCAATATTCGCAGCATGATCTCCGTCAGTGTGGTTTTTCTGTGGGTAAAGCCAATGCGTTATTGCATGTTTGTCAACTTATTGACTCTGGGTTATTGGAACTCAATATTCCAGAAGGAGAAAATGGCGTGAAACGGTTGGCGGATAGCTTACTTGCTATCAAGGGCATTGGCATGTGGACAGTGAATTATGCATTATTACGAGGATTCAGTTACCTGGATGGTTCACTACATGGCGATGTTGCCGTCAGGCGTAATCTCCAATATTTGCTCAACCAGGAAAACAAAGTGAGTGCGGAACAGGCAGAAAAATGGCTGGCAGATTTTTCTCCCTGGAAGGCGTTGGTGGGCGCGCACTTATGGCAACAGCAATCCAGTAGTGGATACTAATACCACTCCAACTGAGATTCAGATTGAACCGGCAGATTGAGGTGATTGGGTATAATAGGCGGAATTTTCATAAGTAAGAGAATGGGCAGTGACAAAAAATTTTAATGATGAATATTGGATGCGTCGGGCGATAGGTTTAGCCATGCAAGCACAGGCAAAGGGGGAAATTCCGGTCGGTGCTGTATTGGTGGCCGATAATAAAGTGATTGCTGAGGGATTTAACCATCCAATCACTGACCATGATCCTACCGCTCATGCAGAAATTATTGCGTTACGGCGGGGCGGGAGGCAATTGCAGAATTATCGTCTGTTGAATACGACACTGTATGTCACTTTAGAGCCTTGTATCATGTGCGCAGGTGCGATGGTACACAGCCGGATACAACGGTTAGTTTATGGTGCCAGCGATATGAAAACCGGAGCAGCGGGTTCACTGATTGATATCTTGCGCCACCCGGGCATGAATCACCAAATTGACATTACCGGCGGGGTGCTGGCGGAAGAGTGTGCCACTATGTTGAGTGCTTTTTTTAAACAACGCAGGGAACAGCATAAGGCATTGAAAAAATTGAAAACTCAGCAACAGGACATGCCATAGTCAGTTATGATTTAGCGGTCGTTTCAGATGGCGTCGGTGTTTTATTCTCCGACGCTTTTTCGTGAGATCCAGCGTTATTGCTTGTTATTTTGTCATTCTCAGCTTGAGGAGTATTGATGGTCGTGGTATCCGTTGCCACTTCACTCTCTTCCGTTTTCTCGCGGTTGGCTTTCGCTCTAAGGTATCCCTCCAGGCTCAAATAGTAACGCCGAATATTTTCAACGTAACGATAAGCTTCATAGCCACGGGCATAGCCATAGGTTGTATTGGCGTAATATCTTTTCTTGCTGAGCAGGGGCAGGCGCGTTTTAACATCCAGCCAGCTGTCTGGATTCCCTTTTTGTGCCGCGGTTAATTTACGGGCATCAAGAAGGTGCCCATACCCCATGTTGTAAGCGGCAAGGGCAAACCAAATGCGCTCATCCTCAGGAATGGTTTCTGGCAAACGCGCCATCAGGTAGTGCAGATAAGCCATTCCGCCTTTTACACTCTCCTCCGGATCCAGCCGATCGTGAATTCCAGCCCATTTTGCTGTCGGGCGTGTGAGCATCATCAATCCACGAACACCAGTAGGTGAAGTGGCTTGTGGGTCCCAATGTGATTCTTGCCATGCAATGGCAGCCACCAATTGCCAATCAAGCGATCCCGCGTATTGTTGAAAAATGGGTTGATAGGTTGGTAAGAGCGTATTGATGGCACGAATAAATGAAAGGGTATCGAAATAATCGAATGAGCCGACATGACTGAAATATTTTTCTTGTAGCCGCGACATGATGCCGTTTTCAGTCAACATACTGAAGAAATCGAGCATAGCGGAGTAGAGGCTATAATCGGCATTACGTTTTAAATACCAGGTTAAAGGGCTTTCTTCACTGACATCAAAAGCAACTGCCAGATTGGGATGAATGCGCTGTTGCAAGGCCAAACTGAGGGAGTCACTGATGGTATAGTCGATTTTTCCCTCGGAGAGTTGTTCGAGCAATTGTTGCGTATTCTCGTGTGGTGTTTCTTCCCAGGTTAACTCAGGATAAGACTTTTCTTTCCACTTTTTCAGTTCACTTACATGAGCTGAGCCTGCCGTGACGATGAGTTTACCTTTTAAATCACCAAACGAATGTGGACGTGTCGCCCCCTTGCGATACACCAGTTGTTGTATGACTGAAACATAGGCTGGGCCAGTGCGTGTCTGGTTCAGCCTGTCTTTATTGTAGATAAGCCCGGCAGCCAGGAAATCGGCTTTATCGTTTTCCAAGTCGTCAAAAAGTTGCTTAATGTTGGGACGAAACTTAATCACCAGTTTAACGCCCAGATAATTGGCAAACCGCTTGATTAACTCATAGTCGAATCCTGCTGGCTCATTTTTGTTGTTAAGAGAGATCAGAGGAGAGCTGATGGTACTAACCCGTAGCTCTCCTCGTGCCAGAATTTTGTTTATCTGCTCCTGCTGTTTATTGGGCCAATTGATATTCAGGCCGATGATGGCAGCAGAAAGGAGCGTGATAATTACGATAACAAAATAATTTATCTTTATGTTATTCAAATAGTTATCTCTTTTCAGAACGATTTGTAACCGTATGAAGTACAAGATAATAGCATGGTTAAATTTCCAGTAATCGAGAATTTTGCGTAACAAAAGGGAGATGTGCAACCCTATTAAACTCATTTTGGTATTTTATTGAGTGTATTGCTGGGTGAATAAATCACCACGCAAACGGTTTCGTCAGAGGAAACATTCCTCTATAATGCTTGCTGTTTCCTGAGGCATCAGTCAGGCTTTGCTTCTAAGATGAGAGAACCTATTATTATGGAAATTCTGCGTGGCTCACCCGCTTTATCGGCATTTCGCATCACTAAGCTCCTTTCCCAGTGTCAAGATCAACATCTCCCAGTTACTGACATTTATGCAGAATATGTGCATTTTGCCGAAGTTAATGACCCCATCACGGAAGATGAGCGAGAGAAATTAAATAAACTATTAAAGTATGGTCCCTCTTTGGCCGAACTTGAGCCTAAAGGACAACTTATATTAGTCACGCCTCGCCCTGGCACGATATCCCCTTGGTCATCGAAAGCGACAGATATTGCCCACAATTGTGGACTGAAGCAGGTTGTCCGTTTAGAAAGAGGGATTGCCTATTATATTCAGAGTGTTGGCCTGGATGACGGGCAATGGCAAACGTTGTCGGCATTACTGCACGATCGCATGATGGAACGTGTGTTCACTCAGTGTGAACAAGCCGAAGTCCTGTTTTCTCACCAGCCCCCTGCGCCGTTAAAACAGATTGATATCTTGCAATCGGGACGGGCCGCACTGGAATCAGCAAATATTGAATTAGGGCTGGCTCTGGCTATCGATGAAATTGATTATCTGATGAGCGCTTTTCAGGCGTTAGGACGCAATCCAACGGATGTTGAGCTGTATATGTTTGCCCAGGCAAATTCTGAGCATTGTCGCCACAAAATTTTCAATGCAGATTGGATTATTGATGGCCAGACTCAACCCAAATCTTTGTTCAAAATGATCAAAAACACGTTTGAACAGACGCCAGATTACGTGCTTTCTGCTTATAAAGATAACGCAGCGGTTATGGAAGGTTCTGATGTTGGCCGCTTCTTCCCTGATCCTGCAACCGGGGTTTATGACTATCATCAAGAGCCAGCCCACATCTTGATGAAAGTGGAAACTCATAACCATCCGACCGCCATTTCGCCCTGGCCCGGTGCAGCGACGGGTTCCGGTGGTGAAATTCGTGATGAAGGTGCAACCGGACGAGGTGCCAAACCGAAAGCCGGGCTGGTCGGTTTTTCAGTTTCAAACCTGAGAATTCCTGGGTTTGAGCAACCGTGGGAAGAGGATTTTGGTAAACCTGATCGCATTGTCAGTGCATTGGACATCATGCTGGAAGGCCCATTAGGCGGCGCAGCGTTTAATAATGAATTTGGGCGTCCGGCATTGCTCGGGTATTTCAGAACCTATGAAGAAAAAATTTGTTCCCATAACAGTTCAGAATTGCGTGGTTATCACAAGCCCATCATGCTGGCAGGCGGGATCGGCAATATCCGTGAAGAACATGTCCAGAAAGGGGAGATTTCGGACGGTGCAAAATTGATTGTGTTGGGTGGACCAAGCATGAATATCGGTTTAGGGGGCGGGGCGGCATCTTCAATGACATCCGGTCAGTCTGATGCTGACCTGGATTTTGCCTCTGTACAGCGTGACAATGCGGAGATGGAGCGTCGTTGTCAGGAAGTGATCGACAGTTGCTGGCAATTGGGGGATAAAAATCCGATTTTATTTATTCATGATGTAGGCGCTGGCGGTTTGTCAAATGCTATGCCCGAATTGGTCAGTGATGGCGGTCGAGGCGGGCGTTTTGAGTTACGTAATATTCTTAACGATGAACCCGGCATGAGTCCATTGCAGTTATGGTGCAATGAATCCCAGGAACGTTATGTTTTGGCGGTAGCACCAGAGCAATTAGCTCTGTTTGAAGAAATATGCCGCCGTGAACGTGCGCCTTACGCGGTGATTGGGGAAGCAACGGAAGAGCGACATTTGCAGTTGAATGACAACCATTTTAATAATCAGCCAATCGATATGCCGCTGGATGTGTTGCTCGGTAAGACGCCGAAGATGCTGAAAAATGTACAGGTTTTGCAAGCTCAAGGGCAAGGTTTGGATCGCAAGGGGATTGATCTCGCAGAAGCGGTAAAACGTGTCTTGCATTTGCCTGCCGTGGCGGAAAAAACATTCCTGATTACGATAGGGGATCGTTCCATAACCGGTATGGTTGCCCGTGACCAGATGGTTGGCCCCTGGCAAATTCCAGTCGCAGATTGTGCTGTGACTACCGCCAGTTTGGACAGCTATTATGGCGAAGCCATGTCAATGGGCGAGCGAGCGCCGATTGCATTATTGGATTTTGCAGCATCAGCGCGTATGGCGGTGGGTGAAGCACTGACCAATATTGCCTCCGCTTATATCCAGGATCTGAAACGCGTGAAGTTATCCGCTAACTGGATGTCGGCATCAGGCCATGCTGGTGAAGATGCGGGGTTGTATGCCGCCGTCAAAGCTGTGGGTGAGGAGCTGTGCCCAGCCTTGGGATTGACCATTCCGGTTGGTAAGGATTCGATGTCAATGAAAACCCGCTGGCGTCAAAATGGGGAAGAGCGTGAAATGACGTCACCACTTTCATTGGTTATCAGTGCGTTTGCGCGAGTAGAAGATGTGCGCTGTACCGTGACGCCAGAGTTATCTACTGAAGATGACAATGCGTTGCTGCTAATCGATCTGGGTAAAGGGCAGAATGCGCTGGGTGGGACAGCATTGGCGCAGGTTTATCGCCAACTGGGGGATAAAACCGCAGATGTTCGCAGCGTCGAACAATTAGCGGGTTTCTTTAATGCGATCCAACAGTTGATTTCAGAACAAAAATTGCTGGCTTACCATGACCGTTCGGATGGTGGATTATTGGTGACATTGGCTGAAATGGCTTTTGCCGGCCATTGCGGATTGCATGCCGATATCAGTGCATTTGATGAAGATATTCTGGCCGCATTATTTAATGAAGAATTGGGGGCGGTGATCCAAATTCGTGAGACTGACAGAGAGCAGATTGAGAACCTGTTGGCAGATTATGGATTAAATGAATGTGTGCATTATCTGGGTAAAGCCCGGGCGGGCGATGATTTTGTGATTTCCAGTGGCAATATGGAAGTTTATCATCAGAAGCGCAGCACATTGCGCTTATGGTGGGCAGAAACAACGTGGCAAATGCAGCGCCTGCGTGATAACCCTGAGTGCGCAGATCAAGAGCATCAGGCAAAACAGGATGTGAATGATCCGGGCTTGAATGTGGAATTAACCTTCAATCCTGCGCAAGATATTGCTGCTTGTTATATTGCAAAACAAGTGCGTCCGCGCGTTGCGGTATTGCGTGAACAGGGCGTTAATTCCCATGTTGAGATGGCGGCGGCATTCCACCGGGCAGGCTTTGAGGCGGTGGATGTTCATATGAGTGACTTATTGGCGGGGCGGATCACATTAGATCAATGCCAAACATTGGTTGCCTGTGGTGGCTTCTCATATGGGGATGTGCTTGGTGCAGGTGAAGGCTGGGCGAAATCCATTCTGTTTAATCCACGGGTACGTGATGATTTTGCGAGTTTCTTCGCAAGGCCGGATACCTTAGCACTTGGTGTATGTAACGGGTGTCAGATGATATCTAACCTGCATGAATTGATCCCTGGCACAGAACACTGGCCGCGCTTTGTCCGTAACCGTTCAGAACGCTATGAAGCCCGCTTTAGCTTAGTGGAAGTGGTAAACAGCCCTTCATTGTTCCTGAAAGATATGGCCGGTTCTCGTTTGCCGATCGCAGTGGCTCATGGTGAAGGGCAGGTGGAGTTTAGAAACGACCTGAGTTTGATGGAACTTGAAAAGCATCAGCAAGTCGCATTGCGTTTTGTGGATAACTACGGTTCAGTGACAGAAAGCTATCCGGCAAATCCGAATGGTTCTGTGAACGGCATTACTTCTGTGACCAGCCTTGACGGCCGAGTCACAGTGATGATGCCTCATCCTGAAAGGGTATACCGTACTGTTAGCAATTCCTGGCATCCTAAAGAATGGGGAGAAGATAGTCCGTGGATGCGCATTTTCCGTAATGCCCGCAAACAGTTAGGTTAATAGCAAAGGCCCTGAAAATGCATCAGGGCCTTTATTTTTTTACCGTGTCTCTATATCACGACAATGATGCTTTTGGGTGTCTCAAAAAAGAGACACTTAATGCATTGATATAGTTTGTGAATTTTTTTTCTGGGGTGAAGTGTCATAAATAGGCGACACTAATGTTTATTAAAAATGAATAAATACCGATAAGAAAATGCAATAAGTCTGTATTTTTATTTATTTCTTACAATATCAATTGGTTAAAAATTTCTTTTCAAATTGGCATGTAATATGCATAATACAAGGCAGTTGCTCATTCAACATTGTTATGTCGGCCCGCAATTGGGTGGAAACATGCCACATAAGCCTCAGAATGACGCCAAAGTAAGGTGCCTACCGTCCAACTTAATGATATTCGCCTTTGGGCCTTATCAAACACAGGGCGACACGTGGAGTGAGGCACCGCCTACATGTTCACATGCAGGATCCTCACTGGCGGGATGGTAAAAAAAAGTTACTGTCCCGCCGTCATTATGGCAGCCCACCCTGTTTATGTATGCATTCGCATCGCTTTCAATGACTGATTGTTTCAATTATCCGCCGTTTTCAACTATTATTCTGACCATTTTCAATAAAAGAAAAGTCACTGTAGCATCAATGTCATTACAGGTTATGAGATGATTTCTTTGAAAAAATGGCGTTTATTTCCACGCTCATTGCGCCAGTTGGTTGTTATGGCTTTCTGGTTAGTGTTATTGCCACTCTTAGTTTTGGCTTATCAGGCTTATCAAAGTCTTGATCAGCTTAGTACTCAGGCTGCTGAGATTAATCGTTCAACGCTGGTGGATGCCCGCCGTAGCGAGGCGATGGTTGGCGTCGCCCTTGAGATGGAACGCAGTTACCGCCAATACTGTGTATTAGGCGATAGTCGGCTAGAAAAGCTTTATCAACGCCAATATCGGCAGTATATGAATATGCTTGGTAATCAGATGGCGATGTTAGCTAATGCCGAGTATACAAAGAAATTCAATGAATTACTGTCGGGCTTGAGCAAAATCTCTTGTAGTAATGGGGCACCAGAAGCAACTTCGTCTAAATTACTTGAAGAATTCTCCAGAGCCAATAATCTTTTGGTACAGGAAACCCGTAATATTATTTTTAGCCGTGGTGAACAGCTGCAAAAAGACATTGCCGATAAAGGACAATTTTTCGGTTGGCAGAGCCTTATTTTATTCTTGTTAAGTGCCTTCTTGATAACCTTGTTTACGCGTATGATCATTGGGCCAGTAAAAGGCATTGAGCGGATGATCAATCGGCTTGGAGAAGGGCAATCATTGGAAAATCAGATTGATTCCTTTAAAGGACCACGGGAGTTACGATCACTGGCCCAACGCATTATTTGGCTGAGTGAGCGTTTATCCTGGCTTGAGTCTCAGCGTCATGAGTTTTTACGCCATATTTCCCATGAACTGAAAACCCCTCTGGCAAGTATGCGTGAAGGAACGGAGTTATTGGCTGACGAAATTGCAGGGCCTCTGACGGCAGACCAGAGAGAAGTTGTCAGTATCCTGGATAGCAGTAGCAGGCATTTACAGCAGCTCATTGAGCAATTACTGGAATATAACCGCAAATTAGCCGATGGCGCAGCCGAACATCAGATTATTTCCCTAAAAGAAATTGTGGATAGTGTCGTACTTTCACATCAATTGCCGGCACGGGCAAAAAATATTTATACAGAAATTCAATTGGATATGGATTATTGTTGGGCGGAGCCTGGCTTATTAACACGGGTGATTGATAATCTCTATTCCAATGCAGTGCACTATGGCGCTGAATCCGGTAACATTTGGATTTCGAGTCGGCAAGTGGGGAAAAACCTTCAAATTGACATTGCCAATACAGGAACGCCCATCCCAGAGTTAGAAAAAAGTATGATCTTTGAGCCATTTTACCAAGGAAAACTTCAACGAAAAGGTGCCGTTAAAGGAAGTGGTCTAGGCTTGAGCATCGCGCAAGATTGCATTAAACAAATGCAGGGGGAGCTTTGCCTGGCAGAATCCGAATTTGCTGATGTATGTTTTCGAATTGAACTGCCATTAACCGCAGAGAATGACTAAATAATATGTATAACAGGTTTACTTACCGCTTTATGACGGGGACGGAACAGCAAAATATTGTGGCTAACCCAATGAAAAAAACGGCTGTCAGGCCATCTATCTTGGCACGTACCTCAACCCTGCGCTTACGGGCTATATTGCTATTGTTCGTTCCCTATTTGCTGGCAGGATGCGTTAAAACGAGTGGCGCAGACAATTTGACAACCCTGGCGCAGTCTATCTTGCCAGAGCAGAGTGTCACGGATTATCGTCTTAAGGATTGTGATTCAATCTGGGACATTGCGAAGCCAGCGGCGATGGAAAACGGGCTTTATTGGCTGAGGTTTATTGATTGCACGGATCGATTGTCTTCGGCAGAAGCGCGTGAGACGGCGAAACGTTTTACCTCAGAGACGCCGACGGATTGGCAGCAAGTGCTTAAGCAAAGTATTTTAATGGGCAGGGCGACTGCTGTATTAGCTGAACGCCGGAAAACGGTGGAAAACTTTAATCGGTATAGTACACAATTTCCTATCGCTTTGCGGCCATTACTCCAATTGTGGCGTGAGCAGCAATATCTGAAAATTAATCTTGCCGAAGAAAGAGCCAAATTTCAGCGCTTCCAGTTTGACAGTGATAACAAAATTGATCGTCTGAAAGAAACACGAGCACGTTTAGAATATGAGCTTCATTTAATGTCCCGCAAACTAGAAAATCTGACCGATATTGAACGCCAACTTTCCTCCCGTAAACAAGAACAAAGTGGTGTTGTGACTCCTAACACAAACACTTCATCGGATAATAAAGCAGAACCGAAAGACAACCCCGCAACAAACGCGGAAGCCAATCCTTCAGAAGAAAAAGCAGAAGAAAAAGGAGCCGAATAATCATGACAGTTCGCAATTCCGCTCATCTTCTTTTAGTTGATGATGATCCTGGCTTGCTCAAACTCTTGGGAATGCGTTTGACCAGTGAAGGCTTTCGTGTCACGACCGCAGAGAGTGGTCATGAAGCGTTACGCATACTGGTGAGAGAAAAAGTAGATTTAGTGATCAGTGATTTACGCATGGATGAAATGGATGGTATGGCACTGTTTGCCGAGATTCAGAAACAGCATCCCGGTATGCCTGTCATTATTCTGACTGCCCATGGCTCTATTCCTGATGCAGTGGCAGCAACGCAGCAAGGTGTATTTAGTTTTCTGACCAAGCCTGTTGATCGTGACGCACTTTATAAAGCCATTGATAATGCGCTGGAACTGTCAACGCCAGCCATCGATGGACAATGGAGCGAGAAAATCGTCACCCGAAGCCCTTTAATGTTGCGTTTATTGGAACAGGCAAAGATGGTGGCTCAATCCGATGTGAGTGTTCTGATTAACGGGCAAAGTGGAACCGGTAAAGAGGTATTGGCTCAGGCTATTCATCGGGCAAGTCCCAGAGTGAAGAAGCCTTTTATTGCTATTAACTGTGGTGCCTTACCTGAGCAATTACTTGAATCTGAATTATTTGGTCATGCCAAAGGCGCATTTACGGGTGCCGTCAGTAGTCGGGAAGGGCTATTTTTAGCGGCGCAAGGAGGAACATTGTTCCTTGATGAGATTGGCGATATGCCGATGGCATTGCAAGTTAAGCTTTTGCGGGTGCTACAGGAGCGTAAGATTCGCCCATTAGGGAGTAACCGGGATATCGACATTGATGTCAGAATTATTTCTGCCACTCACCGTGACCTGCCTAAGGCCATGCAGCGTAATGAGTTTCGGGAAGATCTCTACTATCGGTTGAACGTTGTTAATTTGAAAATTCCTGCTTTGAACGAACGCGCAGAAGATATTCCTCTATTGGCTAATCATCTGCTACGTGACGCTGTCAAACGCCATAAACCTTTTGTTCGCAGTTTTTCCACCACGGCTATGAAATGCCTGATGGCGGCAAGTTGGCCGGGCAATGTTCGTCAGTTAGTTAATGTCATCGAACAGTGTGTGGCATTGACGATGGCACCGGTCATTAGTGATGCTCTGGTCACTCAGGCATTGGAAGGGGAAAATACGGCATTGCCGACATTCGTGGAAGCCCGTGGGCAATTTGAACTGAATTACCTGCGTAAATTGTTGCAGATAACCAAAGGTAATGTGACCCATGCCGCCCGTATAGCAGGGCGTAATCGGACAGAATTTTATAAATTGCTGGCACGCCACGAGCTGGATGCTAACGATTTTAAGGAATAACTTTTCTGCCACCGCAGAAATTTTTACACTGAATAGAAATGAATTGCTTTGCTGTTGAAACCCAGTAAGGCAGATAGATGATTTATGGCCCAGGAGAGCCGCATTCTATGAGTCGTACTCTTAAAATTGCTCTTGCCCAGTTAAATTGGTTGGTAGGAGACATTGAAGGCAACAGCGAACGTATGTTGCAGACAGTTCAGGAGCAGCAGGCAAAAGGCGCTGATCTGGTCATGTTTTCTGAGCTGTCGCTGTCTGGCTATTTTCCTGAAGATTTGTTATTCCGATCTGATTTACATCAGCGTTGTTGTGAACAATTGGTACGTTTGCAACAAGCAAGCGCTCAGGTTGGTATTTTGGTGGGGCATCCGTGGCAACAGGATGGCAAACTTTACAACGCGCTTTCCCTGTTTTGGCGAGGGGAAATTGTGGCTCGTTACTTCAAACAATTACTGCCAAACTATGGCGTTTTTGATGAAGAGCGTTATTTCAAAGCGGGGGATCAACACTGTGTTATACCATTCAAAGGTTATAACCTCGGTTTATTGATTTGTGAAGATTTGTGGTTTGACGCACCAATTGATGCCTTGAAACAGGCGGGTGCAGAAATCATCTTGTCGATTAACGCCTCTCCTTTTAATCGTGAAAAACCGAATATCCGCAGTACATTAATTAAGTCCCACTGCCGGCGTACTCATTTGCCCATTATCTATCTTAATCAGGTGGGGGGGCAAGATCAGCTTATCTTTGATGGCTGTTCTAAAGTCTTTGATGCCCATGGTGAAATAACCCATCGCATGGCGGCATTTGAGGAACAGGTTGAACAATGTTGTTTCAATGAAATGGACATTGAACCAATGGCAAATCCGATCCCTCACTTGCCACCTCTGGCGCAAATTTATAAGGCGCTGGTGCTGTCTGTACGTGATTATGTGCAAAAAAACGGTTTTAACGGCGCTTTGCTTGGTTTGTCCGGCGGGATTGATTCAGGGTTGACATTGGCGATTGCTGTGGATGCTTTGGGCAAAGATCACGTGCAGGCGATCATGATGCCATTCCGCTATACCTCAGAAATGAGTATCCACGATGCCAGAGAACAAGCAGAATTGCTGGGGGTTGAATTTGACGTTGTCTCCATCGAACCCATGTTTGATGCATTTATGGCACAGCTTGAACCGATGTTTGCGGGGACAGAAAAAGATACGACAGAAGAGAATTTGCAGGCACGTTGCCGCGCAGTCATTTTGATGGCAATGTCTAATAAACGCCGCCGTTTGGTATTGACCACCAGCAATAAAAGTGAATCGGCAGTGGGGTATTCAACCCTGTACGGCGATATGGCGGGCGGCTTTAATGCTTTGAAAGATGTCCCTAAAACGATGGTATTTGCATTGGCTAAATATCGTAATACCGTATCCCCAGTGATTCCTCAGCGTGTGATTGATCGTCCACCGTCAGCGGAGTTGTCACCCAATCAACTGGATCAGGACAGCCTTCCTCCCTATGACATTTTGGATGCGATTCTCGAAGGGTATGTTGAAAAAGATAAATCAGTGGCTGATCTGGTATCTGAAGGTTTTGAGGAAGTCATTGTGCGTAAGGTGATCCGGCTGGTTGACATCAATGAATATAAACGTCGTCAGGCACCTATTGGCCCACGCATTACGCAGCGTGATTTTGGTAAAGATCGGCGCTACCCGATTACTTCTGGTTTCGGACGTAAAAACTGGTAATGACAGGAAAACTTCATGAAAAAGATTGATGCAATTATCAAACCTTTCAAGCTGGATGATGTGCGTGAAGCTCTGGCTGAGGTGGGTATCACTGGTATGACCGTGACAGAAGTGAAAGGGTTTGGCCGTCAGAAAGGGCATACTGAACTGTATCGCGGCGCAGAATATATGGTGGATTTTCTGCCAAAGGTAAAAATAGAAATTGTCGTACCGGATGATATTGTTGATACCTGCGTCGAAACAATCATGCAGGTTGCACAAACAGGCAAAATTGGTGATGGCAAAATTTTTGTTTTCGATGTTGCCCGTGTTGTGCGTATCCGTACTGGTGAGCAGGATGAAGAGGCGATTTAATCAAGTCACTAAAGTCATCTGAAAAAGTGATAACGGAAATATTATCGGTTAGCTCACACTCTAATGGAAGATGACGTGCGGGGTGTCCGGTTTTCAATCCGTTATTACTTATCTTATATATACTCAATAAACTTCAAGTTGCAATCCGCAAGACGACGCGAGTCCTCATATTTCCCCGCTGAGCGGGGGAATATAACACGCATCCTGACGTTGGATTGGTAGAGAACTTATTATTTCTTATCTGCTGCGATACGATCACGAACGTGTTGAGCACGCTCCTGTGAAGGTGGGTGTGAATCAAACATGCTGGTTTCACCACTGCCCAGTTTAGCCAGTTTCTCGAAGCTGGTTGCTAAACCTTCAGTTTTGATATTGCGTTTTTTCATCAGATCATAAGAGAAGTCATCAGCCTGACTTTCCTGATGCTGCGAGAACTGTGAGTTGATCAGTTTTTCACCCAGTGCTGCAAGCTGAGAATCGCTCAGTTGTGCGGCGACACCACCGGCTGATGCAGCTGCGGTACGTGCAGCCACTGTAGCATAAGCAACCTGCATTGCTTTACGGGTGTGACCCAGTGCAACGTGCCCCATTTCATGACCCAGAACGCCTTCGACTTCATTGTCGTTCATTATGTCCATCAGGCCGCTGTATACACGCACACAACCGTTAGCCATTGCCCATGCATTCACATCCTTAGTCAGATAAACTTTATAGTTAACCGATGTACCGTTAACGTCGCGGCCTAATGCTTTGGCGATTTTGTTCAGACGCTTAGTGTATTGGCTGGATGCAGGTGCAATTTTATTCTGTGCATCCATATCCTTACATGCTTGGCCAGATAACTGTTTGACATCAGAATCGCTTAGTGTTGCCGCCTGGAATAATTGCATTCCAGAATGAGCCAGCATTCCCTGATCAATATTCTTACAACCTGTCAGAATTGCAGCAGAAACAGCGACTGCAACAAGAGCTTTAATTTTCATAAAATTGTTTTTCCTTTGTAATACATGCAACTATAGTTTTTTAAAAGCGTTAAAAGACTATGACTTTTGCTAAAAATAACAATAGGAATAAACTCTAATATTTATGATTATGTGAGTGCAGTAACATTTTTAAAAAATAATCAAATCATAAGTAGAATAATTTAGTTTAAATTATTTTAACAAAATGGCTTTTCGTTTATCTAAATGAGTTCTCAAAATGCCCGCTCACACTCTTACCGACGACACTTGTTGTCGAGACAAAATTGCTCCCCTATTTTGTCCATCGCCTGTTCCTTTTTAGATCAGTATGTTATTGGTCTAAGATACTGCTCTTGGAACAGGCTTTTAGTTCAATTTCTTATCCAGCATTCGGGGGTATCAGGGAAACCGTACTAAATGACTTTATGTGGGCCAAAACATTCATAATGGATATGTTGTTCATCAATGCCCATTGCCAGCAACTGTTTGGCGATATGTTGCATGAAAGCCACAGGTCCACAGAAATAGAAGTGCATCCCTGCTACCGTTATTGCGTCTCGCACGAGAGACAAATCCATAAGCCCGGTATGTTGATAATTTACGCCTTTCTGATCGAAGTCTCTGGGTTCACGATACCAAACTTGTGCATACAGATCAGGCATGGACTGGGAAATTTCATTCACCTTATCCGCGAAAGCGTGGTGGCCGCCATGCTCTGCGGCGTGGAACCAATTGACTGAACCCGCATGGTGTTGGTTATGCAGGGATTGCAGCATACTCATCATCGGTGTCAAACCAACTCCGGCAGAAATCAGCGTCACTGGCGTATCAGATTGCACATCAAGGAAGAAATCACCGTGTGGTGCAGCCAGCATCACAATATCCCCTTCCTGTACCTTATCGTGCAGATGGTTTGAAATTTTGCCTTGAGGTTCACGCTTGACGGCAATTTGATAACTGGTGCCATTTGGCGCGGCGGTCAGTGAATATTGGCGAATTTCACGGTTTTCAAGAGTTGGATCTTCCACATAGATCGCCAAATATTGCCCCGGCTTATAATCCATGACCTTGCCACCATCAACAGGCACAAACTCAAAGCTAGTAATGACATCACTTTGTGGTTGTTTTCGGCTGACACGGAACTGACGCAGATCACGCCAACCACCCTCCAGAGACTCACCGCCCTGATAGATTTCCTCTTCCCGATTGATAAAGACATTAGCCAATACGTTGTAGGCTTTTCCCCAGGCGGAGAGTACTTCATCACCGGGATGAAACAGTTCATCAATGGTTGCCAGCAGGTGCGTACCTACAATTTGATAATGCTCAGGTTGAATACTGAGGCTGGCATGTTTATGGGCGATTTTTTCTACGGCAGGTAAGAGTGCCGACAGGTTATCGATATTGGCAGCATAAGCACAAAGGGCACTGAAAAGGGCTTCACGCTGATCACCATTGATCTGGTGACTCATATTAAAAATATCCTTTAATTCAGGATGGTGTTTGAACATACGTTCGTAAAAATGCGCAGTGAGCTTAGGGCCTGTAGAGACAATGAGTGGAATGGTCGATTTTATGGTTGCGATAACCTGATTATCTAGCATGGGGATCTCCTGAATTTTTCTCACATAATGCTGAAATTTATAAATTGTATTTTAAATGCAACTTATAGGGTTTGGGAATATATCAGCCCAAGAAAAGAGGATTATCTTTCTTTAAATCAAAAAAATAGGGGTATTGTCATTGCTGTTCCCGATCAGGATCACAAATATCAGTAATAAATCCGTAATCATTAGCAAAACAATCCGTTATTTAACGGCTAGTCGACCACTAACCCATGAAGCAAACGTTTGCGTAATTTGTTTTGTCAAGACTATCTCATTCGATAAAAAGAGTTTACACTGTGTGACATTCTGGCCCTCAGGGGTATTTTTTAAGAGATGTAGCTGAGTCAGGAGAACCCAATGTTAAAGCGTGAAATGAATATTGTGAATTACGATCCCGAACTGTGGCAAGCGATGGAACAGGAGGTTTGTCGTCAAGAAGAACACATTGAATTGATTGCTTCTGAAAACTACACCAGCCCAAGAGTCATGCAGGCACAAGGCTCTCAGCTTACTAACAAGTATGCGGAAGGTTATCCGGGTAAACGTTACTACGGTGGCTGTGAGTATGTCGATGTAGTTGAACAGCTTGCGATTGACCGCGCAAAAGCACTGTTTGGTGCAGATTATGCTAATGTCCAGCCTCACTCTGGTTCTCAGGCAAATGCGGCGGTGTATATGACACTGCTAAAACCCGGCGATACCGTTTTAGGGATGAACCTGGCGCACGGTGGCCATCTGACTCACGGTTCCCCGGTTAACTTCTCTGGTAAACTTTATAACATCGTGCCTTATGGTATTGATGAAAATGGCAAAATCGATTACGACGATATTCGTCATCAAGCGCAAAAACATCAGCCTAAAATGATCATCGGTGGCTTCTCTGCGTATTCTGGCGTTGTCGATTGGGCGAAGATGCGTGAAATTGCGGATGAAATCGGTGCTTATCTGTTCGTTGACATGGCCCACGTAGCGGGTCTGGTTGCCGCTGGGGTTTATCCAAACCCAGTACCTCATGCACACGTTGTGACAACCACAACGCACAAAACATTGGCTGGCCCACGTGGTGGCTTGATTTTGGCGAAGGGTGGCGATGAAGCGTTTTACAAAAAACTGAATTCCTCTGTCTTCCCGGGTTCCCAGGGTGGCCCGTTGATGCATGTGATTGCCGGTAAGGCAGTTGCATTGAAAGAAGCGATGGAACCTGAATTCAAAACTTACCAACAACAAGTCGCCAAGAACGCGAAAGAGATGGTAGACGTATTCCAGCAACGTGGTTACAAAGTGGTTTCTGGGGAAACCGAAAACCATCTGTTCTTGCTGGATCTGGTGGACAAAGACATTACGGGTAAAGATGCTGATGCGGCCTTGGGACGTGCGAATATCACGGTGAACAAAAATAGTGTGCCTAACGATCCGCGTAGCCCATTCGTCACCTCTGGTATCCGTATCGGGACACCGGCAATTACCCGTCGTGGTTTCAAAGAAACCGAATCTCGCGAGCTGGCGGGCTGGATGTGTGATGTGCTGGATAACATCAATAATGAAGCAACCATTGAACGTGTTAAGCAAAAAGTATTGGACATCTGCGCAAAATATCCTGTTTATGCCTAATTTAAATAAAATGTAGTTTAATGTAGTTTAGTAATAAGCCCGACTCATAACGTTAGTTTTGAGCGGGTTTTTTGTATCAAAAACGGGGGCATTCGGATGGTTGTTCCATCGACATTTTGGTTGGGCCTGGGCTATTTCACCTATTTTTTCTCCTACGGTATATTTTTGCCTTTTTGGTCTGTCTGGTTAAAAGGTGAAGGCATTGATGCCTCAATGATAGGTGTTTTGCTAGGTGTTGGCATGGTAGCTCGTTTTGTCGGTAGCCTGGTTATCTCACCTACGGTAAAAAACCCCGCTAAATTAATTAATGCATTGCGTCTCCTCTCATTACTGGCATTACTTTTCGCTGTTGGTTTTGCATTCGGTAGTTATTGGGTATGGCTTTTCTTTATTATGGTTGGTTTCAACTTATTCTTCTCACCACTAGTTCCCTTATCAGATGCGTTGGCGGGAACATGGCAAAAGCAGTTTACCTTTGATTATGGCAAAGTAAGGGTCTGGGGTTCGATTGCATTTGTGATTAGTTCGTCGTTGACGGGCATATTGATGTCTGCCAATGGTATCAATCTCTCAATCAGCAGTCTGAATTTTGGCTGGAATATATCGTCTGATAGTTTGAATCATTGGGTTGGCCACGAGTTATTTGGCACACACCATATCATTCTGGCTCTTTTGCTATTCAGCGTTACAGCTATGTTACTGGGAATGATGTTGAAACCTTCCATCATGCCGGTAGGTAAGATTAAAGCCGCCAATACCAATGCCGTTTCTTTTAAAGAACTCTTATCTGAAAAATCAGTGTGGCAGTTTTTACTCTGTGTAACTTTATTGCAGGCTGCCCATGCGGGATATTACAGTTTTGGTTCCATTTATTGGGAGCAAGCGGGTTATTCCTCATCAACTATTGGTTATCTCTGGTCGTTGGGAGTGGTGGCTGAAGTTATTATCTTTACTTTTAGCAAGCAATTATTCCGTCGTTGGAGTGCCCGTAATTTGCTGTTATTGTCGGGAATTTGTGGGGTTGTCCGCTGGGGACTCATGGCAACCTCAACGGAATTATCGATGCTGATTATTATTCAAATCCTGCATTGTGGTACTTTTACCGTTTGCCATTTGGCAGCGATGCGTTTTATTGGTGCCAGAAAAGAAAACGAAATCATCCGGTTGCAGGCAACTTACTCTGCTTTAGCTATGGGAGGCGGTATTGCCGTCATGAGTATGATTGCGGGTTTCATGTATGAGCAGATAGGATGTGGCATATTTTGGGTGATGGCGCTGGTTGCGTTGCCCGCCCTGTTCCTGAGACCAAAAGTTGAAGCCCATCCACTTTCGCACTAACAAAAAACGAAAATAAGAAAAAAAGGGCACCCGAGAGGTGCCCTAAAAATAACATTGCTCAAATTATATTTATTCAATAATAACGAATTAACGTTTCAATGCTTCAGTCAATTCTTCACGCATTTCAGACAGAATGTCTTTAACGATACGTGGGCTACCAGCAACGATATTGCCAGAGGTGACATAGTTATGGCCACCAACGAAATCAGTGACAATACAACCTGATTCACGTACCAACAATTCACCGCCGAAGAAATCCCAGGGTTTCAGACCAATTTCGAAGAAACCATCTACCCGTCCGGCAGCAACATACGCCATATCCAACGCCGCAGAACCCGTGCGACGAAAATCGGCACAGCGATCGAATAATTTATTCAGTACATTCATATAAGGAATAGTGTGCTGCTTGGCTTTGAATGGGAAACCGGTCGCAAGGATAGTTCCATTCAGATCACGGGCATTAGTACCACGCAGACGATAACCGTTCAATTGAGCGCCTTGACCACGAGTTGCAGTGAACAGCTCGTTGCGCATTGGATCGTAAACTACGGATACTTCTGTGCGGCCTTTAATGCGCACAGCAATGGAAACAGCAAAATGGGGAAGACGTTTAATAAAGTTGGTGGTGCCATCCAGTGGATCGATAACCCATTGGAAGTCATCCTCTTCTCCTATGTGATCACCACTTTCTTCGGTGATAATCGTATGCTTAGGGTAAGATTTACGGATGATGTCAATGATCAGCTTTTCTGCTTCACGATCAACATTAGTAACGAAATCATTACTGCCTTTTTGGCTTGCTTCAACAGCATCAGGAGTTTCGTAGCTTTTGGCAATGTAGTTGCCGGCCTTACGCGCAGCGCGTATAGCGATGTTTAGCATCGGATGCATGGGTATCTTCTTCCACCAGAATTTTAAAGAACGGGAAATAAATTGGCGCACATTATAGCAGTAGTTCGTCAAAATAACTAATGCTGTGTTAAGATATTCGGCTCTTATACTGAATTTAAAAGCCGTCATGTTAGAGAATATCCGCATTATTCTGGTAGAAACTTCCCATACAGGGAACATGGGATCAACCGCTAGGGCCATGAAAACAATGGGATTGACCAACCTGTATCTGGTGAATCCGCTTGTCCAGCCTGATTCTCACGCTATTGCACTTTCCGCTGGTGCAAGTGATGTTATCGGCAGTGCAACGATTGTGAATTCGTTGGATGAGGCATTGGCTGGGTGTGAGTTAGTCATTGGCACCAGTGCCCGTTCCCGAACCCTATCCTGGCCGATGGTTGAACCACGTGAATGTGGTGAACGCTGTGTCGAAACCGCCAGCCACTCTCCCGTTGCTATTGTCTTTGGCCGTGAGCGTGTTGGCTTGACTAACGAAGAATTACAGAAGTGTAATTATCACCTTTATATCCCAACCAACCCGGAATACGGTTCGTTGAATTTGGCGATGGCGGTTCAGTTGGTTAGCTATGAAATTCGCATGGCATACCTGGCGACCCAAGAGCAATTAGAAGAGGCAACGTCACCAGAGCACGAAGTAGAGTATCCCCCTGTCGAAGATATGGAGCGTTTTTATCAGCACCTTGAACAGGTATTGCAAGAGTCTGGTTTCATTCGCAAAGCGCATCCGGGCCAGATAATGAATAAATTAAGACGTCTTTATACTCGTGCCCGGCCAGAAACCCAAGAGCTGAATATCCTGCGTGGTATACTGACTTCAGTGGAGAAGTGGGATAAAAAATAATTTGATGTAGTTAAAAAATGTATAGTCAGAACTGTGGCAGAAAGTAACAGGAAGCGTCGCCAGAAAATACAATTTAACGGGATAATAGGTCACTGGATAATAGCGGAAAGCAGTTGGGAAAGCCGTGGGATAGGCAAGTGAAAACGTGAAAGATAGGCAAATAATAGTTGAGTAAATTACTCGGTTAAATAGTTGACTAAAATACTCAGGAATGCCACAATTTCATCCATATTTCACCACGGAGTTTTTGTTATGAGACTGACATCAAAAGGACGTTATGCGGTAACAGCCATGTTAGATGTGGCGTTGCATTCACAAGAAGGGCCGGTGCCGTTAGCCGATATTTCTGAACGTCAGGGTATTTCCCTTTCCTATCTTGAGCAGTTGTTTTCCCGCCTGCGTAAAAATGGTCTGGTTTCTAGCGTCCGTGGTCCAGGTGGCGGCTATTTATTGGGCAGAACTGCCGGTAAAATTTTCGTTGCCGAAGTGATTTCAGCCGTTGACGAATCTGTTGATGCCACTCGTTGTCAGGGGCGAGAAGGTTGTCAAGGCGGCGATCGGTGTTTGACTCATGCCTTGTGGCGTGACCTCAGTGATCGTATCACGAGTTTCCTGAGTAGCATCAGTTTAGAAGAATTAGTCAATAACCAAGAAGTATTGGATGTTGCTGATCGTCAAGACGGCGATAAGCGCCGTACCCCTGGCCCTAACGGCAGACTTCAAGAGACGATTAACGTTAATCTGCGTGCGTAACTTGCGGCAAATACTTGTGTGGCAATGAAAGTATTAAAAGTGTCTTACGGAGCATGTGAGCAATGAAATTACCCATTTATTTGGACTATTCAGCAACAACACCGGTCGATCCACGTGTTGCTGAAAAGATGATGAACTATTTGACTATTGACGGCGTCTTCGGTAACCCAGCTTCCCGTTCACACCGTTTTGGTTGGCAGGCTGAAGAAGCGGTTGATATCGCGCGCAATCAAATTGCTGACTTGGTTGGTGCGGACCCACGTGAAATCGTGTTCACTTCAGGTGCAACAGAATCAGATAACCTGGCAATTAAAGGTGCTGCAAAATTTTATCAGAAGAAAGGCAAGCACATTATCACCAGCAAAACTGAACATAAAGCGGTTTTGGATACTTGTCGGCAGCTGGAGCGCGAAGGTTTTGAGATCACTTATCTGGCACCAATGAGCAATGGCCTGATTGATCTGAAAGAACTGGAAGCGACCCTGCGTGAAGACACCATTCTGGTTTCCATCATGCACGTCAATAACGAAATCGGTATTGTTCAGGATATCCTGACCATTGGTGAATTATGCCGCAGCCGTGGCATTATTTTCCATGTGGATGCAACCCAAAGTGTTGGTAAATTGCCAATCGATCTCAGTCAGTTAAAAGTTGATTTGATGTCCTTTTCGGCCCATAAACTTTATGGCCCGATGGGGATTGGTGCGCTGTATGTTCGCCGTAAGCCTCGCGTGCGTATTGAAGCACAACAGCATGGTGGCGGTCATGAGCGCGGTATGCGTTCAGGTACATTGCCTGTTCACCAGATTGCTGGCATGGGTGAAGCTTACCGTATAGCGAAAGAAGAACTGGAGTCAGAGGCAGAGCGTCTGCGTGGTTTGCGTCTGCGTTTGTGGAACGGTATCAAAGATATTGAAGAAGTTTACCTGAACGGTGATTTAGAACAGGGGGCGCCGCACATTCTGAATGTCAGCTTCAACTATGTTGAGGGTGAGTCATTGATGATGTCATTGAAAGATCTGGCCGTTTCTTCTGGCTCAGCGTGTACTTCAGCGAGTCTGGAGCCTTCTTATGTCCTGCGCGCACTAGGTATGAATGATGAACTTGCGCACAGTTCTATTCGTTTCTCTTTGGGGCGTTTTACCACAGAAGAAGAAATAGACTATGCAATCAATTTGATTCACAACGCAATTGGTCACCTGCGTGATCTTTCTCCATTGTGGGAAATGTTCAAACAGGGCGTGGATCTCAGCACCATCGAATGGTCTCATCATTAATCAGACGGTTTCAGGAGTAACGACATGGCTTACAGCGACAAAGTAATTGATCACTATGAAAACCCACGTAATGTTGGTTCATTCGATAGCGAAGATCCGACAGTGGGTAGTGGCATGGTAGGGGCACCGGCTTGTGGTGACGTCATGCGACTGCAAATCAAAGTCAACGATGAAGGCATCATTGAAGACGCTCGTTTCAAAACCTATGGCTGCGGCTCTGCAATTGCATCCAGTTCTTTGGTAACAGAATGGATGAAAGGTAAATCATTGGAACAGGCTGAGTTGATAAAAAACACTCAGATTGCTGAAGAGTTAGAATTACCACCAGTGAAAATCCATTGTTCTATTTTGGCAGAAGATGCTATCAAAGCGGCTATTGCTGATTACAAAAGCAAGCGCCAGGCCAAATAATTTTTTCACAAAAAGAAAATAATTCTGGTGGATATTGTTGCAATATCCACCTTTACTAGTTTTAAAGTGAGGTGTTGTATGTCAATTTCCCTGACAGAAAGTGCAGCCCAACGTATTTTGGTCTTTCTTGCCAATCGAGGAAAAGGTGTCGGGTTGCGCTTGGGAGTGAGAACATCCGGCTGCTCTGGTATGGCATATGTGCTTGAATTTGTTGATGCAGTAAATGAAGAAGATCAGATTTTTGAAGATAAGGGCGTGAAAGTCATCGTTGACGGTAAAAGCATCATTTACCTTGATGGTACTGAGTTGGATTTTGTTAAAGAGGGCCTGAATGAAGGCTTTAAATTCAACAACCCCAATGTTTCCAGCGAATGCGGTTGTGGAGAAAGTTTCCACGTTTAACCCTGTTTTTTGACCCGCATTTTGCGAAACCAAGAGTAACTTATGGACTATTTTACTTTATTTGGGCTGCCTGCACGTTATGCGATTGATCGTGAACAGTTGGTGACCCGTTATCAGGAATTGCAACGCCAGTTTCATCCTGATCGTTTTGCCAATCAGCCAGAACGTGAAAAAACACTGGCACTCCAACAAGCTGCTACCATCAATGATGGTTATCAGACGCTAAAACATCCCCTGAAACGCGCAGAATATATGCTGTCTCAGCACGGGTTCGATCTATCCAGTGAACAGCACACGATGCAGGATACGGCTTTTTTGATGCAGCAATTAGAATTGCGTGAAGAGCTTGATGCCATTGGGCGTAGCGTAGATCCAACAACAGCATTGAGTGATTTTTCATCTCGCTTGAATAAAATGATTAAAACACGTAGTGAGCAGATGGAACAGCAACTCAATGCTGCCGAGTGGTCAGTTGCAGCCGATACCGTCCGTAAATTACGCTTTCTGGATAAATTGCAACAGCAGGTTGAACAACTGGAAGAGCGGTTGTTGGATGATTTTTAGCGGACTTTTGACTGACTTTCAACTGAATCGTATTGTTTAGCATGATTTTTGGCTGAATGGATTTCAGTTGAATAAATTTATGCTGATATAGATTTATAGGGGCACATATGGCTTTATTACAAATCAGCGAACCGGGTTTATCTGCCGCACCGCACCAACGCCGGCTGGCAGCGGGGATTGATCTTGGTACAACCCACTCATTGGTTGCGACTGTCCGTAGCGGTCAGGCAGAAACATTGGCAGACAGTGAGAACCATCACTTGCTTCCATCTGTTGTACAGTATCGCAAAGAAGACATTCTGGTTGGTCGGCAGGCGCGTCAGCAAGCTGCATCTGATCCTGCCAATACTATCAGCTCAGTCAAGCGGCTGCTGGGGCGCTCTTTGGCTGACGTGCAACAACGTTACCCCAACCTGCCATATCAGTTTCAGGCCAGTGAAAACGGTTTGCCGTTGATCAATACCGTGGCGGGGCTAGTAGATCCTATTCAGGTTTCTTCTGAGATATTAAAGTCGTTGGCACAACGGGCAGAAGAAACGTTGGAGGATAAACTGGATGGGGTCGTGATCACAGTTCCTGCTTATTTCGATGATGCCCAACGTCAGGGAACGAAAGATGCAGCTCGTTTAGCGGGCTTGCATGTTCTCCGTCTCTTGAATGAACCCACTGCGGCAGCGGTTGCCTATGGGCTTGATTCCGGTCAGGAAGGCGTGATCGCCGTTTACGATCTTGGTGGCGGGACATTTGATGTCTCCATTCTTCGTCTTAGCCGAGGCGTGTTTGAAGTACTGGCAACGGGGGGAGATACCGCCCTCGGTGGGGACGATTTTGATTTGCTGCTGGCAGATTGGATACGTGAGCGAGCCGGGATCAGCGATAACGGTCACGGATTGCAGCGTCAATTACTGGATATTGCTACCCAAACCAAAATTACCTTGAGTGAAGCTGAGAAGGCGGAAATCAATATTGCTAATTGGCAGGGTAATATTACCCGTGCCGAATTTAACGAATTAATTATCTCTTTGGTCAAACGCACACTACTTTCCTGCCGTCGGGCATTGAAAGATGCAGGTGTGACCGTTGATGAGGTTTTGCAGGTTGTCATGGTGGGGGGATCAACGCGCGTGCCGTTGGTGCGCAGCATGGTGGGAGAATTCTTTGATCGTGAGCCATTAACTTCTATCGACCCGGACAAAGTGGTGGCCGTTGGTGCTGCCATTCAGGCCGATATTCTGGTGGGTAACAAGCCAGACAGCGAAATGTTGTTACTTGATGTTATCCCGTTGTCACTTGGTTTGGAGACAATGGGAGGGTTGGTTGAAAAAAATCATTCCACGTAATACCACCATTCCTGTTGCAAAAGCGCAAGAATTTACCACTTTCAAAGATGGTCAAAGCGCGATGAGCATTCATGTGGTGCAAGGCGAGAGAGAATTAGTCACCGATTGCCGTTCACTGGCGCGTTTCGCGCTGCACGGCATTCCGCCATTACCGGCTGGCGGTGCACATATCCGTGTGACGTTTCAGGTTGATGCGGATGGCCTGTTGAGCGTCAGTGCCTTGGAAAAATCCACGGGAGTTGAAGCCTCCATTCAGGTTAAGCCTTCCTATGGTCTGTCGGATGAAGAAATTGCCCGCATGCTCAGAGACTCCATGACTAATGCACAGGAAGATGTTCAGGCCCGCAAATTAGCTGAACAGAAAGTAGAAGCCGCCCGAATGCTGGAAAGTTTAACCCGTGCATTGGAAAAAGATGCGGATTTACTGAGTCAAGAAGAGCAGGCTGCTATTGATGCTGCCGCACAAGTATTAATCGAAAGTGCTCAGGGAACCTCCCCTGATGCGATTGAAAGTGCAATTAAACAATTGGACAAGCAAACGCAGGAATTTGCAGCACGCCGTATGGACACATCAATCCGCCGGGCTTTGGCGGGTCATTCTGTGGATGAGATTTAATTATGCCTAAAATTGTCTTTTTACCTCATAACGAACTTTGCCCTGAAGGAGCAGTATTGGACGCACAGGAAGGCGAATCCATTCTGGATGTGGCATTACGTAATGGCATTGAAATTGAACATGCTTGCGAGAAATCCTGTGCGTGTACCACGTGTCACTGTATCGTCAGGGAGGGCTTTGACTCACTGGAAGAAAGCTCTGAACTGGAAGATGACATGTTGGATAAGGCATGGGGATTGGAGCCTGAAAGTCGTTTGAGCTGTCAGGCCAAAGTTACCGATGAGGATTTAGTCGTTGAAATCCCGAAATACTCCATTAACCATGCGCGCGAACACTGACAGGAGAACAGAAAATGAAATGGTCTGACAGTCGTGATATTGGCGAAGCGCTGTATGATAAATTTCCTGATTTAGATCCCAAAACAGTGCGTTTCACCGATATGCATGAATGGATTTGTGAGCTGGCGGATTTTGATGATGATCCACAGAAATCCAACGAAAAAATATTGGAAGCAATCTTGCTGGTGTGGCTGGATGAATATGAATAGTGTGCAATTTATCTAAGAAAAAATAGCGCAATTTCACCGATTCCTGCTCAAGAGCTTGGCATAGTCTGTATTTAGTGGAAAACTGGCAATCGCCAGTTTTTTTATAAACCCTTACTGTGGAACAGTGACCGATGTGACACAGTGAACAATAAGATAAGAAGTGAGAAAAAATGACAAAGCAAATCATGCCCATAACACTGTCTTATGAGCCAGCTAACGCTTGCTGGGGTGAAAAAGCACTAATTAGCTCAAGTGAGCAAGGGATCACAATCCATTTAGAAGGCAATGGCAAGCTGGGCGCAATTCAACGTGCTGGGCGTAAAATTGACGGGCAAGGAATTCGCAATATTGCTTTAGTGGGTGAGGGCTGGGATCTGGAAAAAAGTTGGTCATTTTGGCTGGGCTTTCGTTCCCCTAAAGGATTGCGCACCATTGAATGGCCACAACTCCCTGCGGCGGAAAAACAGGAGCTGGAAAGAAGGATCAAATTCATTGATTGGGTGCGTGATACCATCAACCTTCCGGCAGAAGATTTGGGACCAGAACAACTTGCTCAGAGAGCTATTGATTTATTGCGCGGGGTAGCAGGTGATGCCGTGAGTTATCGCATCATCAAAGGGGATGAGTTGCGTGAACAGGGATATGCGGGGGTATATACCGTCGGCCGTGGCTCTTCTCGTGATCCCGTGTTCCTGGCATTAGATTTCAATCCAACAAAAGAGGCAAAAGCACCGGTCTTCGCCTGTTTGGTTGGTAAAGGCATTACCTTCGATTCCGGTGGATACAGCCTCAAGCCTTCTAATTTCATGGAGTCTATGAAATCAGATATGGGGGGTTCTGCAACATTAACAGGGGCACTGGCTTTGGCGATTAGTCGTGGCCTGAAACATCGTGTAAAGCTGTTTCTGAGTATTGCAGATAACATGGTGAGCGGTAACGCTTTCAAATTGGGCGATATCATTCACTACCGCAACGGTAAAACGGTTGAAGTGATGAACACGGATGCAGAAGGGCGTCTGGTTCTGGCTGACGGTTTGATTGAAGCCAGTGCGGAAAAAGCGCAACTTATTATTGATGCTGCCACTTTGACGGGAGCAGCGAAAACCGCAGTAGGAAATGATTACCACTCAGTCTTAAGTTTTGATGATCAACTGGTATCTGACCTAATGGCAGCAGCCGATCATGAACATGAATTATTCTGGCGTTTACCGCTGGCTGAATTCCATCGTAGCCAACTGCCATCCAACTTTGCTGATCTGAACAACATTGCGTCACCGGCACATTCGGCAGGAGCAAGTACCGCAGCAGCATTTTTGTCGCACTTTGTTGAAAATTACAAAAAAGATTGGGTACATATAGATTGTTCAGCAACTTACCGTAAATCCGCTGTGGAACAATGGGCGGCGGGAGCAACGGGATATGGTGTACGTACCATTGCCAATTTATTGCTGACGAAAGCGAAATAAACTGAAACTCTTTTCTTAATAGCTCCTCTTGTGGGGAGCTATTGTTGAATTTTTCGATGACCTTAACTTCAATTAAAACAGTATTGTCGGAGATGCTCATGAGCTTATTAAATGGGACTATTGCTACCGAAATAGAAGTTCCTGACGGAAGCCTTATTACGCTAAGTCAGCCAGAAGAACAGCCGATTCAGCTTATTGAGTCACTCATTGAATTATTTAAACAACATAAACCTGTTCGACAGGCGTTTTTAATTATGGCTCATGATAAAAATGTGGATGAAAAACCCAATGTATTAATTGGCTTGGAATTCAGTGTGACACTGACAGGAAATGAGATTAATTTGTTGATGCAAGAAGCTGGTGAACTGGCTTGCAAATATCTTGATGAAGATGAATCTGTCGATTTTTGCCAGCTTGATGAACAAGAAGGGGGTATCAGCCATTTCTTGCTTCATCATACTCAACCCTTTTATCAGCGAAAATTAGGGCGCTGGCTGCGTAATACCATCCCAGTTATTAATCAATAACGGCTTGATTGTTTTACCATGACACCGTTTTCTTCGTTATGAAATCAGCGCCTACAGCAATAGAATTTATTTTAAACGTAACGCATGACATTGCTGTTTCACCTATTCCGCCTTGTGACTTTCTTGTGATCTACGTTTATGTAACTTGATAACATTTGCTAAACTAATATTGCGAGGAGTATCGAAAATCTACAAAAACATCGGATATAACTATAAGATGACTTTTTCTTTTGTCCGCAAATTAGTTATTTTTTCTGTGCGTTAGTCATGCGAAACAAGAAGTACCATAGTAAATACCCAAAAAATAATATCTCGGTATATCCGGTAAATTGATAAGGATTATGGTTATGTATCAATATCAATGGCAGCAATGGGTGGCATGGAGAAAACAATATCGGGTCGCGCTGTTTGCCATCTTATTTTCGCTTCTTGCATTAGCTGGCTGCGATCAATCTGAAAAAACGAAATCAGAAGCATCAAAAAATAAAGTTGTGCAATCGACAGAGGGCACAGCTTCGAATAATGCACAAACCAAAATATTGGCACAACGCTATGCGGGTAAAGATGTCACTATCTTAGATGCTTCCGAGCTGCAATTGGATGGCGCCAGTGCAATGGTCGTGACGTTTTCTGTTCCTTTGGAACCTGATCAGGATTTTTCTCAAAAGGTACATCTTGTTGATGTTAAATCGGGAAAGCTGGATGGTGCGTGGGAGCTTTCCAATAATCAGATGGAACTCAGGTTACGTCATTTGCCGCCTGCTCGTAAGTTACAGCTGACGGTTGACGCGGGCATAAAAGGTATCAATGAGCGTCAATTGATGAAAGCTTATGAGAAAAAGCTTGATACCGCGTCTATTACACCTACCGTTGGGTTTGCCAGCAGGGGGCTATTGTTACCCGGCAAAGCAGCAGAAGGATTACCTGTTCTGGCTCTTAATGTTGATAGCGTAGATGTCAATTTTTTCCAGATTAAGGAAGGTGCCTTACCTAAATTCATCGCCAATTGGCAATACAGCAGTAATATGAACGATTGGGATTCCGAGGAATTACTGCGAGACACGGAGTTAGTCTACACTGGACGTTTTGACCTCAACCCTACCGCCAATACCCGCGAAAAAATATTACTGCCCTTAAGTAATATCAAAGAACTGCAAAAAAATGGGATTTATTTGGCAGTCATGCAGCAGGCGGGAAAATATACGTCCAGTAATCCGGTTACGCTGTTCACACTGAGCGATATTGGTGTTTCTGTGCACCGTTATCTGAACAGGGTTGATGTATTCACCCAATCTTTGGGGCAAGGCTCTGGCCTGAAAGGTGTTGAGATCCGCATGTTGGACGCGAAAGGACAACTCGTGGCAAAAGCGACGACAGACAGTGATGGGCATGCTTCTCTGGAAAAAAATAACAAAGCTAAACTATTGCTGGCTATCCAGGGTGGACATACCAGCATGGTTGATTTGAACTCACCGGCCTTAGATCTCTCTGAATTTGATATTGGTGGGCCGCAAGGATATAGCAAGCAGTTTTTTGTATTTGGACCTAGGGATCTTTATCGGCCAGGAGAAACGTTGATCGTTAATGGCTTACTGCGTGATGCTGATGGCCACCCGTTAAAATCACAACCCGTTAAGGTGGATGTATTAAAAGCGGATAATCAGGTTGTCCATAGTTTTGTTTGGCAAGCGGAAAACGGATTATACCAATACCATTACCTGATCCCTCGTGAAGCCGAAACCGGAATGTGGTCACTGCGATTTGATTTAGGAGATAAGACACCGCGCTATTACAAATTTAATGTTGAAGATTTCATGCCTGAACGGATGGCGCTGGAGATCAAAGGAAATGTTAATAATCAGCCGATATTGACTAATGAAAATGTTGAATTTGCTATAACGGGTCGTTACCTGTACGGTGCGCCTGCCGCTAATAATCGCTTGCAGGGGCAATTGTTTCTGCGTCCTGCCCGACATGCTGTGGCGAAATTATCGGGATACGAATTTGGTTCTGCAAAAGAAACCGATTTGCGACGGGCACTGGATGAATTTGACCTTACCTTAAACAGTGAAGGGAAGACGAACCTTTCTGTCAGCAAGGATAACTGGAAGTCAATGGCATCTCCGGCAACCGTTGTTGTACAGGCCAGTTTGCTGGAATCGGGTGGACGTCCAGTGACACGCCGTGCTGAACAAGCTATCTGGCCGGCTGAGAAATTGGTTGGCATACGTCCTCTTTTCAACAAAAAGGGCATTTATAATTACCGTACCGATCGTGATGAAGATCGCTATAGTGTGGATGAACACTCACTGGCCGAATTTGAAATAGTGTATGCAGATGCCAGCGGTAAAAAATATGCGGCACCGGACTTAAGAGCGCGTCTGATATATGAACGGCGTGATTACTATTGGCGTTGGTCAGACGATACCGGTTGGAACTCGGATTATGACCAGAAAGATTTGGTTATGGACGATGAACATATCCAGATTGCGGAGAATGGAACAGCTAAAGTCAGTTTCCCTGTGGATTTTGGGTCTTATCGTATTGAAGTTGTTAACCCTCAAAATCAGCTCGTTACCAGCTTGAATTTCTGGGCGGGTTATTCATGGCAGGATAATACCGGAGGGACGGGGGCTGTACGTCCGGATCAGGTTAAATTGTCATTGGATAAACCTGCCTATAAACCAGGCGAAAAAATGCAAGTGCGTTTGGTTGCACCACAACAAGGTAAAGGTTATTTGCTGGTGGAATCTAGTGATGGGCCATTATGGTGGCAAAAGATAGACGTCCCGGAAAAAGGGCTGGATATTGAAATTCCAATGAATCAGGCATGGGCCCGTCATGATCTGTATCTCACTGCCGTTGTTGTGCGTCCCGGTGATAAATCCCGTCAGGCAACACCTAAGCGGGCAATCGGTGTATTGCACATACCTCTGATGGATGAAGGACGTAAATTAAACGTAGCCTTAAATGCACCCGATAAGATGCGTCCAAATCAGGATCTCAAAGTTAAAATCAAAGTAACGCCTCAACAAGGGCAACAACTGCCGCAACAGGTTAATGTTCTGCTTTCAGCCGTAGATACAGGCGTGTTAAGCATTACAGACTTTAAGACCCCCGATCCTTATGAAGCATTCTTTGGTCGTAAACGTTATGGCGTTGATCAATATGATGTTTATGGTCATCTGATTGAAGCCGAGGGACGACAGGCCAATCTACGCTTTGGAGGAGATGGTAGTAATGATGATCTGGAACGAGGGGGTAAAAAGCCGATAACGGTAGTCAAAATTATCGCAGAGCAGGCTAAACCCGTCACCCTGAACGCCAATGGTGAAGGCGAAGTGACCTTGTCTATTCCTGACTTCAACGGAGAACTCAGGTTGATGGCTCAAGCCTGGAATAATGATAAATTCGGTCACAGTGAGCGTAAAATTATTATCGCCGCACCGGTTATTACGCAAATGTCATTGCCTCGTTTTATGGCAGGGGGCGATAAATCCCAATTGTCGTTGGATCTCACTAACTTAACAGAGCAGCCTCAAACCCTGACATTGAGTTTCTCTGCGAAGGGATTAATTAAATTACAGGGCGTGACGAGCAAAAAACTCGTGTTGGAAAAAGGGAAACGTTCAACCATTCAAATTCCGGTTAAAGCAGAGCATGGATTTGGGCAAGGTGAAGTTTTCTTGAAGATTAATGGCTTGGATCTGCCCGATGAAAAACGGACGCAATATAGAAATAGTTGGAAAATCGGTGTTCGTCCTGCTCATCCAGCCAAAACAATCCCGTTTTCTGACGTGATCCATCAAGGGCAAAGCTGGCAATTACCCCCGTCAGCCATTGCAGGTCTGGCACCAGAAACAACAGAAGGGCAGCTATTGCTGACCAGCCGGCCACCATTGCAAATTGCCCGTTATATTCGTGAATTGTACGCTTATCCTTATGGCTGTTTGGAACAAACAGTGAGCGGGCTTTATCCATCACTCTATTCCAATGAAGCTGAGTTGAAAAAGCTGGGTATTAATACACAAAGTGACGAAAAGCGCAGGAAGGCCATTGAGGTGGGAATTACCCATCTGCTCAGTATGCAGCGTTATGATGGCAGCTTTTCATTGTGGAACCGTAATGGTAATGAAGAGTTTTGGCTGACGGCTTATGCGACAGATTTTCTGTTCCGTGCAACCCAGCAGGGTTACAGCGTTCCTGTCGATGCCCTGAAAGCAGCTAATAACCGTTTATTACGTTATCTACAAGACAGAACCATCATCAGTGATCGTTACAGTGGTTCAGGTTTAGCGACACAATTTTCTGTGCAGGCTTATGCTGGTCTGGTTCTGGCCGGTCAGCAAAAAGCACCGTTGAGTGGGTTGAGGCAACTCTATGAACGTCGGAAGCAGGCTGAAAACGGTTTATCTTTGGTTCAATTGGGTATCGCACTGAAAATGATGGGAGATAATACCCGGGGTGATGAAGCTGTTTATCTGGGAATTAATCAACCCCGCAAACCGGGTTATGGGCTGGGGGACTATGGCAGTGTTATCCGTGATAACGCACTGATTGTTGCGCTGTTGACAGAGCACAAGATGTTGCAAAAAGAGCGTGATGAGAAGCTGCTCAACTTATCCAATGAGTTGTCAGGCCGCCGTTATTTCTCAACTCAGGAAAGTAATTCGCTGTATCTGGCCGGACGTTACTTTATCAGTGCGACTGAACAACCGTGGAGAGCGGTAATTAATCAGCAAACGCCACCACTTAACCGTGACAGTGCGTTAACCGAAACGCTAACGGCAAGCCAGCTTTTAAAAGGTGTGGATATCAGCAATCGTGGCGACAGTACCCTGTATTCACGCCTGAATATCGTCGGGTATCCACTGAATACTCCTGCCCCTTACTCAAATGTTCTGAAAATTAAGCGTACTTACCTTGATCTGGAAGGCCGTCCTGCCTCTATCGAGCGTATGAGAAGTGGTGAAATGGTTGCCGTGAGGCTGGAGATCAGCGCAACCCAACCAGTGCCAGATGCATTGGTTGTTGATTTATTACCCGCCGGATTAGAGATAGAGAATCAAAATCTGGCGACCCGCAGTGCCAGTTTGGATGAAAGTGCGACGGGTTTGACCGATTCTGTTGAAGAAATGCAGGATGCGGATATCCGCCATATCGAATACCGCGATGATCGTTTTGTTGCCGCTGTTGCTGTGCCATCTTATACCCCAGTGACATTACTGTATTTGGCTCGTGCGGTTACACCTGGTATTTATCAAGTACCGGCACCACAGGTTGAATCCATGTATGTCCCTGACTGGCGGGCGGTGGGTAAAACCGATTCAAGACTGGAAGTTGTCCGCTAATCATCGTTTGCCCCTATTTCGGAAGATAGGGGCTGTTTCACTTCGGATACGGCTTTAATGAGAAAATCACCTTTCCGCAAGCATCAAATTATTTTGGTGCTGTTTCTGGTCATTTTATTCGTTTTTCCCGCCGCCCTGTGGCTGGCAGATAAAATCTGGCCGTTGCCAATACATAACGTCAAAATGACACGAGTAGTCGTGGGGGCTGATGGTTCACCGTTATGGCGTTTTGCTGACCGCGAAGGAGTCTGGCGTTACCCTGTTACATTAGATCAAGTTTCTCCTGAATACCTTCAGGCATTACTGACTTATGAAGATCGCTGGTTTTATAAGCATCCGGGCATCAACCCAATCTCTCTTTTGCGGGCAGCATGGCAAGACTTTCGTGCAGGAAAAATAGTGTCAGGGGGCAGTACTATTTCCATGCAAGTCGCCCGACTGATTGAGCCACACTCACGAACCCTTACCGGAAAATTCAAACAACTTTGGCGCACATTGCAACTGGAATGGCACTATTCAAAAGATGAAATTTTGGTGATGTACCTGAACCGTGCGCCATTTGGTGGAACATTACAGGGGGTAGGGGCGGCAAGTTGGGCTTATTTGGGGAAATCACCGTCAGAACTTTCAGCCGGAGAAGCGGCATTATTGGCCGTCTTACCACAAGCGCCCAGCCGATTACGGCCTGATCGTTACCCGGAACGGGCACAAGCAGCGCGTGACAAAGTATTGCAGCGATTGGCGCGATATCATATTTGGTCAGAGAAGAAAGTGGCTGATATTAAGGAAGAAAATATCTGGCTGGCTCCACGTCAGGTCCCTCATCTGGCGCCATTATTGGCGAGGCGAATGGCAAATGAAAATCAGGCGGAAGTGATCCAAACGACCATTGATATCGGTTTGCAACGTCAATTAGAAGATATGGTGCTTAACTGGAAATATCAGTTGGCGGGCAAAACTTCAATTGGCGTATTAGTGGTGGATCACACCGATATGTCTGTTAAAGCCTATATTGGTTCCGCCGATTTTCAGGATAACAGTCGCTTTGGGCATGTGGATATGGTCAGTGCATGGCGTTCACCCGGCTCGACACTGAAACCTTTTTTATATGCTATGGCGTTGGATGATGGATTAATTCACGCAGAGTCTTTATTGCAGGATGTTCCCCGCCGTTTTAATGATTATCGACCGGGTAATTTTGACCGTGGATTCAACGGGCCGGTGAGTGCCAGTGAGGCATTGGTAAGATCGCTCAATTTACCCGCTGTACAGCTTCTTGAAGCCTATGGTTCGAAGCGATTCACGGCTAATTTACGCAATGTAGGAATGAAATTACGTTTCCCGTTGGGCAGTGAACCCAACTTATCCCTTATCTTGGGAGGGACAGCTGCTCGAATGGACGAATTGGTCTCGGTTTACAGTGCCTTTGCCCGTCAGGGAAAAGTCTCTCCACTGCGCTTTACACCGCAACAAAAAATACGGGACAGGCAATTGTTCTCTGCCGGGGCAGCCTGGATTGTCAGAAGAATTATGGCCGGTGAGGGACGTCCTCAGCCTGATGATATTCTGCCTGCCCGTGTTCCGCTGGCATGGAAAACAGGCACAAGTTATGGCTATCGGGATGCATGGGCAATTGGCCTGAACGCTCGTTATACCTTCGGGGTTTGGGTCGGCCGACCCGATGGAACGCCGGTTATTGGTCAGTCTGGGTATGCTACGGCGATACCGATCATGAACCAAATCAATAATTTATTAATGGAGAGCTTGCGTTATAGTCCAATGCGCATTCCTGTTGATCCCCGCCCAGCCCGCGTCACTCAGGCAACCATTTGCTGGCCGAGTGGTACTGTCCTGCCCCAGGACAGTAATAACTGCCGGCAACAGCGCTTAAGCTGGATTTTGGATAATACTATTCCTCCGACACTCTCCGCTATAGAGCAGGAAGGTATTTCAGGCATTAACGAGCCGATTTGGTTAGATAAGTATGGCTTGCGTGTTGCTCCTGATTGCCCGGATGCTCATCCTGAAACCATAAGCTTATGGCCAATCTCACTGGAAGCCTGGCTACCGGCTAAAGAGCGCCGGGCAAATCGGCTGCCTCTTATTAATCCACAATGTCCGCCCATAAAAACGGATGTAGCACCATTATTGATTATTGGTGTACGGGAAGGAGAGGTGTTGAAGCGTATTCCAGGGAAAATGAGCCTGGATTTGCGGCTCACAACACAAGGAGGCGGCGGCAAGCAATGGTGGTTTTTGAATGGTGAACAAGTGACCGTGACAGAAAATAATCAACCCTGGAGCGAGACGTTATCACAATCAGGAAAATACCAACTTAGTGTTTTAGATTTGGGGGGGCAGGTTAGCGCAATCAATTTTGTGGTGAAGTAACAGGAAAATTTATAGTCTCTGATGAAAGTAAACAAGATATACCCATCCAACGTCAAGATGCGTGTTACATTTCCCTGCACAGCGGGGAAATATAAGCGAAAATGTGATTTATGCTAAAAAATGATATTTTCGCTAAGAAAGTCTTAATGAAATGTTATGTTTTTTGTAGGCAAGACGAAACTCTCCTCCTATAATCAACGCCTATTTTATCCCTGTCAGATTCAGGGTAGAGTTGCCCCTCTGGGGCATAAAAATTAAAATGAATCATCGCTGAAAGTGCCAAAGAGGTTACTCAATGACAATTGAACGTACTTTTTCCATTATTAAACCCAATGCCGTGAAGAAAGATGTTATCGGTTCTATCTATGCCCGTTTTGAAAGTGCAGGATTTAAAATCATCGCGGCCAAAATGCTACATTTAACTCGCGAACAAGCGGAAGGCTTTTATGCTGAACACGAAAGCCGTCCTTTCTTTGATGGTCTGGTGGAATTCATGACCTCTGGCCCAATAATGGTACAGGTTCTGGAAGGTGAAAATGCCGTTCAACGTCATCGCGATCTGATGGGTGCGACTAATCCTGATAATGCTTTGGCAGGTACTCTGCGTGCAGATTATGCAGACAGCTTTACTGAAAATGCCGTTCACGGTTCAGACTCGATTGAATCTGCAAACCGCGAAATTGCTTATTTTTTCAGTGATGATGAAATTTTCCCTCGCTGCTAACGTTTTTCGCTGCATGTAGCATATAAACAGTAAAGTTTGTACAATGATGCGCCCCACTGATTTGGTTCAGCGGGGCGTTTATTATTTTATTTCAATGTCCATTCAATATGGCTCTGATTAAAAGAGAGAATGATCATTGAATTGGCAGTCACCGCATGAAAACTTAATGCTGAAATCAGATCAGCATAGAGCCGAAAGTGTAACAACGAGGCGATGTAACAATGTCCCAACTTAACGAAACCGTACCACTTGCAACTTCCTCCGTATCTGTCACACCTGAAAAGAAAAACGGTAAAGTCAATTTTCTCGACCTTAACCGTAAACAAATGCGTCAATTTTTTGTCGATATGGGAGAGAAGCCTTTTCGTGCCGATCAGGTCATGAAATGGATTTACCATTATTGCTATGACGATTTTGAGCAGATGACCGATATTAACAAAGTGCTCAGGGCAAAATTGCAACACGTTGCTGAAATCAAAGCACCCGAAGTTGCCGAAGAGCAACGCTCTGCTGATGGCACTATCAAATGGGCGATTACTGTCGGTGATCAACAGGTTGAAACGGTTTATATCCCAGAAGATGATCGCGCGACACTGTGTGTTTCATCTCAGGTGGGATGTGCTTTAGAGTGTAAATTTTGTTCTACGGCTCAACAGGGCTTTAACCGTAATCTGCGAGTTTCCGAGATTATTGGTCAGGTCTGGCGCGCCGCCAAGATTATAGGATCATTGAAATCCAGTGGTCGTCGTCCCATTACCAACGTCGTGATGATGGGAATGGGAGAACCACTGCTTAATTTGAATAATGTCGTGCCAGCAATGGAAATTATGATGGATGACTTCGGCTTCGGTCTGTCGAAACGTCGTGTGACATTGTCAACGTCTGGTGTTGTCCCTGCACTGGATAAACTGGGGGATATGATCGATGTTGCACTGGCCATTTCTTTGCATGCACCCACTGATGATATTCGTGACGAAATTGTGCCAATTAACCGTAAGTACAATATTGAAGAGTTTCTGGCAGGAGTACGTCGTTACCTGACAAGATCCAATGCTAATCAGGGGCGGGTTACGGTGGAGTATGTGATGCTTGATCATGTCAACGACAGCGTTGAGCAGGCCCATCAGTTGGCCGAATGTCTGAAAGATACTCCCAGCAAGATCAACCTGATCCCGTGGAACCCGTTCCCGGGGGCACCTTATGGACGCAGCTCAAACAGCCGCATCGATCGTTTTGCTAAAGTCCTGATGGGATACGGTTTTACAACCATCGTGCGTAAAACGAGGGGAGATGATATTGATGCAGCATGTGGGCAGCTTGCCGGTGATGTCATTGACAGAACCAAGCGAACCATGAAAAAACGTCTTGCAGGTGAACCTATTCAGGTAAAAACAGTCTAATTTTTTGTTTAATATCGATTAATGGCTGAAAATTTGGCAAATTTTAACATATCCTTATAAATGAAGATGGTATGATACGGAAATCAATAATTTGGTCTATAGTTTGTTTTGGCCTGTTAACGGGGTGTGTGGAACAATCAACGCATCGCGTTCATCAGGTTGTTGCCATAGATACACGATTGCAGCTAGGGAAAGCTTATTTGGCGGAACGAAATTTATCGGCCGCTAAATATCATTTTCAAAAAATCCTGCTGGCGGAACCTCATCATTCAGAGGCACATTTAGGCATGGCACTGCATGAACAATATGCAGGTCGCCCGGAAACCGCCAGTCAGCATTATAGAATGGCTATGCAGTATGCGGCTGAAAGTGATACCGTAGTACATCACTACCATATTTTTCTTTGTGAGCAAAAGCAGTATGAAAAGGCTGAACAGTTGATCATGAAAAGTATGAAAAGTAACACAGGCCATTATCGCTGTGATAAATGATTTTCTGTGTCCAACGCAGTATTTAGATGATTTCGCTACACAAATTAAATGATATGTTCTGTTCATTTAATTTGTGTAAATTCTTTAACCCAGAACAGTACCAGTATCCCTTGCTAATGAAGACTGAAACTTATCCAGAAGAAGCCAATCTGACAACAGGTCAGATTTTGCGTCAGGCTCGTGAAAAACATGAGCTTTCTCAGCAAACTGTGGCAGATCGCCTGTGTCTTAAACTGTCCACTGTTCGTGATATTGAAGAAGATAATATCTCGTCAAATATTTCACCAACATTCCTTCGTGGATATATTCGCGCCTATGCAAAATTGGTTCAGGTGCCTGAAACTGAAATCTTGAGTACCCTGGATAAACAGATACCTTCCAGGGACATAAAAACGGCCCCTATGCAAAGTTTTTCAGCGGGGAAAAAGCGCAAGAAACGCGACGGTTGGTTAATGAAAATAACATGGGCTGTTATTGTTGTGTTGTTGGGAATGACATTCCTGTGGTGGTGGCAGAACTATAAAGTACAACAAACAGAACTGTCTTCAATGTCCACACAATCAAATGCCCAGAATAATCAGGTAACAGGTTCTGAAACTAATGCTCAATCTGATGTTTTCCAGGAAAAAACATTGTTGGCAGAGGCAAATGGCACAGAAGTAAACAGCAATGCTCCCATATCTTCCAGCGCACCGGTATCCACAGCAACCAATCAGCCTGCAACCAATGCAATACCAGAAAATACGGCTACTGCTGCCAATGCAGAGATAAATAGTGCTGTTGTGAGTCCCTCATCGACTGATGTAAATAGTATCAGCACGGCGAACAACGGTGAATTAGTGATAGATTTCAGCGGTGAATGTTGGCTAGCAGTCGAAGATGCTAAAGGTAAAGTGTTGTTTAGTGGCATAAAAAAGAAAGGGGATAGCCTAAAATTTTCCGGTAATTTACCTTATTTGGTGAATATTGGCGCCCCCGCTAAGGTTAAGGTTCAGTTTCAGGGAAAACCCGTGGATCTAAGTTCCTTCGTGAAGAAAGGCGTCACGGCTAAACTGACTCTGAAATAAATGCCTTAACTGTTTTGGCCAAATTATTCACCACAGCATAGTTGTCATTCTTATAAACAAAAATACAGGGATGTAGGGGAGTAATGTAAAAATGCATATTGAATCACCGATAAAAAGACGTCAGTCTACACGGATTTATGTCGGTAATGTGCCTATCGGGAATGGCGCACCGATTGCAGTGCAATCAATGACTAACACACGAACAACTGATGTTGAAGCAACAGTCAATCAAATTAACGCGTTAGAGCGTGTAGGTGTTGATATCGTTCGGGTGTCTGTTCCAACAATGGAGGCAGCCGAAGCGTTAAAGTCCATCAAACAGCAAGTCAATGTCCCTCTTGTTGCCGATATTCATTTCGATTACCGCATAGCCCTGAAAGTTGCGGAATATGGTGTTGACTGTCTGCGCATCAATCCTGGCAATATTGGTAATGAAGATCGTATTCGTCAGGTTGTGGATTGCGCCCGCCACAATAATATTCCAATTCGCATTGGGGTTAATGGTGGATCACTGGAAAAAGATCTACAGGAAAAATATGGTGAACCCACACCAGAAGCGTTGGTTGAATCGGCAATGCGTCATGTGGATATTCTTGATCGCCTGAACTTCGACCAATTTAAAGTGAGCGTTAAGGCCTCTGACGTTTTTCTGGCGGTTGGGGCATACCGTTTACTGGCACAAAAAATTGATCAACCGCTGCATTTGGGCATTACGGAAGCAGGTGGAGCCCGTGCGGGTGCGGTGAAATCTTCAATTGGCCTTGGTATTTTGTTGTCAGAAGGAATTGGCGATACACTGCGTATTTCGTTGGCCGCAGATCCCGTGGAAGAAGTTAAAGTCGGTTTTGATATTCTGAAAGCATTGCGTATTCGTTCACGGGGGATTAATTTCATTGCCTGTCCAACGTGTTCGCGCCAGGAATTTGACGTTATCGGTACGGTTAATGCCCTTGAGCAGCGCCTTGAAGACTTAGTCACCCCGATGGATGTTTCTATCATTGGCTGTGTCGTGAATGGTCCGGGAGAAGCAGAAGTTTCAACGCTTGGCGTAACGGGGGCGAAAACAAAAAGCGGCTTTTATGAAGATGGCATTCGTCAAAAAGAGCGTTTTGACAATAACAACTTGATTGATCAACTTGAGGCGAAAATTCGGGCGAAGGCCGCTATCCTCGATGTTAAGAACCGAATCGGCATCAATCAGCTTGATGAGTAGTTTATTGGGGATATAAGCATATAGATTTGCTTGCAGATTGAACCTTGCAAGTATTCGCTTTTATAATCGTTGGCATTGTATAAATATTAATAAGAGATAAAACGTGACAAAAAATATCCCAGCTATTCGTGGCATGAATGACTGCCTTCCTGCTGAAACGGCCATCTGGCAACGAGTTGAATCTACGGTGAAGCGTGTGCTGTCAGGTTACGGTTTCAGCGAAATTCGGACACCGATTGTAGAGCAGACCCCGTTATTCAAACGTGCAATTGGGGAAGTCACTGATGTGGTCGAAAAAGAGATGTATACCTTTGACGATCGCAATGGTGAAAGTTTGACCCTGCGCCCAGAAAATACCGCAGGATGTGTCCGTGCCGGTATTCAGCATGGTCTGCTGTACAATCAGGAACAGCGCTTATGGTATATCGGGCCGATGTTCCGTTATGAGCGCCCCCAAAAAAGGCCGTTACCGTCAATTCCATCAGTTAGGGGCTGAAGTGTTTGGCTTACAGGGACCAGATATTGATGCTGAACTTATTTTAATGACAGCACGTTGGTGGCGCGAGCTTGGCATTGCTGATCACGTTACACTTGAATTGAACTCAATTGGTTCATTAGAAGCCCGTGCCAATTATCGTGAGGCGCTGGTGGCATACCTTGAACAGCATAAAGAGAAACTGGACGAAGATTGTCAACGCCGCATGTATACCAACCCATTGCGTGTATTGGACTCTAAAAACCCTGAAATTCAGCAGCTTCTGAATGATGCACCGGAGCTGTTTGATTATCTTGATAGCGAGTCAAAAGAGCACTTTGATGGACTGTGTCAGCTACTGGATAGTGCAGGGATCAAATACCGCATCAACCAGCGTCTGGTTCGCGGCCTTGATTACTACAACCGTACTGTTTTTGAATGGGTGACATCGGCGTTGGGGGCACAGGGAACCGTCTGTGCGGGTGGTCGTTACGATGGCTTGGTTGAACAATTGGGCGGTAAGGCAACACCCGCAGTTGGTTTTGCCATGGGCCTGGAACGTATGGTCCTGTTGGTGCAGGAAGTCAATCCTGACTTTGTTGCTGATTTGGCTGTTGCCGATGTCTATTTCTCTTCCTTTGGTGAAGGTAGCCAGCAAGCGGCATTAATATTGGCCGAAAAAATCCGTGATCAATTGCCAGAATTACGTCTGATGACCAATCATGGCGGTGGTAACTTTAAGAAACAGCTGACGCGTGCGAGTAAGCACGGTGCCAAAGTTGCCTTGATCCTGGGAGAAGATGAAATTCAGGCAGGCAATATTACAGTGAAAAATTTACGCAACGGTGAACAAGAAACGTTGTCACAACAAGCGGTCGCAGCGCGTTTGAGCGAACTGTTAGGCTAAGGAGAGAAACTCTAGTGCAAGTCTATACCACAGAAACTGAACAAGTTGACGCGATCAAGCGTTTTTTCGCTATTAACGGTAAATACCTTGCTGTTGGTTTGGTGCTAGGTGTTGGTGTTTTGTTGGGTTGGCGTTACTGGCAGTCTCATCAAACCAACCAATTGTATAATACGGCCGCAGTATTTGAAGAGTTGAACAAATCACTGGCGTCGGGGTCGAAAGAAAATGTTATTGCCGTAGAAAAGTTCGCTAATGAGACAGACAATGTCTACGGTGTTATGGCTGATCTGGAACTGGCAAAACAGGCTATTGCTCAGAATGATCTGGCTCAGGCAGAGAAAAATTTGCGAGCGGCATCCGGTAAAGCCAAAGATGGAAACATGCAGGCATTGTCTAACCTTCGTCTGGCTCGGGTTCAATTAGCGGAAGATAAAACAGATGTTGCATTGAAAACGCTGGATTTGGTCAAAGGCAAAGGCTGGCAGGTTATGGTTGAGGATATTCGTGGGGATATTCTGGCTAAAAAAGGGGATATTGCTGGTGCACGTGCAGCCTATTCCACAGGGCTTGGACTTGATGGCCCGCAGGTAATTAAGGATTTTATGAAAATCAAACTTAATAATTTATCCAACT
The DNA here is from genome assembly GCF_030272115.1 of Xenorhabdus bakwenae. Taxonomy (NCBI): domain Bacteria; kingdom Pseudomonadati; phylum Pseudomonadota; class Gammaproteobacteria; order Enterobacterales; family Morganellaceae; genus Xenorhabdus; species Xenorhabdus bakwenae. Next base: position 106,493 of record NZ_CP119194.1, read on the forward strand.
AAGGGAGCCAACTTCATAATGCAGCTGCGAAAAACACTCTTGGTTGGGCTGGTTGCTTCTGTTCTGCTAGCAGGTTGTTCAAGTGAACAGGATACGGTAACAATGTCACCGTTACCGAAGGTTGAAAATCAATTCAAACCTCGTATCGTTTGGGATAAGTCCGTTGGGAGTGGTACGGGGAAGTATTACTCTCATTTATCACCAACCTGGCAGGGTTCAACCGCTTACGTTGCTGACCGTCATGGTGTTGTCAAAGCATTTGATATAGACAGCGGCAAAGAGATATGGGCAACGGATTTGTCAGAAAAAGCAGGTTTATTGTCATCCCGTTTGCCAGCGCTGCTTTCTGGTGGTTTGACTGTATCCGGTGATCGTCTGTATGTCGGAACAGAACAAGCAAAAGTCATCGCGCTGGATACAACGAACGGTAAGGTTGAATGGGAATCGACGGTTGCTGGCGAAGCATTGTCCCGTCCTGTAGTGAGTGATGGTTTTGTCTTGATTCATACCGGCAATGGTATGTTGCAGGCATTAAACGAAACCGATGGTAGTATTGCCTGGTCAGTTAATATGGATACACCTTCGTTGTCCGTTCGTGGTGAATCCGCTCCTGCCGTAGCCTATGGTGCAGCGATTGTCGGTGGTGACAATGGCCGTATTAGTGCGGTGCTGTTGTCTGAGGGGCAACTAATTTGGCAACAGCGTATTTCTCAGGTAACAGGTTCTACCGAAATAGATCGCCTGAATGATGTCGATATGAGTCCGGTCATTTCTGACAATGTTATTTATGCGATTGCTTATAACGGCAATTTGGTGGCAATGGATATGCGTTCAGGCCAGATCATCTGGAAACGTGATCTGGGATCGGTGCATGATATGGTGGTCACTGACAGCAATATTTTCATTGTTGATCAAGATGACCGTATCTTGTCCCTGCGCAAGAGTGATGGTGTGACATTATGGTCGCAAAATGATCTCATGCACCGTAACCTGACGGCACCGGAAATGTACAATGGCTATCTGGTTGTTGGTGATGCTGAAGGTTACTTGCATTGGTTGAATATGGCTGATGGCAAATTTGTAGCGCAGAACAAGGTTGATAGTTCCGGCCTGTTGAGTCGTCCGGTTGTTGCCAGCGATAAACTGATGCTACAAGCGAAGGACGGGACAGTTTATCTGTATACCCGCTAACTTCGCGCGTGTTTAAATAACACGGAATTATACGGCTCCTGGACAATAACAGGGGCCGTTTCGTCTTTTTAGACTCTTTGTATCTTGCTGTGGTGAACAATATTGAGACGTCACTTTCAGCAGGATATCGATTTAAATCTAGTCATGAGGCATCAAGAAAATGATACCTGTCGTTGCGCTGGTTGGGCGCCCCAATGTTGGAAAATCCACCTTATTTAACCGATTAACCCGAACCAGAGATGCGCTGGTAGCGGATTTCCCTGGCTTAACCCGTGATCGTAAATATGGACGGGCAGAGGTTGAAGGGCAAGAATTCATCATCATTGATACGGGCGGTATCGATGGTATGGAAGAGGGGGTAGAAACGCATATGGCTACGCAATCCCTGATGGCCATAGAAGAGGCGGACATTGTTCTATTTATGGTTGATGCCAGATCGGGATTGATGCCTGCTGATCATGCGATTGCCAAGCATTTGCGTAGCCGTGAAAAAGCAACTTTTCTGGTGGCGAATAAAACCGATGGTATCGATATTGATATCTCGGTAGCTGAGTTTTATTCACTCGGTTTAGGGGATGTTTATTCCATCGCGGCTTCTCACGGCCGGGGGGTAACACAACTGATTGAACGTGTGTTGTTGCCGTTTTCTGACAAAGAAGAAACAGAAGAAGACGTTGAATTAACGGAAGAAGAAGCAAACGCAGCTTATTGGGCCGAAATGGAGCAAGCCGAATTGGAGGCTTCTGCTGAACAGGAAAAAGAGGAGGAGGCATTTGATCCCACAACCTTGCCTCTGAAACTTGCGATTGTTGGCCGCCCTAATGTGGGTAAATCCACATTAACCAACCGTATCCTCGGTGAAGAGCGTGTTGTCGTTTATGATTTGCCAGGTACGACCCGTGACAGCATTTATATTCCCATGGAGCGTGATGGCCGTGAATATATTCTGATTGATACAGCGGGCGTTCGTAAGCGTGGAAAAGTCACTGAAACAGTTGAAAAATTCTCTGTGATTAAAACGCTCCAGGCGATTGAAGATGCCAATGTTGTATTACTGGTAGTGGATGCCCGTGAAGGCATTTCTGATCAAGATCTTTCTCTGCTTGGTTTTATTCTTAACAGTGGTCGTTCTCTGGTTATCGCCATCAACAAATGGGATGGTATGAGTCAGGAAGACAAAGATCACGTCAAAGATATGCTTGAGCTGCGTTTGGGTTTTGTTGATTTTGCCCGTCTTCACTTTATTTCCGCGCTACATGGTAGTGGTGTCGGGAATTTATTTGAATCAATTCAGGAAGCCTATGAAAGTGCAACCCGCCGCGTTAGTACTTCCTTATTGACTCGTATAATGCGCATGGCAGAAGATGATCACCAGCCGCCAATGATCCGTGGTCGTAGGGTGAAAATGAAATATGCCCATGCGGGTGGCCATAACCCACCTATCGTGGTTATCCACGGTAATCAAGTAACAAATTTACCTGATTCCTATAAGCGTTATTTGATGAATTATTTCCGTCGTTCTTTGAAAGTGATGGGAACACCTATCCGCATCCAATTTAAAGAAGGGGCTAACCCTTATGCGGATAAGAAAAATACATTAACAGCAACTCAGCTCCGTAAACGTAAACGTTTAATGGAACATATGAAAAAACGGTAATTGTTTAAAAATATTAATATAAATAAAGGGCTATTCCTAGCCCTTTATTATTCCTGTATTTAAAGCATAGTTTAGCCATTATTAAACAGAGCAGATAGAAATAATTTTAAGAATTAAGCTAATTAGCTTTAAAATATTTCAATTTTATCAATGAACCTACTGTATATTTAATTTTATTAATTTCGGTATTTCTTTTTTGTTATATAAAAAATCATGAAAATCAGAGGGTAACGTTAATTTCCTGATAATTAATAGCTATCTTCTGGTTCAGGATTTTTTCTGTTTTTATACAATAAAGGATCATCCTCAGAGTTTAAGGCCTCTTCTTTGGTTGATTGCTTCATGAGTTTATTGACATGATCTAATGTTTTCAAAACATACTCTTTGTCATTAGCATTACAGGTTTTTGCAAGATACTCCAATAAATAAGGGGGGATTATATTTTGTTTTATTGCTTTATTATTACTCATGATAATGCCTTATTTTGTATCTATGTTATGTTATGTTATGGTGTTGGTGTATATTTGGCCGAATATGAATAGTAGCCAAACTAACCATGTTAGTCACTACTAAAAATGTAAATTTTTTTATGATATGGCATGGCGGGATAAGATGATTAGCTTAATTAAATTAAGGATAAATATATAAACGTAATCAAGACCTTCCCTGGTCTTGAATGATGAGAGAGGTATTACAATTTTTAGAGTAAAGTTCCGACTTGTTTCCATGAATGGGTCACAATATCTGAAATTTCCTTGCCAAATAATGTGTCAGCGTTGTCAACGGTTAGCTGTGCAAAATCATTAAAACTGGCTTTATGGGATAATCGTTTATCTAATAATGTGTGATACCAAATTTTTCCAGCTTGCTCCCAAGAATACCCTCCCAACGCTGTTGCCAATAAATAGAATGCCTTATTAGGAATACCAGAATACTTGTGGACACCGCCGTTATCATCTCTGACGGATAAATCCTGATATTGATCCATATGACCAACTTGATTATCTTTCGGATTTGCTGTTCCAGGATTTTTGAATGAGCGCAAGGCAACATTAGGGTCATTGTCCTGATTAAGTGCCGGGCCAAATATTCCCTGACCTATCAACCAATCAGATTCATTAACCTTTTGGTTGTTTGCATACTGTTTTACCATAATACCGAATACATCTGAGATAGATTCATTTAATGCACCCGATTGATAGGCATAATCAAGGTTTGCTTCACTTTCAGTGACTCCGTGAGTGAGTTCATGCGCAGTAATATCAATGCAGGAGGTGAAACAGTTAAAATAAGGGGCATAACCATCACCGAAGACCATTTGATTATTATCCCAAAATGCATTCATATAGTGTTTTTGATAATGCACAGTAGCAACTAATTTAAGACCCTTGTTATCTATAGAATTACGGCCAAAAATTTCCTTGTAAAACTCATATGTTTTACCAAGATAATTATAAGCCTCGGTGGCTACAATATCATCAATTACAGCCATGCCTTCGCATAAAATTAATTTATGTCCTGGATATTTATCATTATATTCAGCATTGTAAATAGTTCTATTTAATTTATTGTCAAAACCTGGCCGATATCCATGAATTAATATATCCATTTCATCAGGGTTATTCATTAGATTGTAAACATGATCTAATGTTTTTAATATATATGCTTTATCTGTTTGGCCACAAATTTTAACAACGTATTCCAATAAATATGGTGGGATGATGCCAGATTTATTTAATTTACCTTGATGATTCCGCATAATGATACCCCCGGCTTTTAGGTGTTGTGCATATTTTATCTCTAGGGACTTTAATTAATTATTAATCTAAATGATAATATTTTCTACTAATGGGAGGTGTTTTTGTTGGGATCTGAAATATTAATTTATAAACATAATAAAGGGTTGTGATTAACCCTTTATTATTTATTTTAGGATTATCTTAATGCTACTGCATAAAATATGAATTGGTATTTTGTTAATGGTAATTTCATTTATCTTCGGAAAGTGGAACACCAACTTCTTTCCAACCATGACTAACAATATCTGACGTTTTCTTACTGAATAACTTTTCAGCATTATCAATCGTCAGTCTGGCAAAATCTTCAAAATCTGCATCTGAAGATAGACGTTTGTCCAGTAACGTTTCATACCAAATTTTTCCTGCTTTTTCCCAGGCATAGCCTCCCAACGCCATCGCCACTAAATAAAATGCCCTGTTAGGAATGCCTGAGTGTATGTGAACGCCGCCATTATCAATGATAAAGGGAAGGTCTTCATATAGATCCATATGACCTACTTGCTTATCGCCGGAAAATGCGCTTCCGGGGTTAATAAAGGTGCGTAAGCCAACCTCGGATTTATTTTCTGGATTAAATTTTGGCCCCAGTAGACCCTGGCCCAATAGCCAATTGGATTCATCGACTTTTTGGTTATTAACATATTGTTTTACCATAATACCAAATACGTCTGAGATAGATTCATTAAGTGCACCAGACTGATAGATATAATCCAGTCCAGCTTCGCTTTCGATAACACCATGGGTTAACTCATGAGCGATAATATCAATGGCAGAGGTAAAACGATTGAAGTATTTTCCATCACCATCACCAAATATCATTTGTTTTCTGGTCCAGAATGCATTCAGATAATTTTTTCCATAATGTACGGTAGCAACTAACTTGATTCCTTTGTTATCAAGAGAATTGCGACCGAAAATTTTTTTATAGAATTCATGAGTCTTACCAATATACTCATAAGCCTCATTAACTGAATCATCTGAACTCTCTGGCATACCTTCTCTGCGAGATAACTCTTCCCCTGGGAATTCCTCTTTATTTTTAGCGTCATAGATAGTGCGATGCGGTTTATCGTTCACCTCTTTTTTAGTTTCTTGTTTATCCTGTTGAGAAATAATTTCTTCAGCAGGCGAACTCATCAATTGATAAACATGATCTAATGTCTTTAATACATATTGATTAGTATATGTATCACAATCATCAGAGATATTTTCCAGAACAAATGGAGGGATTAAGCTGTATATGTTGGTTTGATTATTGCTCATAATAATACCCTATTTTGTTGTTAGATGTTGTATTCGTTTTTTTTTGGGCCCGGATTGAATACTAGCTGTAATTAATAGGCGAGTCATTAGTGTAAGTATTGACTTTTTATGGCAGGGTATTGTTAATGAAAAATAATAAATATTTTTATCAGTATTATGACAAATAACTCATCTGTTTTAGGTTAATTTTTTATAAATAAGGAGTAAAACAGGAATAAAGAAATTGTCTTGTATTCCTGTTTTGAATTGTCATACCCAATCTTTTTTTATCAGAAATGAAGTATATAATTCAGATTCAGGAGAGTTTTTTTCTGGAGAGTAGCCATATTCCCAACGCACTAATGGAGGCATAGACATTAATATGGATTCAGTTCTTCCACCGCTTTGCAGGCCAAAAAGCGTTCCCCTGTCCCAAACAAGATTGAATTCAACATAGCGGCTTCGACGATATAATTGGAATTGTCTTTCATGCTCACCCCAGGTTAAATTTTTTCTTTTTTCTACAATAGGTAAATAGGCAGATAGGAATCCATTTCCGACAGCTTGCGTGAAATTAAAGCAGGTATCAAAATCAGGCGTATTCAGGTCGTCATAAAACAAACCACCAATGCCACGTGGTTCATTACGGTGTTTAATAAAAAAGTAATCATCACACCATTTTTTATATCTGGGATAAATATCATCGCCAAACGGTTGACATAAATTTCTGGCAACGGTGTGCCAATGAATAGCATCTTCTTCGAAACCATAATAAGGCGTGAGATCAAAGCCACCGCCAAACCACCATACAGGAGGCTCACCCTCTTTTTCAGCCATAAAGAAACGGACATTGGCATGGCTGGTTGGGACATAGGGATTAAGTGGATGAATAACAAGAGAAACGCCCATTGCTTGGTAACTGCGCCCTGCTAACTCAGGACGATGAGCCGTAGCAGAAGCGGGCATTGAAGCACCAGAAATATGTGAAAAATTCACCCCGGCTTTTTCAAAAACCTTACCTTCCGTCAACACACGGCTTCTTCCGCCACCACCTGCTTCTCGTTGCCAGCAATCCTCCATGAAGGTTGATTGACCATCAAGTTGCTCTAGCTGCTTGCAGAGGTGATCCTGTAATGAGAGGAAAAAATTCTTAACTTGATATAAATTAGGTGTATTCATTTTTGCTTTCATTTTGGTTAGGTTACGAAGTTCCGCAGTATACCTGCTAGTGTCAGTAAACGCATTTTCAGATTGATTCCAAAATAAAAGCAGTGATAATTAACATTGATTCAACTGCTTATTAAATAGGCTGACTAACTATGGAAATTCGGGTATTTCGGCAAGACGATTTTGAAGCCGTTATCACACTTTGGGAACGTTGTGATTTGATTAACTCTGGTGATGATCCAGAAATAGATATTGAGCGCAAACTCACCCATGACGCTGATTTATTTCTGGTTGCTGAAATTGCGGGAGAAGTGGTTGGTACAGTGATGGGCGGTTATGATGGACACCGTGGTTATGCCTATTATCTGGGAGTCCATCCTGAATTCAGGGGCAGAGGGATCGCCAATGCATTGATCTCCCGCCTGGAAAAAAAATTATTGGCCAGAGGTTGCCCTGGTATTTTGATTGTGGTTCCAGAAGAAAATGATGCAACAATCTGCATGTGTGAAAAAATGGAATATGATTATTTGGGCCAAGAAAATGTCATGTTTAGCAAGCGATTGATTATTGATTAAATGGATCGTGAGATAAATATACACGCTAATGAAATAGCTGAATAGAAGCATACTATTTATACCAATCCAACTTCAAGATACGTGTTATATTTCCCCGCGTAGCGGGGAGGTATAAGGCCTTGTGTTGTTTTGCGGATTGCAACCTGAGGTTTATCGAGAATATATACTCTATTTAGCTATTATCTTTTTCAACCACTACTTTTTTGATGAAGCATGAATAGAGTGTACCCATCTTCTCATATATTTGTTTTTTATAACAAGAATATCTTTTGACATTGCCGGTTTTTCATTGTCAATGTAAAGCATCACTTTAATATTCCCATTTTTATCCTTAGATAGAAAATAATGTTCAGGTATAGAGTACAGAGACTTTCCTTTTAATACGATCCAGCCAGAAGGTTGTTGACAATTAACATGATATTGATAAGGGATGTTCATTATTTCTTTCCTGAGTTATATCATCTGACCAATGAGCCATAGCAGGGGTATATGAAAATAAGCATTGGCAGACAGATAAGGATAAAAGTTTATTATGTTAATTTGATAATACAGTTTACTTTATAAATGGATGTGTAATATTTGATAAATAACATCTTTTAAACATGATTTTGATGTTTCTGTTGATGAATGGTTTGTATATTTGCAATTGAATGTTTTTTTTAGAATGTGGTCTGATAGATATCAAATGACAATTCCATAGAGCCAAAGGTAAGAAAACAACGATGGATAAATTTTTTGCATTTAATTTCTGTTCTAAACAGAAGAGGGTTATGGTAGCCAGCAGTTTAGTCGGATGCTCATTTTTGTTGACGGCTTGTGCCGGAACTTTAAGAATGTCATGGCCTGCTTTATCACCGCTTAATTGGTTTGGCAGTTCCCTAAGCGTTTCTGAGCAGGGTCTAGGAAAAATCAATAAACAGACGGATATGTCTCAATCTGTGATCGAAAACGGGTTGGAGGGAAAATATCGTCTGCGTAGTGGTATGGAGATGCAAGATGGCAAGTTAGTGAGTGTGATTCAGGGTATGGAAGAAGGTCAGGTAAAACTGGAATTTCACGGTCTGGTCAATGGTAAAGTTAATCGTATTGACGTGTTGGATGATGAAGTTAAAACAGTCTGGGGAACGAAAATAGGCACACCTTTCTCCAGTCTCTATAATCAGGCATTTGGAAAATGTCAGCGCTCTCATGATCTCACTGTGCCGCCTACAGTCATTTGTACCGCTCCACAAAGTCAGCATGTCAGCTATGTTTTTACCGGAATTTGGGAAGGCCCTGAAGGATTAATGCCTTCAGATGATGTTTTGAAGGGCTGGAAAGTTTCGCGTATTATTTGGAAATCCTGATAAACACCTATAAATAGCGTTATATCAAGTAAAAAATCTTTTAATCCACTTGCATGATGAGGGCAGCGTGCCAGAGTTCAAACCGTTTTAGTTACTTGAAAAGCGGCTGGCACCTGTAACCTGATATTTTCTACATCTTATCGTTTTTCATCATTTCTCATAAAAATTCGGTATATAAAACAGTAGCCAGTAAACTACCCTGTTATAAAGATTCTGGATACAGTAGAGAAATTGTTGTCAAATAGCGTGCTGAGTAAGGTGTTGGATGAAAATAGTGGCAATAAAAAATAAATTATTAAACGGAGTGACTAGCTTGTTGTTTTTTGCCTGTCTCAACGTTTATAGCTCTAGCGCCTTGGCTGTTGAGTTGCTGAATAGTTCTTACGATATCGGGCGAGAATTATTCTTGAGCTTGAATCCGAAATTTGAAAAACAATGGAATGAACAGAACCCGCAGGATAAGTTGACCATTAAGCAGTCCCATGCCGGTTCATCTAAACAAGCATTGGCCATTTTGCATGGATTGCGGGCGGATGTTGTCACTTATAACCAAGTCACAGATATTCAGATCTTGCACGATCGCGGCAATCTTATTCCCGTCAATTGGCAGCAGCGTTTGCCGAATAACAGTTCTCCATATTATTCCACTATGGCGTTTCTGGTACATAAAGGTAACCCCAAACATATCCAATCTTGGGAAGACTTGGTGCGAAATGATGTGAAATTAGTTTTCCCCAATCCAAAAACGTCAGGTAATGGACGCTATACCTATTTGGCTGCATGGGGCGCTTTTCAGCAAAAAAATCCGCATGATCCTGCTAAAGTGCGCCAACTGATGCAGCACTTTTTACAGAATGTAGCGGTGTTTGATACCGGAGGCCGTGGGGCAACAACTTCCTTTATTGAACGGGGTATAGGGGACGTACTGATTAGCTTCGAATCTGAGGTCAATAACATTCGTAAACAGTATGGAGAAGATAATTACCGGGTCATTGTACCGCCGGTCAATATTTTGGCTGAATTCCCGGTGACCTGGGTGGATAAGAGTGTGCAGAAAAAAGGTACGGAAGCGGTTGCCAAAGCGTATTTAAATTATCTGTATAGCCCGTCAGCCCAGCAAATCATAGCCAGTTTTAGTTATCGTGTGATTGATCAAAATGTGATGAAAGCCCAGCAATCCCGTTTTCCTGTCACCAAACTGTTTCGCCTCGAAGAACAATTCGGTAGCTGGTCTCAAGTGATGAAAACTCACTTTAATACTGGCGGTACGCTTGATCAGTTATTGAAAGAAGGGCGCAAATAATGTGGGTATTTAGCAAACGTGTCTTGCCCGGATTTGGGCTGAGTTTAGGCTGTAGTCTGTTTTATGTCTGCCTTATCCTGCTATTGCCATTAAGCGCATTGGTCGTACAGCTTTCCAGTATGACATGGGAACAATATTGGCAAGTCATCGCTAACCCGCAGGTTGTTGCCGCTTATCAGGTGACACTGTTGGCCGCAGCGGTTGCCAGTTTATTCAATATGGTTTTTGGCATGTTGATGGCCTGGATATTAACGCGCTATCAATTTCCCGGACGTAGTTTATTAGATGGTTTGATGGATTTGCCGTTTGCTTTACCGACGGCAGTTGCGGGTTTAACGCTAGCGACACTCTTTTCTGCAACAGGGTGGTATGGGGCCTGGCTTGGTCATTTCGATATCAAAGTCGCCAATACCTGGCTGGGGATTGCGCTCGCAATGGCATTCACTAGCCTGCCGTTTGTTGTGCGTACTGTTCAGCCTGTGCTTGAAGAATTAGGCCCTGAATATGAGGAAGCAGCACAGACATTGGGAGCAAGCCGTTGGCAGACTTTTCGGCGGGTTATATTACCAGAGGTTTCACCTGCATTGATTGCCGGAACTGTGCTCTCTTTTACGCGTAGCCTGGGAGAATTTGGTGCCGTGATTTTCATTGCAGGCAATATTGCCTGGCAGACCGAAGTTGCCTCCCTGATGATCTTTGTCCGCCTGCAAGAATTTGATTATCCGGCGGCTAGTGCGATCGCTTCAGTCATCCTCGCAGCGTCGTTATTACTGCTGTTTAGCGTCAATATCTTGCAAAGCCGTTTTGGTAAACGGATAGGGGGACATTAATGACTGAATTTTCCGCATACACAGTGGCACAACGCCCCGCTATAAATTGGGGAAAATGGTTACTGATCGGCACTGGTGTACTTTTTTCCCTTCTGCTGTTGGTCATACCGATAGCATGGATTTTCTTGACCGCCTTTTCCAAAGGAATCGACATAGTTGCCCAGAATCTTTTCGATCCCGATATGCTGCACGCTATCTGGTTAACAGTGATGATTGCGCTTATCACCGTCCCCCTTAATTTAGTTTTTGGTGTGATGACGGCGTGGTTAGTGACTCGTTTCCAATTCCCCGGCAGGCAATTATTGCTGACATTAATTGATATTCCGTTTGCGATTTCGCCGGTTGTGGCTGGATTACTTTATCTGCTGTTTTATGGTGCGAATGGCTGGTTAGGAAGCTGGCTTGGGAATTATGACATCCAATTGATGTTTTCATGGCCTGGTATGGTATTGGTGACCGTGTTTGTGACATGTCCGTTTGTTGTCCGTGAATTGGTGCCGGTGATGTTGAGTCAGGGTAATCAGGAGGATGAAGCTGCCATATTGTTGGGTGCCTCTGGCTGGAAGATGTTCTGGCGCGTGACCTTGCCAAATATTCGTTGGGCATTGTTATATGGCGTCGTTTTGACCAATGCGCGGGCGATTGGGGAGTTTGGGGCTGTGTCTGTGGTATCGGGGGCAATTCGCGGTGAAACCTATACGCTGCCTTTGCAGGTTGAGCTGTTGTATCAAGATTACAACACGGTTGGCGCATTTACGGCTGCGGCCTTATTAGCGGTGATGGCGATTATTACTCTGATTGTCAAAAGTGCATTGCAATGGCGTTTAAGCCGCCAGCACGGGTAGGTTAGGAGCGGGATATGAGTATTGAAATCAATCAAATCAGTAAATCTTTTGGTCTATCTCAGATACTGAATGACATTTCACTGGATATCGAATCTGGGGAGATGGTCGCCCTGCTTGGTCCATCGGGTTCTGGCAAGACGACATTGTTGAGGATCATCGCAGGGCTGGAGCAGCAGAGTGCGGGCCAATTGAAATTCCACGGCCAGGATGTCAGCCGACTACATGCAAAAGATCGGCGTGTTGGGTTTGTATTCCAGCACTATGCCTTATTTCGCCATATGACGGTATTTGATAACGTGGCTTTTGGCCTGACGGTTCTTGCTCGTCGTCAGCGTCCCGGTGCTGAGGCGTTGCGTAGTAAGGTCATGGCATTGCTGGATATGGTGCAACTTGCCCATTTGGCAGAACGTTATCCGTCGCAACTTTCTGGTGGACAAAAACAGCGTGTAGCATTAGCAAGGGCATTGGCGGTTGAGCCACAGATCCTCTTATTGGATGAGCCTTTTGGTGCATTAGATGCTCAGGTTCGCATGGAGTTGCGTCGTTGGTTGCGCCAGCTGCATGAAGAATTGAAGTTTACCAGCGTATTTGTCACCCATGATCAGGAAGAGGCAATGGAGGTGGCTGACAGGGTGGTACTTATGAATCAAGGGCGCATTGAGCAGGTTGGTACTCCCCAGCAAGTATGGCATGAACCGGAGAGCCGATTCGTGCTTGAATTTATGGGGGAAATAAACAAACTGAATGGTGAAATTAAAGGTTCCCAACTCCGTATTGGCGGGAAAATTTTTCCATTGAATATCACACCGCTGCATCAAGGACGTGTTGATGTTTTTTTCCGACCCTGGGATATGATGCTGAGTGCCAGGCAAACACCGGCTTGCCCTTTGCCGGTACAAATCGTGGAAGTCAGCCCTCGCGGTCATTTTTTCCTGTTATCAGTGCAGCCGATAGGGTGGGGGGATGAATACCTGTCGGTGATTTGGCAGGATAATTCATCCATACCCGTTAGAGGAAATCACTATTTTATTGGGGGCACGGGTGCCCGCTTGTATGCGGGGAATTTACCCTTAAAAGTGTTGAGATTTGCTGAATCAGCCTGATTTAATTTACCTTTATATTGAATCCCTATTTTCCGTCATGCAAGGAAGTAGGGATTTTTTGCTTAATGTCTTGCTACAGTTTCCTTAATATGATTATTTGCTTATCCATTCTCATACGAACTAGGTAATGCTGTGGCAAGCTTGGAAGAATTTATAGGTAATACACCGCTGGTAAAATTACAGCGAATGACAGAAGGCATTGACGCTGAGATTTGGGTGAAGCTGGAAGGTAATAACCCGGCAGGTTCCGTAAAAGACAGGGCTGCGCTTTCGATGATCCTGCAAGCGGAATTGCGTGGGGAAATCGTCCCGGGTGATGTTTTGATTGAAGCAACGAGTGGTAATACCGGTATTGCACTGGCGATGATCGCGGCGGTAAAAGGATATCGCCTAAAATTATTGATGCCTGAAAATATGAGCGTTGAGAGACAGGCATCAATGCGGGCTTACGGTGCTGGGTTAATTTTAGTCAGTAAAGAATTGGGAATGGAAGGTGCGCGGGATTTGGCGCAAGAAATGGAGAAAAATGGGGAAGGAAAAGTTCTGGACCAATTTAATAATACGGATAATTCACTGGCTCATTTTAATACGACTGGCCCGGAAATTTGGCTGCAAACACAGGGGCGGATCACGCACTTTGTTTCCAGTATGGGAACGACAGGCACGATTACGGGGGTAAGCCGCTATTTGAAATCTCAGTCTGACAGAGTGAAAGTGACCGGATTACAACCTGCGGAAGAGAGTCATATTCCTGGTATTCGTCGTTGGACTCCAGCGTATATGCCCGGAATTTACCAGAAAGCGCTGGTGGATCAGGTCCTGGATATCACCCAAACGGAAGCGGAAGAGACTATGCGTTTGTTGGCGCAAAAGGAAGGTATTTTCTGTGGTGTCAGTTCTGGTGGGGCAGTCTCTGGGGCATTACGTATTGCTGCCGAAAACCCTGGTGCCGTCATTGTTGCGATTATTTGTGATCGTGGTGACAGGTACTTGTCTACAGGGGTATTTAATTAACCTTTTATCATTCGTAAAAAATCGTCCTGTTTTATCAGACACCCTGAACTGACTAGCCTGATAAAGCAGTGACGATTTACGAACAGTTCATCAATTAAAATGAATCGGTTAACAGAAAAAGAGGCACATATCCCGCAATGATTTTTCTGTTACTTTTTGATTCGCATGATGACTGACTCACCTACGACTACGGAGCCATTGACTTTCGTTAACTCTTTAATTTCATCCATGTTAGAAATAACCACAGGAGTTAAGGTTGATTTAGCTCTTTCTTCCAGAAATGCCAGATCAAACTCTAAAACCAAATCCCCTTTTTGTACCCGTTGACCTTCTTCGGCAATGCGTTTAAAACCTTCACCTTTCAGTTCAACGGTATCAATGCCAAAATGGACGAACAGCTCAATGCCACTATCAGATTCGATAGAAAAAGCATGATTAGTTTCGAAGATCTTACCAATGGTGCCATCAACAGGAGCGACAATTTTATTGCCGGTTGGTTTAATCGCGATACCATCACCGACGATTTTTTCGGCAAAAACAACATCTGGAACATCTTCGATGTTGACTATTTCACCTGACAATGGCGCGATAATTTCAATACTGCCACTATTTTTTTTATCGTCTGAAACCAGAGATTTCAATTTATCAAGCAGACCCATGAATCTTCTCCTAATTGTTTAATGGGACCGTATTCTGGCTAATTTTTAGCAGAGTGTTTTTTCTCTGGTAAAGGTGTCAACCAAATCCATCAATTCCTTTGCTGTTGGCTGAGTCAAGGCCTGCTCTGCCAGTGCTTTTGCATCATCATAATTAGTATTACGGATGATCTTTTTAATGCGTGGAATTGATATTGCACTCATGCTGAACTCATCCAACCCCATGCCCAGGAGCAACAGCGTGGCGCGTTCATCACCGGCAAGCTCTCCACACATGCCTGTCCATTTACCTTCGGCGTGTGAGGCATCAATAACCTGCTTGATTAAGCTCAGCACAGCTGGTGACATTGGGTTGTAGAGATGAGAAATCAGCTCATTACCACGGTCTACCGCAAGAGTATACTGAGTTAGATCGTTTGTCCCAATACTAAAAAAGTCAACCTCTTTTGCAAGATGATGAGCCATGGTTGCAGCAGCAGGCGTTTCCACCATGATGCCTACTTCAATCGATTCATCAAATGCTTTGTTTTCATTGCGTAATTGCTCTTTGAGTAACGTAAGCTCAACTTTCAATTCCCGAATTTCTTCAACTGAAATAATCATTGGGAACATAATGCGCAGTTTACCAAATGCAGAAGCTCTCAGGATAGCACGTAATTGAGAATGTAAGATCTCTTTACGGTCAAGGCAAATACGGATCGCGCGCCAGCCAAGGAATGGGTTCTCTTCTTTTGGCAGATTCATGTAAGGTAAGTCTTTATCGCCACCAATATCCATTGTACGAATAATGACGGCTTGATTACCAACAGCTTCTGCAACTGCTTTATAAGCTTCAAACTGTTCGTTTTCGGTTGGCAGAGAATCACGATCCATAAACAGAAATTCAGTACGGTATAAACCAATACCTTCGGCACCATTGCGTTCAGCGCCAGCAATGTCACGCACCGTACCGATATTGGCGCAAACCTCAACTTGGTGACCATCCAATGTGATGGCAGGTAAGTCTTTCAGCTTCGCCAGTTCGGTTTTTTCTGTCAGATACTCACTTTTCGCCGTTTTCAGTTTCTCGATTTCAGTATCAGATGGGTTCACATAAATGTGATTATTGACGGCATCCAGAATCAGGTAGCTGTCATTTTGGATTTGCTTGGTTGCATTGGTTGTGCCAACAATCGCCGGTAATTCCAGAGAGCGGGCCATAATGGAAGTGTGAGACGTTCGGCCACCAAGGTCAGTGATGAAACCTAATACCTTGTCCAGATTAAGTTGTGCGGTTTCTGATGGGGTCAGGTCACTGGCAACCAAGATGACTTCTTCTTCAATGGAACCTAAGTCGATAATTGGCATATCCAGAATATTTCTCAGTAAGCGCTTACCAATATCACGGACATCGGCGGCTCGCTCTTTCAAATATTCATCATCCAGTTCTTCCAGCGCATTGGCCTGATCTTCAATAACGGAATGAACGGCTGCATCTGCTGTTAACAGATTTTTTTTAATCAGTGTGATAATTTCCTGCTCTAGCTCTTCATCTTCCAGCAACATAATATGGCCTTCGAAGATTTCAGCCTTTTCTGCACCCAGATTTTTTTCGGCTGTTTCTCTAATGATCTCTAATTGTGCGGAAGATTTGTCACGGCCTTGCTTAAAGCGGGAAATTTCTTGTTCAACTTGTTCAGGAATAATTTTTTTATGATTGATAATGATGGGATCTTCTTTCAGTAATAACGCTTTACCGAAAGCAATGCCTGGTGATACTAAAATACCTGAAATCATATTATATGACCTTGACTGCGGGTGATTACCTTTCATTAAGACTTAGGGAAGACCCTAAATATCCCCAGATTTTATTGGCCTGGGGATAAACTGAATGGAATAGATTGGCTTAATTGAACGGACGATTATTCCAATTCACCCATTAATTTAACTAAATGTTCAACAGCCTGTTGTTCATCTTCGCCTTCAGCAGAAATCGTTACGACTGTACCTTGAGTCAATCCCAGCGTTTGTAATTTGAACAGGCTTTTTGCGCTGGCAGACTTGCCTCCAGAAGTCAGAGTAATGTCCGAAGCAAAGCCTTTTGCTTCTTTGACAAATTGTGCCGCAGGGCGAGTGTGGAGGCCATTGGGTGCAGTAATAGTAACTTCTTGCTGGAACATAGTATTTCCTCAATAACTTAAATATTCGTTGATAAGCCACAGAGAATTCCATTGGATATAGCTGAATTCTCTGTGGCTTATACGACCGTTAAAATGATAATGAAGTAAAGTGTATTCCCTTCGCTTTTCAAGTTATTGCGTGGTTAATTTTAACTTGAAATTTAGTGGGATTATAATAATCATTATCAAAAAATTAACATACTTGATGTACTCAATTGTTGATTTGGTGTTAATACACGCTATTCGAAGAATGCTTTAATTGAATAACGTCTGGTTGGCGATTAATTTCGTGCATCAAAATAATTACTGGTTAAATACTAAAGCTACCTGAATAAATCATCTAGGAAAGTTTTAAACTTTGATCTGATGCACAAAAAAGCACCCTGGAGGTGCCTTTTTGTCAATGTAGTGAAAAATTCTAAGTATAATTTTTACTCACTGAGTAAGTCAGCAAACAGGGCTGTACTGAGATAACGTTCAGCTGATGAAGGCAAAATCACCACGATGTTTTTGTCTTTGTAGGCTTCTTCTTGCGCTATTTTGACAGCCGCTGCAACAGCGGCCCCTGAAGAAATACCGGCAAGAATTCCTTCTTTTTCAGTAACTTCTCGTGCAACTTGCATCGCTTCTTCATTGCTGATTTTAAATACACGGTCAACTAATGTTAAATCTAAGTTATCAGGAATGAAACCAGCACCAATTCCCTGAATTTTATGTGGGCCTGGTTTAAGTTCTTCACCCGCCAATTTTTGGCTGATAACAGGTGAACTTTCGGGTTCTACCGCAACGATAGTAACGTGTTTGCCCTGCGTATTTTTTAAGTAACGGGCAACCCCCGTGATTGTGCCGCCAGTTCCTACGCCAGCAACAAAAACGTCTACATTACCATCGGTATCTTCCCAAATTTCAGGGCCAGTGGTTTTTTCATGAATTTCCGGGTTGGCAGGATTACTGAATTGTTGCAGAAGGATATAATGGTCAGGATTGCTGTCACGGATTTCGTTGGCTTTCTCAATCGCGCCTTTCATGCCTTTTGCACCTTCGGTCAGCACCAAATTTGCGCCGAGTACTTTCAGCAATTTACGCCGTTCAAGGCTCATTGTTTCAGGCATGGTCAGTGTCAGCTTATAACCACGAGCCGCGGCAACATAGGCAAGTGCAATCCCTGTATTACCACTGGTTGGCTCGATAAGTTCTTTATCTTTGGTCAGAATGCCACGTTTTTCAGCATCCCAAATCATATTGGCACCAATGCGGCATTTGACACTAAAACTGGGGTTACGGGATTCTACTTTTGCCAAAATGCGGCCATTTGCGAAATTTTTTAAACGTACTAGCGGAGTGTGACCAATAGTCAACGAATTATCTTCATAAATTTTGCTCATTGTTCGATTGCCCCTAACATACCGTAAATACTGATTAACCATACGCTAACATCCTATTTATGGAAATAAGGTTTCAGTCTATTCTTATTATATAAAAGAATAATTGATGGTCATTTTATATTCTTCTGATTATTTAAGATTGGCATGAATTTTTAAACAAAGCCCTCTGATATGCTTATAATTTGTCAGGGGCTTTGTTTGATGTAGTAGGCAGAAAAGTAGTCAACAGGCGGCTAAATTAGTTTGCTGATGTGCGATTCAGGGCATGTTGAGCATGGTAGCGATCAACCCACATCGCAGTAGCTCCACAAACCGCAACGGGCATGATAAACAGGTTCACAAGCGGGATCATAGTCAGAATGCTGACTGCTGCGCCGAATTGCAGGTTCTTTATTTTATTTTGGCGTAACGTATTACGCATGGTGGTAAAACTGACTTTATGGTTATCAAACGGATAATCACAATATTGGATTGTCAGCATCCAGGCACTGAAAATAAACCAAAGGAGGGGAGCGACGGTTTGGCCTATTCCTGGAATGAAGTAAAGTAACAGTAGGATAAATGCACGCGGAATATAGTAAAGAATTTTCACGCCTTCGCGTTTCAAAATACGGGGCGTGTCTTTGAGTAAGTCAATAACGCCAGTATCAGGTGTCGGAATGCCTGTTAAGTCAGCCTCCAGTTTTTCTGCCAGCAAGCCGTTGAATGGTGAAGCGATAAAATTCGCCAGTGTACTGAAAAAATAAGTAAAAAACAGCAGGATAGAGATAACTGCAATTGGCCAAATTAAATAGCTTAACCATTGCATCCAGTCTGGTATTTTATCGAGAGTCCATTGTATCCAGTCACCCAGTTTATGGTATAGCCACCAAAATGAACCCCCCAGCAATAAGATGTTAGCCAATAAAGGTAATAAAACGAATCTCTTAATGCCAGGACGGGTTATTAGTTGCCAACCTTGGGCAATATAGTGAAATCCACTCGCATGTTTTGGCAATTTTGTCGAATTCGTCATATTTTCTTATTCTCTCTTAGATGATTGAGACGGTATGATATAGGCAGGATTTTCTACTGACCAGTCGTTTTATGAGTAAAAAACATCCGAAAAAACAGAGAAATTCTCTCATTATGGTAAGAAAAGTATGTAGAGACTTGCACTTGTCCTATTTGACAAATACTCTTATCTAAAGAATATTCCGCCGTGATGGCAATTAATTTAAACAACAGAGATAGCAATGATGCAGGATTTGCGTCTGATATTAATCGTTGTTGGTGCGATAGCCATAATAGCTTTGCTATTACATGGGTTGTGGACCAGCCGTAAAGAGCGTTCATCACTCTTTCGTGATCGCCCAGTTAAACGTCATAAACAGGGGCAGCAGGAAGAGCAAAAGGATGATGATGGCGATGAACAGTTTGATAATATGCCAAAATCGAATGTTCAGGAGTCGGCCAAACCGCAGACTGAACATCGTGTAGAGCCGGTTATCGAACGTCATGCGTCAGAATCGTCGGCCATAGTGCCTGATGATGGTACTGATCCTTTACTTGCCAGGCATCAATCTGATGCTTCTACAGTCAAGGTGAAAGATGTCGATGATCAACAGGAAGAACCACAACTTGGCTTGTTTGATCCGATTGAACCCGTTGCATCGAAAGAGGCCAGGGTAGCAGACTCTGATGTTGTGGAAGGGCAGCCAAAAGCAGCGAAAAATGAAGCACAGTCTAAATCTGAACAGACTAAAAAAGAGACCGTGTTGGTGTTGCATGTGGCCGCTCATCATGGGCAGGAGCTGAATGGTGAAGTACTGTTCCAAAGCGTTTTACAGGCAGGCTTCCGGTTTGGTGAGATGAATATTTTTCATCGCCATCTAAACCCATCGGGTAGCGGTGCTGTGTTATTCAGTTTAGCTAACATGGTAAAACCTGGTTCGTTTGACCCAGACCAAATGGTCGATTTCACTACTCCTGGCGTTTCCATATTTATGCTTGTGCCTTCATATGGTGATTCCCATCAGAATTTTAAACTGATGTTACAGGCGGCACAGCGCATCGCTGCTGATGTGGGAGGTATAGTTCTGGATGGTGAACGCAAATTGCTGACACCACAGATGATCGAACTCTATAAGGCGCGTATCCGTGATACGCTCAATGTCAGTGAATAACCCCTCTTTTTTAGTATCAAGCCCCCGCTAGTCGGGGGTTTTTCATCTCTGGTGGTAAGTCATGGAAAATATTATCCAAAAAATCAATGAATTAAAAACAACATTACGTCATCACGAATATTTGTATCATGTTATGGATGCGCCAGAGATCCCTGATGCAGAATATGATCGTCTGATGAGAGAATTAAAAGCGCTGGAAGAGCAGCATCCAGAACAGGTGACTGCGGATTCTCCTACCCAGCGAGTGGGAGCAGCACCGTTAACGGCGTTTGAGCAGGTACGCCATGAGATCCCTATGTTGTCTCTGGACAACGTATTTGATGAAGAGAGCTATCTGGCATTTGACAAACGCGTTCGTGATCGTCTGAAAGATGGCCAGGATTTGGTGTTTTGTTGTGAGCTAAAACTTGATGGTTTGGCGGTCAGTTTGCTGTATGAAAATGGGGAATTGGTACAAGCTGCGACTCGTGGCGATGGGACAACGGGGGAGAATATTACCGCCAACGTCCGTACTATTTGTGCCATTCCTTTGCGTTTGAAAGGGGATAATATTCCCGCCCGCGTCGAAATCCGTGGTGAAGTCTTTATGAAACAAGCCGGGTTTGAAAGATTCAATGAAGAAGCGCGTCGTACAGGAAATAAAGTCTTCGCCAATCCCCGCAATGCGGCGGCTGGATCATTGCGCCAGCTCGACCCCCGCATTACTGCCAGGCGTCCACTGACTTTCTATTGCTATGGGGTTGGTGTGCTGGAAGGCGGAGAGTTACCAGCAAGTCACTATGAACGCCTGATGCAATTCAAGCGGTGGGGACTGCCTGTCAATGACAACGTGAAGTTATGCCAGGGCACTCAACGGGTGATGGATTTTTACCGTGACATTGAGCAGAAGCGGCCGACACTAGGCTTTGATATTGATGGAATTGTCGTCAAGGTTGATTCCCTCGAATTACAGGAAAGGTTGGGCTTTGTTGCCCGAGCGCCACGTTGGGCGACGGCTTTCAAGTTTCCGGCTCAAGAGCAGATGACTGTCATCCGTGATGTCGAGTTTCAGGTAGGGCGTACTGGCGCCATTACGCCGGTTGCTCGTCTGGAGCCTGTATTGGTGGCAGGTGTTACGGTGAGTAATGCCACGCTGCATAATGCAGATGAAATTGAACGTCTGGGACTGCGTATTGGTGATACGGTGATTATTCGTCGTGCCGGAGATGTTATCCCGCAAGTCGTGGGCGTTGTTTATGAAAACAGGCCAGCAGAAACTCAGGAAGTGATTTTTCCCGCACATTGTCCGGTTTGTGGCTCCGATATAGAGCGTGTCGAAGGTGAAGCAGTCGCTCGTTGTACAGGAGGCTTGTTCTGCGCAGCGCAGCGCAAAGAGGCACTGAAACATTTTGTTTCCCGTCGTGCTATGGATGTTGATGGCATGGGCGAAAAAATTATTGAGCAGCTTGTGGATAAAGAGTATGTCAAAACGCCAGCTGAACTTTTCCGACTGACAGCCGGGAAACTAACAGGTCTTGAGCGAATGGGACCTAAATCTGCGCAAAATATCATTAATGCCTTGGAGAAAGCGAAGAAAACCACTTTTGCACGCTTTATTTACTCTTTGGGTATTCGTGAAGTTGGCGAAGCGACAGCCGCCAACCTGGTTGCCCATTTTGGCACGTTAGAAAAATTACGTGCAGCGGACATGGAGGCACTGATTGCGGTGCAAGATGTGGGAAGTGTTGTTGCCCGCCATGTTGTGAATTTCTTTAATGAGCCACACAATCAGGTGGTGATTGATGATCTGGTTAACAATATTGGTATTCATTGGGAATCGACTGAAAGCCTGAACTTTGATGAAGTCGATAGTCCATTTGCTGGCAAGACAGTCGTATTGACGGGTTCACTGAACCGTTTATCCCGAGACGAAGCTAAAGATAAGCTGACAGCTTTAGGCGCAAAAGTGACAGGAAGCGTGTCTAAGAAAACAGATCTGGTTATTGCAGGTGAAGCTGCGGGTTCCAAATTAGCTAAGGCTAATGAGCTGGGAATTTACGTTATTGATGAAGAGGAAATGCTCCGTTTATTAGGTGAATAATATGTCTTCTATTTAGGGAGGTGATTATTAAAGTGTGATCGGGTTAGCTAAATAGAGATATGTAACCACCTAAATAGTAAATTGGTGCGACAGTAATCAAAATTTACTATCATGTGTTGCATAAAATACAGATGTAAATTTGCACAGAATCGTGTTTGGAGTTCTTCTTTATGGCTATATCTCATGTTTTACATTTTTTACTCGCATTAGTGGTCATTGGCGGCCTGGCAGTTTTGGCAAGTAATAACCGGAAGAATATTAAGATTCGTTATATTATTCAGTTGCTGATAATCGAACTCTTTCTGGCCTGGTTCTTCCTGAATTCTAACGTCGGTTTGAAAGTCGTTAAAGGATTTGACGATTTATTTGTCCATCTATTGTCTTATGCAGAGAAAGGGACCAGTTTTGTTTTTGGTGGCATGATAGAAGCGAATCTGGCTTTTTTCTTCCTGAATGTATTGTGTCCTATCATTTTTATCTCCGCCCTGATTGGTATTTTGCAACACATCAAAGTACTACCCATTGTCATTCGTGTAATAGGTACAGTGCTGTCTAAAATTAACGGCATGGGTAAACTGGAATCATTTAATGCGGTCAGTTCATTGATTCTGGGGCAATCAGAGAATTTTATTGCTTATAAAAATGTGCTGGGCAAAATGTCTGAGCGTCGGATGTATACGATGGCGGCAACGGCAATGTCTACCGTATCTATGGCTATCGTCGGTGCTTACATGACGATGCTGGATGCAAAATATGTGGTTGCGGCACTGATCCTCAACATGTTCAGCACTTTTATCATCTTATCTCTCATCAATCCTTACTCTGTTGAGAATGAAGAAGATATCCATATGAGCAACCTCCACGAAGGGCAAAGTTTCTTTGAAATGCTGGGCGATTATATTCTGGCGGGTTTCAAGGTTGCTTTGATTGTCACTGCGATGTTGATCGGTTTTATTGCCTTGATTGCAGGAATTAATGCAATTTTCCATCTGGTATTTGGTATTACTTTCCAGGAGTGTATGGGATATGTGTTTTATCCGTTTGCATGGATCATTGGTATTCCAAGTGATGAAGCGCTGAAAGTCGGCAGTATCATGGCAACCAAGTTAGTTTCTAACGAATTTGTGGCGATGCAGAGCCTGCAAGGGATGTCTGCTCAACTAAGTGAACATTCGAAAGGTATTCTGTCCGTATTTTTGGTTTCTTTCGCTAACTTCAGTTCCATTGGGATTATTTCTGGTGCTGTGAAAGGGCTGGATGAACAACAAGGTAATGCTGTTGCGCGCTTTGGCTTGAAATTGCTGTTTGGTTCAACGCTGGTGAGTTTCCTGTCCGCAGCAATTACCGGACTGATTTTGAGCGTCTAATCTGTTTCATTGGATTTGATAAAAAAACAATCGAAAGTGGCATCCTGGCAGATGCCACTTTTTTATATTCATAATGAGATAATAAGGCTGATATGATGAACAAAGAAAACTTGTTGGCAATAGCCAATACAGCTATGCCATTTGGTAAATACAAAGGGCGAATGCTAATTGATTTGCCGGAAGAGTATTTACTTTGGTTTGCCCGCAAGGGGGAGTTCCCACAGGGAAAACTGGGAAAGTTGATGGAAATGACGCTTGCAATAAAAATTGAAGGATTGGGCGGGTTGGTAAAACCGTTGAAAAATCCCTGAAAACTTACGTCTTCAGGGATTGAGAATTTTGGTGGAGCTAAGCGGGATCGAACCGCTGACCTCTTGCATGCCATGCAAGCGCTCTCCCAGCTGAGCTATAGCCCCACAAATAGGGTTCAGGTTTTGAATACCAGATACCGATTACTCTGATGAATAAGTAAGATAGGTATTTGGTGGAGCTAAGCGGGATCGAACCGCTGACCTCTTGCATGCCATGCAAGCGCTCTCCCAGCTGAGCTATAGCCCCAAATCAAAATCCTGTAGAACGGGGCGAATCATATGAAAACCGGAGAACTCTGTCAATGAATTCATTAATCTTCTCCGTGTAAGCGCTGAAAAAGCCGCCAATGACCCGTTTTGAGGACAAAAATCAAGGCACTGTAATAAGTTGAGTGCCTTGATTATTCACGCTACGTTATGACGTAACATCGGTAAATGATTATTTATTTTATTGCGCTTCACGCTGGGCAATATAAGCCAGAGCCTGATCAATACGAGCTAATGAACGTGCCTGGTTAACTGCATGGATTGTTACATCAACGCTTGGAGACTGACCCGCACCTGTAACAGCAACACGCAGTGGCATACCGACTTTACCCATGCCAACGTCCAGTTCGTCAGCCGTCGCCTGAATAGCGTGATGGATATTCTCAGGGGTCCATTCGGTAATAGCGGCCAGTTTCGCCCGGGCAACGTCTAATGGCTGGCGAGCAACCGGGCGCAGATGTTTTTTCGCCGCATCTGCATCAAATTCGGCAAATTCTTCATAGAAATAACGGCAAGATTCAGCCATTTCTTTCAGCGTCTTACAGCGCTCACCTAACAGTTTGATCAAATCAACCAGTTCTGGACCCGTGCGAGTATCAATACCTTGCTGTTCAATATGCCAGGCTAAATGTACAGCAACTTTTTCTGCTGGCAGGGTATTGATGTAGTGATGGTTCAACCATTGCAGTTTTTCCGTATTGAATGCACTGGCAGATTTACTGATGGCATCAAGGCTGAACAGTGCAGTCATCTCTTCAATGCTGAAAATTTCCTGATCGCCATGTGACCAGCCCAGACGAACCAGATAGTTCAACAGGGCTTCTGGCAGATAACCATCATCACGGTATTGCATTACGCTGACAGCGCCGTGGCGCTTGGACAGTTTTTTACCATCGTCGCCGAGGATCATAGAAACATGGGCATATTCCGGGACAGGTGCGCCAAGCGCTTTCAGGATATTGATCTGACGTGGGGTATTGTTGATATGATCTTCACCACGAATAACATGGGTAATTTCCATATCCCAATCATCAATGACCACACAGAAGTTATAAGTTGGTGAGCCGTCGGTACGGCGAATGATCAAATCGTCCAGTTCCTGGTTACTGAATTCAATCGGGCCACGAATACTGTCATTAAAAACGACAGAACCTTCTTGTGGGTTGCGGAAACGCACAACATGTGGCTCATCGTGACTGTGCTGGCACTCGTTATCACAGCATTTTCCGTCATAACGTGGCTTTTCACCATTAGCCATCTGAGTTTCACGCAATTGTTCCAAACGCTCTTTAGAGCAATAGCAGCGGTAAGCAGTACCTTGCTCTAACATTTCGTCAATAACCTGGTTATAACGGTCGAAACGTTTGGTCTGGTAATAAGGGCCTTCATCCCAATTCAGATTTAACCAGTTCATCCCGTCCATAATTGCATCGATGGCTTCTTGGGTAGAACGTTCCAGATCGGTATCTTCGATGCGAAGAACAAATTCCCCTTTATTGTGGCGACTGTATAACCAGGAATAAAGAGCAGTACGCGCACCACCAACATGCAGATAGCCAGTAGGACTTGGTGCAAAACGGGTTTTAATTTTACTCATCAGGAATTGCCTTAATTACGTTTCTCTTTATTAGAGAGCGTGTTGGATGATTGAAGTAACAACAGTGGGGGGTATTTTATCACTGCACTTCAATTCCTCAATGGCGTTAACGGCAGGTTATTGAGAAAAGCTAAAATAACCCATCTGAATGATACCATAACGTGATTACAATTATTTCATTCTGTTTAATTTTACGACGAACGATTGTTTTAGTGATAAAAAGCGTTGACTCACTTCGAACTATCCCTATAATGCGACTCCATCACGACGGGCGATTAGCTCAGTTGGTAGAGCATCTCCCTTACAAGGAGGGGGTCATCAGTTCGAATCTGGTATCGCCCACCATATTTCTCGTAGTGATAAAAATGATTTTATGATTGGGCGATTAGCTCAGTTGGTAGAGCATCTCCCTTACAAGGAGGGGGTCATCAGTTCGAATCTGGTATCGCCCACCAATCATAAATCAGTGGTATTGATGTCGTTAATAGTCATCGTGAAGTGGGCGATTAGCTCAGTTGGTAGAGCATCTCCCTTACAAGGAGGGGGTCATCAGTTCGAATCTGGTATCGCCCACCACTTCATCGGGTTGTTTCGTCTCCAGTATCACATTGATATTTAGAATGGGTCGTTAGCTCAGTCGGTAGAGCAGTTGACTTTTAATCAATTGGTCGCAGGTTCGAATCCTGCACGACCCACCATTCAAATATCAAAATCAAAATTATCTAATTGGGTCGTTAGCTCAGTCGGTAGAGCAGTTGACTTTTAATCAATTGGTCGCAGGTTCGAATCCTGCACGACCCACCATTTAGATATCAAAATCAGAATTACCTAATTGGGTCGTTAGCTCAGTCGGTAGAGCAGTTGACTTTTAATCAATTGGTCGCAGGTTCGAATCCTGCACGACCCACCATTTAGGTAGCAGGATATGAAGTGGGCGATTAGCTCAGTTGGTAGAGCATCTCCCTTACAAGGAGGGGGTCATCAGTTCGAATCTGGTATCGCCCACCACTTCGTCCAGCACTTCCTATCAGGCACTACACGATAAACCCGCCAAACCCGCCACGAAAATTCCTGACCCGGTACTCATCGCGGATATCCAAAATTTTCTCGATGATTATCAATGGAAAAGCGCAAAACGCTTGGATGTTTCGCAGTCGGCTATGCATTACGCCCTGAAACGACAGCGCTGTTTTGGTACACACGACGGGCACGCTAAAGGCCGTATTAACGTCATTGGGGCTATTCTCGAAAAGACCCTCGTCACCTTAAGTTTATTTACGGGGAACATTCATAATGCCGGTATTTTTCATGCGTGGATGACGTAAATCAAACGAGTATCAACTATGTTTGAGGTTTTGGCAAAGGGGGAAGGTCATAAGCAGCTCTGGCGCGCTCACAACTTTCATTATAATCTCCCGTTTCCCAGGCTTGGGGAAATTCTCTGCAAGGGGAGGGCCTTTTATCATAAATAGAACAGGAAACCGACTTACCAATTTCACCACATAAATTGATACATCGAGGGTGAGGTTCATTGGTGCCTTTCATACAGCGTCTGAAATCATTTAATTTTTCGGTCATAGATACGGGAACTGTGCCGCCACCATCCTCAGCTTCAGCCCAATAAAATGAAACACGAAAATACGCACAGCAAGCTCCGCAATTAATACAGGGATTGTCTTGTAACTTGGATTGAGATATTAACGTTTTACTCATACCCGATGTCACTATCTGATGTTTAAGACCTATACTTAGGAAAAATAACCTTTCCGCAAAAGCCCGTTTCCCAATGGAAATCGAGCCTTCTTAAAAATAAATTATGTTGCCAAATTATGTCTATTTTCAAGATAAATTTATATCTTTTGGATACAATTGAAATTATTTAATAGTTTACTCTTTTAGCAAAGAAAATATTGCGGGGTAAACTTTACCTAAATCAATATTGTTGACATTTTCAGGGTGATACAATGTGATGGTTGTATCTTTTGTAGCCAGTGGTGCCCAATTTTCCGGTCTTGTTACACCATAAAAGGCAACAAGCTTTTTCTGTAGCGCGGCGGCCAAATGACAAATACCACCATCACCGACAACAATGAGTGTCATGCTGTTCAATAAAGTTAAAAAAGAATCCAGAGAATCGGATACTACAACTTCACTATTTTTTCCTATACGTGATTTTAAATCTTCAGCTAAAGGAGTGTCATGCTTATACGAAGAAATAAAAAATTTTGTATCTGGGTAATTTTCCAGGATTTTATTTGCAATTAAAGTGAGGCGTTCATTATTAATAAGACTGTATTTTCTATTGTTAGATATAGAAAATAAAATCATGGGAGTCTGCTGTTCAATAGATTGAAAAGTATTTTTAAATTCGATGTAAGGAAAAGTCTCAGGAGATAATTTACTCTCATTAGGTGAAAATGTACGTAACACTTTTAATGCCTGATGGTAACCATTGACTTGCTCCTGTTTCACTGGATAGTTAACTAACTTTGCATGCCAGTGCTTATCTGTAACAACAGCATAGCGTCTTTTCGCCCCTAATAGCCATAAGAATAGATTATTTAGCTTCATAGGTGTAGGTTTGGCTGATATAGCAATCTCAAAATTCTTTCGACGAAATGCTAATGCAGTTTTGATAATAGATAGGTATTTATTGCCTCTAGGGAGGATGTGGATCTTGATTTCAGGGCACAAATAATAAGCGAGTTCAGTATTGCCAGAATCTATAAATAAGTTGATCTCTGCGTTAGGGTAAGTTTTTTGTAAAAACTTTATTAATGGCTGAGTACAAATGAGATCACCCAGTCCATTTCGACGTAGTATGGCTATTTTCATAGGGTATTGTCAGAATTAAAACTTCTACCATTTAAAGTTGATTTCATTATATACCAACTCAACTTCAAGATGCGTATTATATTTCCCCGCGCAGCGGGGAAATATAAGGCCTCGCGTCGTCTTGCGGATTGCAACTTGAAGTTTATCGGGTATATAGGTTATTTGATCCACAAAATCAATGCGGCGATTGATTTTGACTGTACTTGTGATGCCGTTGCCGTAAAAACACTCAAGTTTGTTAATTTTTAATTTCTTTCACTACAGTTCCTGACTGCCTTTAAGTAAAAGAACGAATAAGCAGAATGAAAGATCAAGCTTGTGACTAGATATCAATGAGTTACCACCTAAGCCTGAATTTGGGCTTTGCACTGTTAAAAGGTGTTGTGATTTCCTCTATACCCAAGATGGGATATCACAATTTGTGATGGTCAAAATCTTGACCATCTACAGCAACCATTGGGATTTGAACGCCATTTTAACCCTTTGATATGCCATAATTCCTGCATAGTACAGGTATTCCGGTTCTGAGCAGGAATTATGGCATATCAAAGGGTTATCTGAATACAGCTTAGGAGAAAAGTTTGATCTCTGGGTTGGGTTTTACCAGTACGTTTGCTTTTACGCTGTATGGCTGGCTTAAATCGTTAAACTTGGTTTCTGCGGGAAGCCTATCCATCAGATACAGTGCGCAATCTTTGCCATAGGGAATAACCTGTAACATATGCCGTTTTGTCAGCAGGGTTTAATGCCAAGTTCTGAACGGCTGTACTCTTCCTGTTGGATCTTGCGTAGCATCCATTTGCTGACGCGTCAGTAAGATAGCCTTGTTATCGATTTTCATACTTACACCTTTGGCGCTGATAATTTATACAGCTATAATATTGCAATAAATGCAATAAATGCAATAAATGCAATAAATGCAATATATCAAACAAATGATGCAAATAATGGAATATTATCAATTCGTCTAATTAGGAACATGCAAGGAACGGCAACACTCTGAGACGCCGCCGTTTAGCAGGGATTTAATGAAAGGAGATTGAGGAGTGAGTTATTAATATGGGGCCTATTCTCATGAGGTAAAGCCCCTGTGATGATGCTGGAAACATGAGGGTAAGATACTGGCAAATCATTTCATTTTTGATGCATGAATCCAGCCTTACTTCTCACGGCAGGAGGAGTAAGAAAAAGCATCCTACTATTTTGATATCTTATTTAGCCTACTACGTAGATCTGCGGGGGCAATATAATGAGTTGTTCGTCTTATTTTTATAGGAAGAAATATATTCATTGCCTCAAGTTCTCTGAGTAATTTTCTGGCTGTATTTTCACTAACATCATATACATTTTGAACTGATTTTACTTTAAATAATCTTCCGGGTTCTTTTACACCTTTTTTGATTAAATCTTTTTGAATGAAGTTTAGATTGCTTTTATACTTTGAATTTTCCAATACATCGACAATTTCATAAAATTCTTTTGTTTTTACTTTTAAATACTCTTGTAATTCATCAAATGCATTTAGAATAATATTCACATTAAAATCGATAAAATAAGTTAGATCCCCATAATCTTTTTGAACATAAAGATATGACATACCATAGTCTTTAGCATGCGCCTTGATAACCTTACTTATTGAAATATATTCAAAAATATCATATCCGTTCTTTAGCATATACCAATAAAATATTGCCCTTGCAGTTCTGCCATTCCCATCTCTGAATGCGTGTTCATACCCCATCATAAAATGAAGAATAATCGCTTTTATTACTGGAGGTATAGCAAAATCATACTAATATGTCATAATATCCAAATCCAAAATGACAAGGCATAAAGTGAAATGGGTTACAGTCTAGATTTTCGAAAAAGAGTACTGGCATACAAAGATAAGCATTCGTTGACTTTCGAACAAACGAGTGCCCATTTTGAGATTTCTATTCGTACCCTGTTCCGGTGGAGTCATAAAATAGAACCTTGCATGACGCGTGATAAGCCTCCCATGAAAATTCCTGATGAGGTGCTCATCGCGGATGTCCAAAATTTTCCTGATGACTATCAATGGGAAAGAGCAAAGCGCTTAGGGGTCTCACAATCGGCGATTCATTACGCGTTGAAACGGCTTCGCCTCACTCATAAAAAAAACCTTAAAACATCCTCGCGCTGATCCTCAGCTTCGTCAGGCGTTTGTCGAGCGCATCAGCGGTCATGCTCCCAATCATTAGATTGTTGTAGTAAACTCCCCACTTTTTATTACTGGTGAGATATGGCTAAAGTTGATGTGGTTTGTCGTTACTGTCACAAAGCGGAAGAGGTCAAAGGGCATGGAAAAGGAAGCAGCGGACATCAGCGTTATCACTGTTATGCCTGCCGTAAAACCTTTCAACTGAATTACACCTACCAAGCCTGCAAACCCGGAATGAAAGATCAGATTGTGGATATGGCTGCGAATAATGGCGGTATCAGAGACACCGCTCGTGTCCTGAAGGTGGGTATCAACACCGTTCTTCGTACCCTAAAAAACTCGAACCCAGACAGGTAACTACACTGCCGCTGGCCGCAAATAATATTCATATTATCTGCGAAATTGATGAACAATGGTCTTTTGTCGGTAACAAGAAGAATCAGCGCTGGCTTTGGTATGCCTGGGAACCGGAGCAAAAGCAAATAATCGCGCACGTATTGGGGGATCGCAGCAGGAAAACACTGAGCAAATTGCTGGCACTTCTGGCTCCTTTCGAAATTCAATTTTTCTGTACCGATAATTATGCCGTTTACGATTGCCTTTCTGAGGAAAAACACTTTAGAGGGAAGAAATTTACTCAACGTATCGAAAGAACCAATCTGACCTTACGTACTCGCATCAAGAGACTGAATCGGAAAACGATCTGTTATTCCAAATCCGAAGAAATGCATGACAAAGTGATAGGCACTTTCATTGAGCGTGAATACTATCTTCCAAAGGTTATCTAACTATTGGGTGCATGACCCGTACGCGTTTAATTCCTTGATTCTATTAATCTCTGCCCCTGTGCCGGAAATAAGCAAAATCAACGAGTTAGCTAAAGGTGGGATATCTCACCTTTAATTCAGCACGCTTCTGTTTCAAACGGAGGGATGAATTAACTATAGGGGTTCCTTGAGGTTGAGGAGGCTCTGATTTCAGAGGCTCACCTCTTTAAGAGGTTTGGTTTGAGCGCCGAAAATATCGGTATGCAAACTGGTGATCATTGGTTCCGACGAAATTCGTCGTTAGTCACTGAGTCACATTAAGTAACCCTGTGAGTGTAAAAGGTATGGTGGAAATCACCATACCTAAAGGTGAGATATCCCGCCTTGAAGATGGTCAAGATTTTGACCATGATTCAGATTTGAGCCATCTACGGCAACTATAGGGATTTCCTCTATAGTTGATTACTATGAAAGTCAAAGGGTAGATTGCTGTGCTATGGTGATAGTCGTTACCACCTTATTCCTGATATCCTATCAATGTAGTCAGCGAACCACTGCATCATTTCGCGGCGTTGGTCTAAATACTGTGCATGGTTATAGACGCCTCTGGTTTGGTCATGCACCCAATAGTTAGATAACCTTTGGAAGATAGTATTCACGCTCAATGAAAGTGCCTATCACTTTGTCATGCATTTCTTCGGATTTGGAATAACAGATCGTTTTCCGATTCAGTCTCTTGATGCGAGTACGTAAGGTCAGATTGGTTCTTTCGATACGTTGAGTAAATTTCTTCCCTCTAAAGTGTTTTTCCTCAGAAAGGCAATCGTAAACGGCATAATTATCGGTACAGAAAAATTGAATTTCGAAAGGAGCCAGAAGTGCCAGCAATTTGCTCAGTGTTTTCCTGCTGCGATCCCCCAATACGTGCGCGATTATTTGCTTTTGCTCCGGTTCCCAGGCATACCAAAGCCAGCGCTGATTCTTCTTGTTACCGACAAAAGACCATTGTTCATCAATTTCGCAGATAATATGAATATTATTTGCGGCCAGCGGCAGTGTAGTTACCTGTCTGGGTTCGAGTTTTTTAGGGTACGAAGAACGGTGTTGATACCCACCTTCAGGACACGAGCGGTGTCTCTGATACCGCCATTATTCGCAGCCATATCCACAATCTGATCTTTCATTCCGGGTTTGCAGGCTTGGTAGGTGTAATTCAGTTGAAAGGTTTTACGGCAGGCATAACAGTGATAACGCTGATGTCCGCTGCTTCCTTTTCCATGCCCTTTGACCTCTTCCGCTTTGTGACAGTAACGACAAACCACATCAACTTTAGCCATATCTCACCAGTAATAAAAAGTGGGGAGTTTACTACAACAATCTAATGATTGGAAGCATGACCTCTGGTTTTATTACCAACAACATGAGCTAGCTGTTTCTCAATCACATCATGATTAAATTCATGCTCATTCAATATGGTGCTGAACTGGTGGCGGAATCCATGACCGCTAGCTAGACCGTCATAGCCTATTCTCCGGATAACTAGCAGGACGGCGTTTTCGCTGATAGATTTTTTCCGGTCATTTCTACCTGGGAAGACAAAATCGGAAACACTGGAGGTTATAGGCTTCAAGTGCTGGAGCAATTTAACAACCTGATCGGACATCGGGACTATATGTAGCTGACGCCCCTTCATTACAGATGGATCGATAGTAATAAGTCGATTATCAAAATCAACGTTCTTCCATAACATACTGCGCATTTCTATTGTTCGCAGGGCGGTATATTGCAGAACTTGAGTGGCCGTTTTAGATATGACACTGCCAGAATATGATGCCAGTGCCTGATTAAATGCGGGGATCTTGTCTATGGTGAGAAATGGGTAATGCTCTTTTCTGTATCCAGTCATGGCATCGGCCAAATCTGGAGCGGGATTGTATTTCGCTCTGCCCGTCACTACCGCGTATCTGAAAACCTCTCCGCACCTTCGGCGTGCTTTGCTGGCTCTCTCCATGGCTCCGCGATCTTCGAATAACCGAATAACTTTAAGTAGAACTAAAGGTTCTATCTCTTCCATGGTCATGTGTCCAATAATAGGCAAAATATCATTTTCGAACATTGATATCATTTCCTTAGTATAACTCTCAGACCAAAATCCACTTTTGAATTCATGCCATTCTTTAAATATGTCAGCAAACGTGTCTGGAGATTCATTATCTTTCTGTTTTGGTGCTACCGGAGCCAGATCTCCGCCATTAGCAAGGACAGACTTAGCCTCAGCATGTTTTAATCGAGCGGTAACTAGTGGGACTTCTGGATACGTACCAATGACATAAGTTTGCTCTTTCCCATTTTTACGATACCTAAAACGCCAAATTTTACTTCCTGTTTTCGATACAAAAAGAAATAAACCTCCTCCATCAGCAAGGCGATAGGCTTTGTCTTTAGGTTTAGCTGACTCAATCTGCTTTATCGTTAACATGTGGGCATCCTAAGTAGGTATATGAACCGATGCCCGCAAATATGCCCACACTTTACTGGTGTAGTCAAGTTATATAGGGTAACAGCAGGTAACGCCAAATTTTTATTTAAGTGAGTTTTTTTATAAGGTTAGGTTATGCTAGGTGATGCGGGGTAACTTGATTCTGGCGTCCCCTGCAGGAATCGAACCTGCAACTAGCCCTTAGGAGGGGCTTGTTATATCCGTTTCACTAAGGGGACAGCGGAGCGCAGTATACCTGTTTTTCTTGTCAGAGATAAGGCATAACGAACTGTTTGCCTATATAATCACCACTCTTTTTTATTACCATTAATGAAAGATTGGCAGTATATTTTACATATTGGGTGCAATAGCTGGTGTACAGCACGATAATTGATATCTAAAAATAATTATATGGAGAACAATATGAAGTATCGTCTGAGCGGGGTTGCTCTTACAGCCGTCTTACTTATGGGATGTGCCAGTTCATCAAATACGATAGAGCAGGGGCGTTCTGATCCGCTGGAAGGGTTTAACCGTGTTATGTTCAACTTTAATTATGATGTTCTCGACCCATATGTACTGCGTCCTGTTGCTGTAGCCTGGCGTAATTATGTGCCGATGCCTGCACGAAATGGCATTGGTAATTTTATGAGCAACCTCGAAGAGCCAGCCAGTATGGTGAACAGTTTCTTGCGTGGTGATGTTCATGAAGGTGCAAAACACTTCAACCGTTTCTTTTTGAACACCTTGTTGGGAATGGGAGGGCTTATTGATGTTGCTTCCATGGCAAACCCCAAACTGGCAAAAGAAGATCCGGTGCGTTTTGGTAGCACATTGGGATACTATAACGTGGGGTATGGTCCGTATGCTGTTCTGCCCGGTTACGGTAGTTTTACATTGCGTGATGAAGGCGGTAACTTGGCGGATATGACTTATCCCATATTGAGTTATTTCACGGGTTGGATGTCGGTAGGCAAGTGGGTTTTCCAAGGTATAGAAACCCGTGCCCGCTTGCTGGATTCTGATGGCCTGTTAAAGAACTCTTCAGATCCTTATTTGATGATGCGCGATGCTTACTTCCAACGCCACGATTTT
Source organism: Xenorhabdus bakwenae (assembly GCF_030272115.1). Lineage (NCBI taxonomy): Bacteria > Pseudomonadati > Pseudomonadota > Gammaproteobacteria > Enterobacterales > Morganellaceae > Xenorhabdus > Xenorhabdus bakwenae. The sequence continues at coordinate 141,910 of NZ_CP119194.1, forward strand.
ATGGCCAATGGCGGCATACTGGCGCCGGAAAAAAAATCCTAATGCGGCAAGTATTCAAGATGAATTGGATTCTATAGATTAGTTCGGACTTATAATCAAAAAAGGATAGCGGGCGCTATCCTTTTTGGGGTTACGGTATGTAGTTAGAACGTATAGTTAAAGTTTATACCATACAACCATGCGGTTCCTTTGGAATCGAATTCATATGATGAATTGAAAGGAGCAGGCGCGTCCTCTTGCAGTTTTTCGCTAACATGTACTTTTTTACCGCGCATATAGGAAACACCAACATCTACAGAAGCATCTTTATTGAATGCATAAGTGGTTCCTAAGCTAAACCAAAAACGATCTTGATCCGGAATGGAGATAGAACGATTTTTGGCGGGTACAGGGCTTTCATCAAAAGCGATACCGGTACGGAATGTCCAGTTATCGTCATAGTAGTAAGTTGTACCTAGTGAGATACGGTAAGCATCGCGGAAACCTTCGTGTTTGTGGAATAAGGTATTGCCGGAATCTTTGTTTTTACCACGTAATTCTTTAAATTCGCTCCAGCCTGTATACAGGAAGCTATAGTGAATTGCCCATTGTGGTGCAACGCGGTTATAGCCTGAGAATTCCCACATATCCGGTAAATTCAGATCCAATGTTCCTTTGATGGTATTACCCCCAAGGCCATTTATGCCAGGAAATCCGAGCGCCGGGTTAGCAGGAATATTAGGCAGTTCATTGCTGTAATCGCCTTTTTTAAACTTCACTTTAACTTTTGAACGGTAAGTTAAGCTATAACGATTATTTTCATCAAATTGGTACAAAAGGCCTGCATTCCAGCCATAACCCCAATCTTTGCCTTCCAAACGGGCACCTTCGGTAGTTGAAGGGATGTTAACCTTAGATTTTGGGTTAATTTTGTGAATCATTCCTGTTAATGCTGGCCCGACTTCGCCCATATGACGAACAATTTCAGCATCGGCATAAATAGCATTAACACCTAAGCCAAAGCTGAATTGATTATTAAATTTGTAAGCGCCACTCAGATTAAAGTTCACAGTCTTGAGCGATGTTTTTCCACCAATGGGACCAGCAGAATAATTATTACTGAAGTTGGTAGACAAGCCAAAGTTAGAAGTCGCAGAGGCGCCAATATACCACTGATCATTAATTGGAGCGATAAAATGCAGGTTTGGGATCCATGCATGTGGTGCGATGTTTTTAGCATTTGTGCTCTGACGCGTAACAGGTGACTTCCCGGTAATATCAACATCTGGGTTGACATACACCAGACCACCAGAAAATGACGGGCGATCAAATAAGGTCATGGCCGCAGGGTTACGGCTGCCTACGGAAGCGTTGTCTGCAACAGCACCTGCCCCAGAAAATGCACGGCCTAGTCCTGATGATGAATATTCATTCAATTGAAAACCAGCAGCACCAGCGTTGGATGAGAGAATGGCAACCGCCATTGCTAATGCTGAACGTGTAAATAGGTTTTTCTGGTCCATAACCAAACCTCATTGTCTAATTATTATTAACATGCCACTCAAGTAGCTGAGAGCGCGGGATTGTAGAGTCGATTTGTCGCAATGACAACAATGACAATAATGACAAATCAGACCAGTGCACGAAGTATAGGCTTGATAATAGAATATGTTGCAAGAATGTTTTCTAAATACAACTAAAATGATTCTTAAATTGGGACTTACTTAACAAAAAACAGACAACTTACGTTAATGAAGTGTAAACGGGTTTCTGTTGACGTGGTCAGATCAATAAACAGTGAGATAAATGGCTTCAAACAGCGTAAGTGCTGGTTATCGGTAGTCAGGAAAACGTAGAATTATCAGCAAGTTTTTTAGCCGGAGTAACTTTAAATGTCTGATGCGATTAACCGCTGTAATGCCGAAGAGACGGCAGCTTGCTGCTGTGTTGATGTGGGAACCGTTATTGATAATGAAGACCGCACCGCTTCTTATCAGTGTATTTTTGCGAGTGAACAAGACGCCGAAGTCATGCTTAATATGTTGATCAAAAAGGCAAAATCAGTGGAATCCGATCCCTGTGTTATACGCCATAGTATCGAAGCGGTTGACGGTGGAATGCAATTATCTGTGGACTTTACCTTTAGCTGCCAAGCGGAAGCCCTCATCTTTCAGTTAGGCTTGCGTTAATTCACTCTGAACAATGGTTTTCTCATTGTTTTGTCATGCCAATCAGTGAGAAAATCACTTGTAATCGATTGTAAATCATTGCCTTCTCTTTGTACTCCTGTCGCACATTCTTCGTTTAAGTTGTATAAATTATAATAATTTAAAGTTGAGTTTGTTCTCATTTTTCGTTTATTCCTATTTGCTATTTTCCAACATTGCGTTAACAATGCATCATCAGGTCTGACCTCTTATGGGGTGAGTAAATATTTTTAATCAATTGATTTAGTTAATAATAATGATTAGGAGTTGCTATGGGTCGTTCTTCAACAAAAGTAATACCGCAAAAGGAACGTGTCGCTATTGTCAGCGGGTTGCGCATTCCTTTTGCGAAACAGGCAACTTTCTACCACGGTATTCCGGCTGTTGACTTAGGAAAGGCTGTTGTAAGCGAGCTGGTCATTAGGAGCGGTTTGTCGCCTGAGAAGATCGACCAATTGGTTTTTGGACAGGTGGTTCAAATGCCGGAAGCACCGAATATTGCAAGGGAGATTGTTTTGGGGGCAGGCTTAAGTGTAAATACTGATGCCTATAGTGTTTCCCGCGCCTGTGCGACGAGTTTTCAGGCAATTGCAAATGTGGCTGAAAGTATTATGGCAGGGACAGTCAATATAGGGATCGCCGGAGGTGCGGATTCTTCATCCGTTTTGCCCATCGGAGTGACTAAGTCACTGGCGCGCACGTTAGTTGACATGAACAAAGCCAAGAGCCTCTCTCAACGATTCAAATTACTCAGCCGATTGAAACTCCGTGATTTATTGCCTGTATCCCCTGCCGTTGCTGAATATTCTACAGGGTTGAGAATGGGGGATACCGCTGAACAGATGGCAAAAACGTATCATATCAGTCGTGAAGATCAGGATGCACTTGCGCATCGCTCCCACGTATTAGCCGCTAAAGCCTGGGAGCAAGGGCTTTTGCAAAAGGAAATGATATCGGCATATTTCCCGCCATACAGTAAGACATTGGCAGAAGATAACAATATCAGAAAAAACTCCACCTTAGCTTCTTATGCCAAATTGCGCCCGGCTTTTGATCGTAAATATGGCACAGTTACCGCAGCAAACAGTACACCATTGACTGATGGTGCAGCGGCAGTAATGTTAATGCGTGAATCGGTTGCCAAAGAACTCGGTATGGTTCCATTGGGGTATTTACGCAGTTATGCATTTTCTGCCATTGATGTTTGGCAGGACATGTTACTGGGACCGTCCTATGCAACCCCGCTGGCACTGGATCGTGCGGGTATCACCCTGAATGAGCTTACTCTTATCGACATGCATGAAGCATTTGCTGCCCAAACATTAACGAATTTAAACATGTTTGCCAGTGAGAAATTTGCCCGTGAAAAGTTAGGGCGTTCTCAGGCAATAGGTGAAGTGGATATGGATAAATTCAATGTATTGGGTGGATCAATTGCTTATGGGCATCCCTTCGCGGCGACAGGCGCCAGAATGGTTACCCAGACGTTGAATGAATTGCATCGCCGTGGTGGTGGTCTTGGGTTAACAACAGCTTGTGCCGCGGGTGGTTTGGGTGCAGCAATGGTATTGGAGGTAGAATAATGGCTCAGGCTGAAAAAGAAACGGTTATGTCAGCAGCAATGCAACCGGAGCAATCGGTATTTCGTTTTTCTGTCAGGGACGACAAGGTGGGAATTATCACCATTGATGTACCCGGAGAGAAAGTCAACACACTGAAAGCTGAATTTGTTGAACAGTTCCTGATCATGTTTGAAAAAGCGCAACAAGTTTCAAACTTGAAAGGGCTAGTTATTGTATCCGGCAAGGCAGATACCTTCATTGCTGGTGCTGATATTAGCATGATAGCTCACTGCCAATCTCAGGAAGAAGCGACAGCATTGGCTGAAAAAGGTCAAAAACTGTTTGCGCAGATTGCCAGTTACCCTTTACCGATTGTGGCCGCGATCCATGGCACATGTTTAGGTGGTGGGCTGGAGTTGGCATTGGCTTGTCATGCGCGAATCTGTTCTTTGGATGAGAAAACCCGTCTTGGTTTGCCGGAAGTTCAGCTTGGGTTATTACCCGGTTCAGGCGGAACGCAAAGATTGCCTCGTTTGATTGGTGTCAGTGCTGCGTTAGACATCATATTGACCGGCCGTCAGCTTAAAGCAAAACAGGCGCAACGGCTGGGCGTTGTGGATGACGCCGTTCCTTTAGATATCTTGCTGGATGTTGCTGTGCAGTATGTTAAAAAAGGCATCGTGAAACGTAAGCCATTGGCATGGTCACAGCGCATACTGGCAAGTGCATTAGGCAGGCCGTTGTTATTCCAGATGGTTCATAAAAAAACGCGCGAAAAAACTCGTGGCCATTATCCCGCACCAGAAAAAATCATCAATGTGATTCGTGCCGGCCTGGAAAAAGGCTCTGAGAAAGGTTTTCAGCTTGAAGCCAGGGCGTTTGGTGAACTGGCGATGACACAAGAATCAGAAGCATTGCGGAGTCTGTTTTTTGCTTCTACAACGTTGAAGAATGAAACTGGCTCTTCAGAACCGCCCGCCGAAATCAGACATGTGGGGATTTTGGGGGGCGGCCTGATGGGGGGCGGTATTGCCAATGTGACCGTGACGCGAGGAAATTTGCCTGCTCGCATTAAAGATATTAATGAAAAAGGCATTAATCAGGCCTTGAAATATACCTGGGATCTCCTTTCTAAGCGGGTAAAACAGCGTCGGTTGCAATCAAGTGAGCGTTCTCGTCAGATGTCTCTATTGACAGGAACGACCGATTACAGTGGGTTTAAGCAAGCTGATATTGTGGTTGAAGCGGTATTTGAAGATTTAGTCCTGAAACGCAAAATGGTTGCAGAGATTGAAGAGAATACAAAACCCGAAACCATTTTTGCGTCTAACACTTCTTCATTGCCAATCCATAAGATCGCTGAAGCGGCGACTCGGCCAGCGCAGGTGATCGGTCTTCACTATTTCAGTCCGGTAGACAAAATGCCGCTGGTGGAAGTCATTCCACATGAGGGAACGAGTGAAAAAACGATCGCCACTGCCGTAGCGTTAGCCAAGAAACAGGGAAAAACAGCGATTGTAGTCGGGGATAAAGCGGGTTTTTATGTGAACCGAATTCTAACACCTTACATTAATGAGGCAGGTTATTGTTTATTGGAAGGTGAGCCGGTTGAACATATCGATAATGCTTTGCTGAATTTTGGTTTTCCTATTGGTCCCATCAATCTGCTGGATGAAGTTGGCATAGATGTGGGTACTAAAATCATCCCTATTTTAGTAGAAGAATTAGGCAGTCGATTTGCGGCACCAGAGATTTTGGCTGCAATTTTGCAAGATGACCGAAAGGGCAGGAAGAATGGCCGCGGTTTCTATTTATATACGAGTAGAAAATTATATACGAGTAGAAAAAAATCCAAAGAAGTGGATGCTTCGATTTATTCCTTATTAAAGATCAAACCCGCGATAAAGATGTTGCCTGCTGACATTGCCCAGCGTTGTGTGATGCTCATGCTCAATGAAGCCGTGCGTTGTTTGGATGAGGGGATTATCAGAAGTCCACGTGATGGTGATATTGGTGCTGTATTTGGCATTGGGTTCCCACCGTTCCTGGGCGGGCCATTCCGTTATATTGATAAGCTTGGCAGTGACAAAGTTGTAGAAATTTTACGTCGTCTGGAGACGCAATATGGCGAAAGATTTACGCCCTGTGAGGGTTTAATTCGGATGGCAGAACAGAAAAAGAAATTTCACGTATAGCTTGAATTTCATTGGTTAAAACAGTCAGGTCGGCTCTTGTCATTAAGGGCCGATTTTTTATAGGAAATAATTAATTGTTTATTCATGGTTTGAAAAGCTAAAGTGTGGGTTATTTTGAGACAGATTCACAATTAACTTAACGGTGGATTATGTACGTTTTTATTATGCGTCATGGTGATGCTGCTTTGAATGCCATCAGTGATGCAGCGCGGGAACTGACCTCCAGAGGATATCAAGAATCACAGCAAATGGCTCATGGGCTTTCGCAACAATCGCCTGACATCGACTGTGTTCTGGTCAGTCCTTATATCCGGGCAGAACAAACATTGAAGGCGGTACGAGAAAACCTGGTGCTTCCCGACAATGAAGAAATACTGGCTGAGTTAACGCCATCGGGAGATGTAATGTTGGTTGCCAGCTACTTGCACGTTTTGTCAACGCAAGGGTATCAATCTGTATTGATAGTTTCTCATTTACCGTTGGTCGGCTATTTGGTGTCTGAGCTTTGTCCGGGGCAAACTCCGCCGATGTTTGCGACATCCAGCATTGCTTGTGTCGAGTTGGATCACCAAACGGAAAAAGGGTGTCTGTTATGGCAAACATCCCCTGCACAATTAGCGGCGAAATCCTGACCAGACACCTTAATTCTTAGGCAATTTAATTAAAGAGAAAAACAAGTTAGCGCTGCGTAAATTCATCCATCTCTACCAAAATGAGTAACGCAGCGCTCCCTCCCCACGTTTTGGGCGCTTGATGGAAGGCAATAATATCAGGATGTTGGGCAAGCCATAGCGGGGCTTGTTGTTTGAGAATATGTTTACCATGTCCATGCATAACGCAGGCACAATAGACATGCTCTCGACGGCAGGCAGCGATTAATGCCCCCATTTCTTGTTTGGCCTGTAACTGAGTCAGCCCATGTAAATCCAGAAACAGTTCAGGGGAATAATCGCCACGTCGCAATTTCTTTAATTCATAATGGCTGGCATCTTCCCGAATGTAGCGGGTCGGGCCTTCCATATCCAAATTTGGCTGGAATTCATCGGAAAAATAATAACTGGCATCAGCTTGCTCTTGCTTCAAGCGTTCAGGGGCAATACGGTTAATTTTTTTTCTCTTCGGGGGATGGGAAACCGTATCTTGTGCAATGCGCCGGGTTCCCGTGACAGACGTCCTGAATAGGCTGATGTCTTCTGTGTTTAATTGATATTTTTTCTTCATTACACGTTCATTTACTCACAACTTTTAGCAAGTGTACCTGATTTTTTGTGATTTTTCCTGATAGTTATCATTTAAAGTAACAACATGTTCACAAAATAATTTGACAATGATGTCTGGTTATAAAATAAATGTATATACAACATGAGTTCTGATACAAACAACAAAAATAACAGGATAGTACAATGTCGATTGAACTAAGAGACACTGATGTCATATGGCGCAATGCCAAACTTGCCACAATGGATCCTGCAATTAAAGACATGGCTGGTGAAAGCAATTATGGCATGTTAGAGCAGCATGACCTTATTGTGCGGGGCGAAAAAATCTTAGCGATTGTGCCGACAGATAGCGTCCCCGCCAACCAATGTAAGGTCATTGACGCAGAGCAGCGCCTGATCACCCCTGGCTTAATCGATTGCCACACTCACTTAGTTTTTGGCGGTAATAGAGCCTCTGAGTGGGAACAGCGCCTGAATGGGGTTTCTTATGAAGAAATGAGTGCCAAAGGGGGAGGGATTAATTCGACAGTGAATGCCACCCGCAACAGTTCAGCTCAACAGTTGGAAAGTGTCTCCCAGAAACGTCTCAATGCACTGATGGCCGAAGGCGTGACAACGATTGAGATGAAATCCGGTTATGGGCTGGATCTGATAAATGAAGAGAAACAGTTAAATGTCGTGCGGGCATTGGCACAGAAAAATCCCATCGAAATTAGCCCGACATTACTTTCTGCCCATGCCGTCCCACCTGAATATAAACATGATCCTGATGCCTATATTGATTTAGTGTGTGGCTCCATCCTGCCTACTCTTTGGCAAAAACAGTTATTCGAAGCTGTAGATGTATTTTGTGAAACGGTTGGTTTCAATCTGGAACAGACCAAACGCCTTTTTGCAACCGCAAAGCGCCTGAATATCCCCGTAAAAGGTCATGTTGAGCAACTTTCCAATTTGGGCGGAAGTGAACTGGTTGCTGAATATCAAGGTTTATCAGTGGATCACATTGAGCATTTGGATGAAAAAGGAATTGAGGCTCTCAGTCGTAGTGGAACCGTGGCTGTGTTACTGCCGGGAGCATTTTACTTCCTGAAAGAAACTCAACGTCCCCCGATTGCATTATTGCGCCAATATGGCGTTCCAATGGCTATTTCGACAGATTTTAATCCCGGCACGAGTCCTTTTGCCTCTTTGCGTCTGATGATGAATATGGCTTGCGTACAATTTGGTTTGACACCGGAAGAAGTATGGCAGGGAGTCACCATTCACGCAGCCAGCGCACTGGGACGAGCGGGTAGTCACGGTCAATTAGCTGCGGGTTTTACGGCAGACTTTGTCGTTTGGGATGCCCGGGATCCGGTGGATATCTTATATGAACTGGGACATAACCCGTTGGTTTATCGTATTTATCATGGTGAAATGACGCATCGTGATGACTTAAATGGCTTTAATTAATGGTGGTGAGGGAAAAAATATGAATTTATGGCATCCAGCATCAGAAAATAGTTGGCAGGGGCGTAATGATCTTGCAGAAGCCAATAATGCCTTACGGATATTCCAGACAATAAAGCAGCCCACCAGTTTCTCCCCAGCTGAATTTCCTCACCACATTGCGCTATTGGGATTTGAATGCGATGAAGGTGTTAAGCTGAATCAGGGGCGTCCGGGAGCAAAACTGGGAGCAGAATATCTGCGCCAATCGCTGGCAAATCTGGCGAGCTATGACGGCCATGATAGGTTAGTGGATTTGGGAAATATTCGCGCTGATTCAGGCGAACTGAGTGAAGCCCAGCAGGCGCTCAGTGATGCTGTCTATGAATGCCAGCAGCATAATATGAAAACGCTGATTTTTGGTGGTGGGCATGAAACGGCTTTTGCACATGGGATGGGAATTTACCGTGCGTTCCCGGAGCAGCGAGTTGGTATCATCAATTTTGATGCCCATTTGGATCTGCGCCATTCACCGCAGCCTACATCAGGCACTCCATTTCGGCAACTTGCGCATTACTGCCAGCAACACCAGCGTCCATTTAATTACAGTTGTGTTGGCGCCAGCCTGGCATCAAATACCCAGGCATTACTGGATGAAGCCAATCATCTTGATGTCACGATTATTTGGGATACCCACTGTGTTGAATCCCTGTTGGATAAGGTACAGCAGCAATTACAAGATATCATTAATCAGGTTGATATCATTTATATGACTATCGACTTGGATGTGCTGCCAATTTGGCAAATGCCGGCCGTTTCTGCGCCTGCGGCATTGGGAGTTCCGCTGGCGCGTTTATTGCCATTGGTTCAACTCATCTGTCAGAGCAAAAAATTGCAGGCCGTGGATTTAGTGGAGCTTAACCCTTTGTATGATATTCAGGGAATGGGGGGGAAAGCGGCCGCTCGCCTTGCCTGGCAGTTGGTGCACTGGTGGAATAACTAACGGGTGGGGAGCGTAAAAAGTGAGAAGGAAGGGACAGTGACAGACGACTTACCAGATACCTATGCCAAACCGGTGCCCTTGTATGCAAAAGTCAAACAAGCGATTATTGAAAAGATCTATACAGGGAAATGGAAACCGCATGATCGGGTTCCTTCGGAAGCGGAATTAGTCAAACAATTTAGCTGTAGTCGTATGACGGCTAATCGGGCATTGAGGGAGTTAATGGCAGAAGGTTTCCTATTTCGTTTGCAGGGGGTGGGATCGTTTGTCTCTGAGCCAAAAGGACAATCTGCGTTATTTGAAATTCACAGTATCGCAGATGAAATTGCTTCCCGCTCTAACCGACATAGTTGCAAGGTGCTGAAACTCGCTGAAGTGACCGCCAATATCACTCAGGCTGTGGAGTTCAGTATTGCAGCAGGGGCACCTCTCTACCATTCCATCATTTTGCATTATGAAAATGAGATACCTGTGCAAATTGAAGATCGCTATGTCAATGTTCAGGCGGCACCGGAATATTTGCGGCAAGATTTTCGGCAACAAACCGCCCATGATTATTTATCTCAGGTAGCGCCATTAACCGAAGGGGAGCATATTGTTGAAGCTGTGGCGGGAGATGCCCTTTCTTGTCGGTTATTACAAATTGAAGCAAGCACACCTTGTTTATTAATTAGCCGCCGAACCTGGTCGAAAGCGTTTATTGTTTCCAGTGCCAGATTATTGTTTCCTGGTCATCGATATAAATTAAAAGGGCGGTTTAATTCATAGTCTTCCTGTAAGTTATAAAAAATTACGCTACAAAAACCTCTTTTTCCTTATTGGGAGGGAGAGGTTTTCCATTAATTATTGTGACAATAATGTAAAATCAATGTGATATTAAACACAAAACCAGTAAAAATATCTCCCCGTTTATTACGAAATAAATCAATATCATCTTATTGATTTTTATCACAAATAGTGTTGTGCTCCGCATCATCAACTTTATCTGTGTCACATTTTTGCCTATTGAATATACATGTATATACAACTATAAAATTAACAAAATTCACAAAAATGAAATAGGAAAAAAAACCGTGACGACGCAAAATAATAAATTCAGCAACGTAACCATCCGCTCTCCCAGGGGGCCACAACTCACAGCAAAAAGCTGGCTAACCGAAGCACCACTTCGTATGCTCATGAATAATCTTGATCCCGATGTGGCGGAAAATCCCTGCGAATTGGTAGTTTATGGTGGCATTGGCCGTGCCGCCAGAAACTGGGAATGCTATGAAAAAATCGTTGAAACCTTAAAAAATCTGGACAATGACGAAACCCTGTTGGTGCAATCAGGTAAACCGGTGGGGGTGTTTAAAACACATGAAAATGCCCCGCGTGTATTAATTGCCAACTCGAATTTGGTGCCCCATTGGGCAACATGGGAACATTTTAACGAGCTGGATGCCAAAGGGCTGGCTATGTATGGTCAGATGACCGCCGGTAGCTGGATTTACATTGGAAGTCAGGGCATTGTACAGGGAACTTACGAAACGTTTGTCGAAGCAGGCCGCCAACACTACAACGGCAACTTGACCGGCCGCTGGATATTGACGGCAGGCCTGGGAGGGATGGGAGGAGCACAGCCACTGGCTGCAACATTGGCTGGTGCCTCTTCATTAACCATAGAGTGCCAACAAAGCCGCCTTGATTTTCGTTTGCGTACCAAATATGTGGATGAACAGGCCGTTGATCTGGATGATGCTTTGGCGCGTATTGAGCGTTATACCCGGGAAGGTAAAGCCATCTCAATCGCATTATGTGGTAACGCTTCAGAAATCTTACCTGAGTTAGTACGCCGTGGTGTACGTCCTGATATGGTGACAGACCAAACCAGCTCCCATGATCCATTACATGGTTATTTGCCAGCTGGTTGGACATGGGACGAATATTGTCGTCGGGCTGAAAGTGAGCCAGAAATGGTGATCCGGGCGGCAAAAGCGTCAATGGCCGCACATGTTGAAGCCATGCTGGCTTTCCAGAAACAAGGTGTGCCTACCTTCGATTATGGCAATAATATCCGCCAAATGGCGAAAGAATCGGGTGTTGAAAACGCCTTTGATTTTCCCGGATTTGTTCCTGCTTACATTCGCCCTCTGTTCTGTCGCGGTATAGGACCTTTCCGTTGGGTGGCACTTTCCGGTGATCCTGAGGATATTTATAAAACCGATGCCAAGGTAAAAGAGCTGCTGCCGAATGATGACCATTTACACCGCTGGCTAGATATGGCGAGAGCGCGCATCAGTTTTCAGGGCTTGCCTGCCCGTATTTGTTGGGTGGGATTGGGCGATCGCGCCAAATTAGGCTTGGCATTCAATGAAATGGTTCGCCGTGGGGAGCTTTCTGCACCAATCGTCATTGGTCGTGACCATCTGGATTCCGGCTCGGTCGCCAGCCCTAATCGTGAAACTGAAGCCATGCAAGATGGTTCTGACGCAGTGTCTGACTGGCCATTGCTGAATGCCTTACTGAATACTGCCAGTGGTGCGACGTGGGTTTCCTTGCATCATGGCGGTGGCGTTGGTATGGGATTCTCTCAGCATTCCGGCATGGTCATTGTTTGTGATGGAACGGATGAAGCGGCTGCACGTATTGCCCGCGTCTTACACAATGATCCGGCAACCGGCGTTATGCGCCATGCGGATGCGGGCTATGAATTGGCTATCCAGTGTGCGAAAGAACAGGAACTAAACCTGCCAATGTTAAACCTGCCAGTGGCTGATGCAAAATAAGGAGCGTTGTTAAAATGAAAAACATTACTATTCATCCGGGAAAAATGACACTTGAAGAACTACGTCATGTTTATCAGCACCCTGTTCAGATTCGTCTGGACGAACAGTGCGTTCCGGCCATTGAGAGCAGTGTCGCTTGTGTGAATCGCATTATCAGTGAAAATAAAACCGCGTATGGTATCAATACCGGTTTTGGCTTGCTGGCGAATACCCGTATTGCAGAGCAGGATTTAGAAGAGTTGCAGCGTTCTATCGTGTTGTCACATGCGGCGGGCGTGGGTGAGCCTCTGCCGGATGAAATTGTCCGATTGATTATGGTGTTGAAAATTAATAGCCTTGCCCGTGGTTATTCCGGCATTCGTCCGGCCGTGATTCAGGGATTGATTGCCCTGGTCAACGCTGAAGTGTATCCCTGTATTCCAGGCAAAGGTTCAGTAGGGGCTTCCGGTGATCTGGCACCATTAGCGCATATGAGCTTGTTATTGTTGGGAGAAGGTCAGGCCCGTTATCGTGGCGAATGGCTCCCGGCAAAAGTGGCACTGGAAAAAGCAGGACTTGAGCCGATGTGTCTTGTCGCAAAAGAAGGATTGGCACTGCTCAACGGTACACAAGTTTCGACCGCCTTTGCCTTAAAAGGGCTATTTGCCGCCGACGATTTACTCGCCTCAGCGATTGTTTGCGGCACCTTGTCTGTTGAAGCCGCTCTTGGCTCCCGTAAACCTTTTGATGCTCGTATTCATGAAGTCCGTGGACAGAAAGGTCAGATTGATGTGGCCGCCCTTTACCGTCTGGTATTGGAAGAACAAAGTGAGATTTCTGCCTCTCATCAAAACTGCCCGAAAGTTCAGGATCCTTATTCGTTGCGTTGCCAGCCACAGGTGATGGGGGCCTGTTTAACCCAAATCCGCCATGCGGCTGATGTCATTATGGTTGAAGCCAATGCCGTTTCTGATAATCCCCTGGTCTTTACCGAAGAAGATGAGGTGATTTCTGGTGGTAATTTCCACGCTGAACCGGTTGCTATGGCAGCGGATAATCTGGCTATTGCTTTGGCAGAAATCGGTTCATTGTCAGAACGCCGCATTGCTTTGCTGATGGATAGCAATATGTCGCAGTTACCGCCATTCTTGGTCGAAAACAGCGGAGTTAACTCCGGTTTCATGATTGCGCAGGTGACGGCGGCGGCGCTGGCAAGTGAGAACAAGGCACTGGCACATCCTTCGAGTGTCGATAGTCTGCCAACGTCTGCCAATCAAGAAGATCACGTTTCAATGGCACCTGCCGCAGGCCGTCGCTTATGGGAAATGGCAGATAATGTGCGCGGTATTTTAGCGATAGAATGGTTGACGGCTTGCCAGGGCATAGATTTTCGTCATGGTTTGGAAAGTAGTCCGATATTGGAAAAAGCCCGCCATATTCTCCGCGATAAAGTTGCACATTATGATAAAGACCGCTTTTTCGCCCCGGATATTGATGTAGCAATCCAGTTGTTGGCCGAGCAGCAACTTTCTGCCTTGTTGCCTGCCGGAAGTATCTTAGAAAATTAAGTAAAAACACATCGTATAAGGCCGGATTTTATCCGGCCTTATCGTAGTATTTATCTTTTCCAATCTAATAATAAAAGACACAAGGATAAATCATGCAAAGCATCTCACAACTCAAGCGAGGGTTGAGCGTTCGCCACATTCGATTTATGGCACTGGGTTCGGCAATTGGTACAGGTCTTTTCTATGGTTCGGCAGGTGCCATTAAAGCCGCAGGGCCAGCGGTATTGCTGGCTTATGCAATGGGGGGTGCCGCCGTTTTTATGGTCATGCGGGCTTTGGGGGAAATGGCGGTTCATCGCTCTGCACCAGGCTCTTTCTCTTACTATGCCACTCATTACTTAGGGCCATTGGCGGGTTTTCTGACCGGATGGACTTATGTCTTTGAAATGCTGGTTGTTTGTCTTGCTGATGTCACCGCATTTGGTATCTACATGAAGCTCTGGTTTCCCCATGTTGACCAGTGGATTTGGGTACTTGGCATTGTCTTTTTTATTGGTGCCATCAACCTGTGTAATGTCAAAGTATTTGGTGAAATGGAGTTTTGGCTGTCTATCATCAAGGTTGTTGCAATTATCGCTATGATCGTCGGCGGTTTTGCCATCATGATGTATGGGTTTGGTCAGGCGTCTGAGCATGCCACAGGCCTGTCGAACTTATGGGATCATGGCGGATTTATGCCAAACGGCCTCGCGGGAGTCATTGCTTCGCTCACCGTCGTTATGTTTGCTTTTGGTGGTATTGAAGTCATCGGCATTACTGCCAGTGAAGCTAAAAACCCGGAAAAATCCATTCCGCGTGCAATTAATGCGGTTCCGTTGCGTATCTTACTGTTCTATGTCCTTACGCTGTTTGTTTTGATGTGCATTTATCCGTGGAATCAAGTGGGACAAAATGGCAGCCCGTTTGTCCAGATATTTTCCAGTCTGGGCATTGATTCCGCCGCCAATATTTTAAATGTTGTCGTCATTACCGCCGCCATTTCCGCGATTAACAGTGATATTTTTGGCGCAGGACGGATGATGTATGGCATGGCACAAGAAAAACAGGCACCTGCCTCGTTTACTCAACTGACTAAAAACGGTGTACCGTGGGTAACAGTGCTGGTGATGTCAGGGATCTTGCTGGTGGGCGTGCTTTTAAATTATTTATTGCCGGAAAAAATTTTTATCATCATTGCGTCTATTGCAACATTTGCAACCGTCTGGGTATGGCTGATGATTTTGCTGTCACAATATATCATGCGTCGAAAAATGCCGGCAGAAGAGGCCAGACAGCTCAAATTCCCCGTGCCTTTCTGGCCTGTCGCACCGGCTTTGACTATTGCTTTTATGGCCTTTGTTATTGCGGTATTAGGTTATTTCCCCAATACCCGCATCGCCTTGTACGTTGGGATAGTATGGATAGCATTATTGACCATAAGCTATTACCTATGGGCGAAAAAGAATAAATAATCACCAGATAACCTAAACATGCCACCCTGCCTGTGTAGGGTGGTTTCGTATTATCACTCTCCTTTTCAATTCCTAAGATAATTCATCTATTCAGAAAGCTGATTTGTGTCCGGGAACGTGGCAAACTAACGAGTTGATATATCTTTTTTGTTGTTTGGAGGTGTTTTTTGGATAAGATTTTAGTCGATGAGGCTGTTGCAGAGCTGCGTACCATTTTAGATATGTTGCGTTGGTCTACCAGCCGTTTTAGCGAATCGGATATCTATTGTGGACATACGGCATGTAATCCGTGGGATGAGGCTTTGCAATTAATTCTCCCCTCATTGCGTTTGCCTATGGATGTCCCTGATTCAATGCTGGCTTCACGCCTGACATCAACAGAGCGCAAACGCATCGTGGAACTTGTCTTGCGTCGTATTAATGAACGTGTTCCTGTTGCTTATTTGATAAATCGCGCTTGGTTCTGTGGTCATGAATTTTATGTCGATGAGCGAGTTTTGATTCCACGTTCACTGATTAGAGATGTGATTGAAAACCATTTTGAAGGATTTATCTCACGTCAGCCATCGACAATTTTGGATCTTTGTACAGGAAGCGGTTGTATTGCAATTGCTTGTGCCCATGCCTTCCCAGAAGCCGAAGTTGATGCTGTTGATATTTCTCCTGATGCTTTGGAAGTTGCAGAAATAAATATAGAAAATCATAAGCTTTCTCACCGTGTCATCCCGATTCGTTCAAATCTATTTCATGATATACCATCGATGAAATACGACATCATTGTGACTAATCCTCCTTATGTCGATGAAGAAGATATGAGTGATTTTCCTCAGGAATACGATCATGAACCTGAATTAGCCTTGGCAGCAGGTATTGACGGGTTGGATTTGGTTCGTCGTATTCTGGCAACTGCCCCGGATTTCCTTTCAGAAGAGGGAATACTGGTATGTGAAGTAGGTAACAGTATGGTACACCTGATTGAGCAATACCCGGAAGTACCCTTCAAATGGCTGACATTCGAACATGATTATGGTGATGGTGTTTTCGTACTGACTCGTCAGCAGCTTGTTGAATATCACGAATATTTCCAGCCATTCAAAGACTGATATTTTTTTCATTCATCTAATGGTTAAAACGGCTATTTCATATAAATTGTATCTATACCAGTCCAACTTCAGGATGCGTGTTATATTTCCCCGCGCAGTGGGGAAATATAAGGCTCCGCGTCGTCTTGCGGATTATAACTTGACGTTTATCGCGTATATATCCAGTGGATTTCGAGTCGTAGCTGGCAATATTGTTGCTCGAAAAAGTAAGGATAAAAGGCAAATAAAATTACTGAAATAAGATAGGTTTTAATCATTGGGTGAGTTATTGTTATTCGATCTCATTGGTAACGCAAATAATGATGGCAGGGTAGGAATGGCAGGAAATAGTATTGGGCAGTTTTTTCGTGTCACCACATTTGGTGAATCTCACGGGATCGCACTGGGATGCATTGTCGATGGTGTTCCACCGGGCATTGCTATCACAGAAGCTGACTTACAAATCGACCTGGACAGGCGTCGTCCGGGAACGTCCCGTTATACGACACAACGTCGTGAACCCGATCAAGTTCGCATTCTTTCCGGTGTTTTTAACGGCGTGACAACAGGCACCAGCATTGGTCTGATGATTGAGAACACCGATCAGCGTTCACAAGATTACAGTGCAATTAACGATGTTTTCCGTCCGGGCCATGCTGACTATACCTACGAACAGAAATACGGGTTGCGTGATTACCGTGGCGGGGGGCGTTCATCTGCCCGTGAAACCGCCATGCGCGTTGCAGCAGGGGCAATTGCTAAAAAATATCTGTTGGAAAAACACGGCATTCTTATTCGTGCTTGCCTCACTCAGATGGGCGATATTCATTGTGAACTGAAAGATTGGGAGCAGGTTGAACAGAACCCTTTTTTCTGTCCGGATGCAAGTAAGCTAACTCAGCTTGATGAATTACTCCGCACATTGAAAAAAGAGGGGAATTCTATCGGTGCGAAAGTCAGTGTAATTGCTGAAAACGTACCGGCCGGATTGGGAGAGCCGGTTTTTGACCGTTTGGATGCAGACATCGCTCATGCTTTGATGAGCATTAACGCGGTCAAAGGTGTTGAAATTGGTGATGGTTTCGGTGTGATCAATTTACGTGGCAGCGAAAACCGCGATGAAATGACGACGCAGGGGTTTACCAGTAATCATGCTGGCGGCATTTTAGGCGGAATTAGCAGTAGTCAGCCAATTATTGCACATATCGCGTTGAAACCGACATCCAGCATTATGGTGCCAGGCAGGACTATCAATCGTCAGGGAGAGGAAGTGGATATGGTAACTCGTGGCCGCCACGATCCTTGTGTTGGTATTCGTGCCGTACCTATTGCAGAAGCCATGATGGCGATTGTGCTGATGGATCACTTACTGCGCCAGCGGGCACAGTGTGCCGATGTAATACCATCGCTTCCGCGCTGGTAATTCGGGAAGAGACACCTGATATCCACTTCGGCTGGTGCTGAAAGGTATCATGAGAATAGGCAAGCAGTTTTCTGGTGAAATGCATAATGGAATGGTCATTATTGGGACCGGAAATTTACGGTTTTCTCTTTTTGGTTGCGATGGTGGCGGGGTTTATCGATTCTATTGCAGGAGGCGGTGGATTATTAACCATTCCTGCGTTGCTATCGATGGGGGTTTCTCCTGTCCAGGCACTGGCAACAAGTAAGTTACAGGCTATAGGCAGCTCTTTCTCTGCCAGCCTTTATTTTATCCGCCGTGGTGTAGTGGATTTGCGTTCCCAGCGTTTTGCTATCTTCATGACGATAATTGGCGCGATGTTGGGAGCTTTGCTGGTTCAATTTGTGTCACCGGATTTTCTGCGTTATTTATTGCCGGCATTAGTGATTATTATCGGCCTTTATTTCCTCTTAGTACCAAATATTGGAGCAGAAGATAGGCAACGTCGTCTTGGCCCAATGGCATTTGGTTGCCTTGCCGGATGTGGTATTGGCTTCTATGATGGCGTGTTTGGGCCGGGAACAGGATCTTTTTTTCGCACTCTCTTATGTCATGCTTTGTGGCTACAATTTGGCGAAAGCGACGGCCCATGCCAAGGTACTGAACTTGGCATCTAACATCGGAGCTTTGGGATTCTTTGTGCTTGGTGGACAGATCTTATGGCTGGCGGGCGTTGTGATGTTGGTAGGCCAGATAATCGGTGCGCGATTAGGGGCGAGTTTGGTGTTGAGCAAAGGGAAGAAACTCATTCGCCCGCTGTTGGTGACAATTTCCTTTTTGATGAGCATCAAACTTCTTTATGATCAGCACGGAGATACCATCCGTTCTTGGCTGGCATTTTATTTTTGATTTAGGATCTGGCATTAATACATGACCGCACATCATTATCAACAACTGATTGAAATTTTTGATAATTGCTTTAGCAATGACTATAACACCCGTCTGATAAAAGGTGATGGTGAGCCGATTTATCGGCCTGTAGATGATGAAGTTAACTATAACCGGATAGTGTTCGCCCACGGTTTTTACGCCAGTGGATTACATGAAATTTCTCATTGGTGCATTGCGGGTGAAGAGCGTCGCAAACTGATCGATTTTGGTTATTGGTATTGCCCTGATGGGCGTGATGCTCAAACTCAGGGAGAGTTTGAAAAAGTGGAGATTAAACCACAGTCGCTGGAGTGGTTATTTTGTGTAGCGGCGGGATTTCCCTTTAATGTCAGTTGTGACAACCTTGAAGGCGATTTTGAGCCGGATCGCCTTACTTTTCAGCGGAAAGTGCATGCGCAAGTCATGCAATACCTTGAAAATGGGATACCAGCACGAGCAGCACGCTTTATTCAGGGTCTGCAATCGTTTTACAATACGCCACCATTAAAAGCAGGGCATTTTCCTTACCCGGAAGATCTCTTTGCTAACTGAAATTGATTTTGAGGAAAAAATGATGCTCGCAGAGTTTGAAACACGTATTCTGGCGCAAATTGATGATAGGGTTGAACATGCCAGTGATGATGACTTATTTGCTGGTGGTTACCTCCGCGGGCACCTGACATTAGCTGTTGCTGAATTAGAGGAAGAAGGCGCGAATACGATTGAACAGCTCCATCAACGTGTTGAAGAAAGCATCTACAAAGCCATTAAAGTGGGAGAACTGACTCCCCCTGATCAGGTTTTGGTTTTGGCAACTTGGCAAAAACTGCTGGATGGCGCAAAAGACTAATTACTTGATATAGAAATAACTTTATTTAGGGCTATGCATATAGCCCTTTATTTTTTGCTTGAATTGAGTAACTCTCCATCTTCAATTACAAAAATATTCGTAGTGCATCTCAATAATGAGAATAAATAGTGATAATTAAATCTTTATTGATCGTTTTATAGTAAATATAACGCGCATCTTGAAGTTGGATGGGTATATATATCAAAAAATATCAACTTTAAATGAGGAGCTACCCAATAAAATAGTGGCTCGAACCGGAGCTTGCATCAGACATAATTTTTCCATGCCTGATGCAACAGAATAAACGGCTTCAAGGTTTTTCTGTTTTTACTGCTTTGCCGCGTAATAGCTTCCTAACCCAAAAGCGATTTGGGTGTGAAGCCGCTAATGTCTCGTCATCAAGCGGCAGAGGTTCACCGAAAATTTGGCTGGCTAATAATTCTGCACTTAACGGAGCGGAACATAATCCCCGTGAACCCAACGCGCCAAGAATAAATAAATCTGGGTAACAAGGAGATTCTTCAATCATTTTAGTAGTGTTTATTTGCAGAGATAAATTTGCATATTTATCCATAAGTTCACTGAAAGCAGGAACATTCCCGACCATTGGCATATGATCTCGAATGACACAGCGGATACCCTGGCGAGACTTCTCTTCTGAAATGTCAACTTCCTGTGGCCAATCAACATCTGGGAAACATTTTAATAAACGATCTCGGTTTTCTTGTTGCTCGATAGAAGAATACAGTGTATCCAACTGATTACGTTGATAACTGGCACCGATACAGTGATATTGGTTATTAGGATTAACAGGCGTCATGTAGCCATCGTAGCACAGTACGCTTTTCAATTGGCTCAGGCTATCTGTAGTTGGAATATGGCTAACTTGACCGCGAACAGCGGTTACAGGGAGTTTTTTAGTCTGTTCAAATTGTGGCAGACAGTGACCATTGGCAATAATGACAACGTTGTGATCCTTGCATTGCAGGTTTTCCTTATGTTCAATCTGCAATTGCCAGCCATTTTCACTCTGAATGAGCTGAGTTATTTTATGATTAACATAAACCTGCATTCCACGTTGTTCAGCCAGTTTAATTACTGCTTGAGTCAGTTGTGCGGGGTATAACCAACCTCCTTGTGGATAGTGAATGCCATCATAATTCACATCTATTCCACTGGCATGGCTTAATTGGTTACGGTTCATACCGAGGGCTATTTCTTCTGGCCACGTTGTCCGTAGCATTTTGCTAATTTTCTTCGCGCTTTTTTCATCATAAGCTAGTTGGCTGACACCACACCATTGATGGTCAAACGATACATTTTCGTCAATTAATTGATCGTACTGACGGCGGGCAAAAGTAAATGCTGATGTAAAGAAGCGTTCTAATGGATCGGCATTACCATTCAGTAAGGGATAAATGGCCCCTTGTTGATTGCCGGATGCATTTTGGGCCGGTTGTGCATCCTGGCAATATAGTGTGACTTTGGCACCACGGCGCACTAGGGCAAGTGCAGTAAGTGCGCTGGCAATACCCCCACCAATGATGGCAATATCATCGGTACAGGTAGCGGCTTTGCGAGAAAACCAGGGTTCATAAGGTAAGTGAAGTGGGCCACCTGATGACGATAGCGTACCGGTCAACATCTCTCTTTTACGCCCAAAACCTTTAACCTTAGTGACATTAAAGCCTGCGGCTTGCAATCCTCGGCGGACTATTCCGGCGGAGGTAAAGGTGGCAAACGTACCCTCAGGACGACAAAATTTTGCCATTGCAGCGAACAACTGTTCGCTCCACATTTGTGGATTTTTTGCTGGCGCAAAACCATCTAAAAACCAGGCATCCACTTTCTCTGTCAGGCCTGAACTTATTTTCGGTAATAGATCATTTACATCCCCAAACCAAAGATCCAGAGTGATAGCGCCATTATCGAGAATTAATCTATGGCAGCCCGCCAGTGCCAAGGGCCATTGTTGGCATAATTGCGCAGAAAATGCCTTAAATTCTGGCCAACGCCGGTGTGCTGTTTTCAGGTCAGATGGTTTTAATGGGTATTTTTCAAAACTGATATAATGCAGCCGTTTTAATGCAGATTCAGGATATTGTTGTTTAAAATGGGAGAAAGCTCGCCAAAGTGTCAGGAAATTCAATCCAGTACCGAATCCCGTTTCTGCAATAACACATTCTGGACGGGAGTGTGTATTAAAACGTTGAGGAAAATGATTACCTTTCAAAAATACATATAATGTTTCTTCCAAGCCATCTTGATTTGAAAAATAAACATCATCAAACTGCTCTGAAATGGGGGTGCCCTGCTCATTCCAGCTTAGGGTTGCGTTGCTGATAGCGCTGTTTTTCACAATAATGCCTGTACTGTTGATAACAATAATAGGTGGATTTTAACGGTCTTCGTTTAGTTGCACCACCCATGACAAAGCTTTAACGTTGAGTCAAGATCAATTTTTCTTTGAATTTTTAACCTGATCGGACTTGTTCGGCTTACAAGTGTAAGCTAAAGTGCAGGTGAATAAATCCCGCAGGTAAACATATTGATGAGGTAAGTAATGAAACGTGCAGTGATCACCGGTCTGGGTATTGTTTCCAGTATTGGTAATAACCAGAAAGAGGTGTTGGGATCTCTGAAAGAGGGCCGTTCCGGGATAACTTTCTCAGAAAAATTTAAAGAAATGGGCATGCGCAGCCATGTTTGGGGAAATGTAAAACTGGATACCGCTGGTTTGATTGACCGCAAAACTTTACGTTTCATGAGTGACGCATCGATTTATGCTTATCTGGCAATGGATGAGGCAATTAAAGATTCCGGCCTGTCCGATGAACAAGTTTCTAACCTGCGTACTGGATTAGTTGTCGGTTCAGGAGGAGGCTCTCCCTATAACCAAGTCGCAGGTTCAGATGGTATGCGTGCCCGTGGGTTGCGTGGCGTTGGGCCTTATATGGTCACTCGGGCAATGGCTTCCGGTGTATCAGCGTGTTTGGCAACACCGTTTAAGATCAAGGGAGTCAACTACTCCATCAGTTCTGCCTGTTCAACCTCTGCACATTGCATCGGTCATGCCGTTGAATTAATCCAACTCGGTAAGCAAGATATTATTTTTGCCGGTGGTGGTGAAGAATTAAGCTGGGAAATGGCTTGTGAATTTGATGCAATGGGGGCACTGTCCACTAAATATAATGAAACACCAGAACAAGCCTCCCGTACTTATGATCAGAACCGCGATGGCTTCGTGATCGCGGGTGGTGGCGGTATTGTGGTGGTTGAAGAGTTAGAGCACGCCTTAGCCCGTGGTGCGCATATTTATGCTGAAATTATCGGTTACGGGGCAAATTCAGATGGCGCAGATATGGTCGCTCCTTCTGGAGAAGGCGCTGTGCGTTGTATGAAGATAGCATTAGATGGTGTTGAAGGTGGAATCGATTACATCAATACCCACGGAACTTCGACACCAGTTGGTGATTTGAAAGAGTTGGAAGCTATTAGAGAAGTTTTTGGTGACAATACACCTGCCATTTCCGCCACTAAAGCGATGACAGGGCATTCGTTGGGTGCAGCTGGTGCTCATGAAGCGATTTATAGCCTGTTGATGTTGGAGCATGGCATTATTGCACCAAGCATTAATATTGAAAACCTGGATGAAAAAGCACAGGGCATGAATATTATTACTGAACCCACCAAACGCGAGCTAAGGACAGTGATGTCCAATAGCTTCGGGTTCGGTGGTACAAATGCATCTCTGGTGATGCGCAAGTATTCAAACTGATTTTTTAAGTAATAAAAAATTTACAGCCAATCCATTGATTATGTGGATTGGCTATTTTTATTAAGGCGCCGCTATTTTATGGCGGCGTTTATTAATGATGCGCAGAATGGGCGGAATAACAATGACCAATACCGCCAGAATCAGCAAAACTTGTGTGATAGTACTACTCCATAAGATCTCAAAAGCTCCATTGCTGATTGATAGTGCCCGTCGTAGGTTTTGTTCCAGCATTTCGCCTAAGACGAAACCTAAAATCAGTGGTGACATTGGGAAATTCATTTTTCGCAGTATGTAGCCGAAAACGCCTAACCCGACCATCAACATAAGGTCAAAAGTGGTACTGTGGATGGCATATACTCCCACGGCGGAAACGATGGCTATTGAAGGAACCAAAAACCACATTGGGATACTCAACATACGGGTAAATAGCCCAATCATCGGGATGTTCATGATCAGTAACAAAATATTGGCGATCAACAAAGCAGCAATAAGCCCCCAGACAATATCAGGTTGCTCGGTGAACATGGTAGGACCGGGAGTGATGTTATAAAGTGTCAAAGCGCCCAGCATCACAGCGGTTGTACCTGAACCGGGGACACCGAGAGTCAGCATAGGAATAAATGAACCACAGGCTGATGCGTTATTGGCGGCCTCCGGTGCAGCGACACCGCGGATATCACCTTTACCAAATGAATCACTGTTACCACTGATCCGTTTTTCTGTCATGTAGGTTATTGCACTGGCGATTGTCGCCCCTGCACCGGGTAATATTCCCACAAAAAAGCCAATCACTGATGAGCGTAAGGTTGGTCCTGCACACGCTGCCGCTTCTTTCCGATTGAATAGCAAACGCCCTGTCTGGCGAATGACTTTTTGCCCCGCAGAAGTACTCTCCAGCATCAATAAAATTTCACTGACGGAAAATAGCCCAATGACGACAACAATAAATTGAATACCATCGGAGAGGTGCACGTTATTAAAGGTGAAACGATAAACGCCGGTATTAGCATCAACGCCCACGGTTGCTAAGGCCAAACCGATTAAGGCGGCAAGGAGTGATTTTATGGGATTTTGACTCATCATGCTGCCGAGGCAAGCAATGGCAAATACCATGAGTGCAAAGTACTCAGCAGGCCCGAATGCTAAAGACCACTGTGCTAAAAGTGGAGCAAATAAAATGATACCCATGATAGCCAAAAGTGAACCACAAAACGAACTCACAGCAGAGATAGAGAGTGCAACCCCCGCGCGTCCCTGTTTTGCCATCGGGTAACCATCAAGCGTTGTCATAATGGCAGCGGCATCTCCCGGTACATTCAGTAATATTGAAGAGATACGGCCGCCATACTCACAACCAATGTAGACAGTTGCTAATAAAATCAGGGCAGATTCAGCGGGTAATTTTAACGCAAAAGCCAATGGCAGCAAAATAGCCACCCCATTTATGGGACCAAGACCAGGCAGTAACCCAACAACAGTCCCGATAAAACAGCCGATTAATGCAATGACCAGGTTTTTAGGTACTAATGCGACTTCAAAACCATGGAGCAGATATATCCAAGTATCCATTGTTGTCTCCTTAGCTGAACCAACTGCCGACGGGCAGGGTGACCTCTAACAAATGATCAAAGGCAAAAAAGAGCGAAATACCGAGAAATACACCAGAAAAAATCGCTGTAAGGAGCGTGGCGTTAAAGAGTCGTGCCACACTGATAGTCAATAACGTGGTTGCGAGTGGAAAACCTAACCACTCAAATGACCATGCATAAATGGTTAGTGTGGCAATCAACAAAACTAAGCGACGTAACACGTGTGGTGTCGGCCAGTAAACAGGGTCAGGTTTTTTAAACAGCAACAGTAAAGCACAGAGTGCCATCAATGAAATAATAGCAATTGGAAATGGACGAGGACCCAGAGGTTCATAGCTATATTCACTATGGATACCCCATCCAGTCACCAACCCGATTCCACATAGCACCAGCCATACAGTAGCAAAGATACGATCGCTCATGATGCTATCCCTGTTATTTTGCTAAACCAAAGGATTTGGCCATTTCATGGTATTGAATAACTTGTTTTTTCACATAGTCATCCAGCTCTTTGCCCGTCATATTAAATTCAAATAACCCGCGCAGTTCACGTTGTTTTTTGAATTCGTTAGTTTGTTGGAGTTGTTTAAAGGTATCTACCCACCATTGATATTGTTCATCAGAAACTTTGGGTCCCATATAAAAACCGCGAATAATTGGCCAAACAAGGTCATAACCCTGTTCTTTTGCTGTTGGAATTTTTGCTAGATCGCCGTCTAAGCGTTTATCGGCATAAACAGCAAGTATGCGAATTTTATCGCCACTAAGATAAGGTAATGTTTCACTGAGATCACCGGATACGACTTGGATATGATTACCCAACAGGGCAGTGATAGGTTCGCCACCCCCTTCAAACGCGACATAGCGCATTTTGCGGGGATCAACTCCCACCTTTTTGGCCAGTAATGCGGTTTTCATCCAGTCTTGACTACCGATGGAAGCACCTGCGCCAAACACAATACTATCAGGCGCTTTTTTAAACGCCGCCAGCAAATCTGTCAGCGTCTTGTAAGGCGAGTCATTGCGCACAGCAATCATGCCGTAGTCTGTGCCGACACTGGCGAGCCAGCGTACATCATTGACGTTGTAGCGACCAAATTTGCCTTGTGCAAGATTCAATAAGGAACCGCCGGAAAAGGCAACGACAGTACCGGGTTCCGCAGGCCGTTGAGCAATAATGGCATTATAAGCAACCGCGCCGACACCGCCGGGCATAAATGTCACCCGCATGGGAGAATCGATAGTTTTAGTTTCTAACAGTGAAATTTGGATGAGTTTGCAGGTTAAATCAAAGCCTCCGCCAGGTTTGGCGGGTGCAATACATTCGGTTCTATTGGGAGCAGGAGTTGCAAAAGCGCAGGCACAAATAAACAGGCTTGCAGCGGTTAATAATGTTTTAAAAGTTCTCATTTTTATTCCTCACATAGCACCAGTAAAGGAGATGAATGACAAATTTCTGGTGCATGTTCATTTATAGAAATGAAACCTTTCAATTACCTTTCATTAACAACAAAAGTTGTCTGGATGTGATTTCAATCGCTTAATTTGCGTAGTGTTTTACATGATTTTGTTAATTAATTGTTTGCATTAATGTTTTTTGTTAACCCCTAAGCAATTGCTAAATCTTAATATTGCAATTATGTGATATCTCCGCTTTATTTCTCTGGTTAATTTTTGACAATAGGTATTATTCAATGCGGCTATTATTGGTTGAAGATCACTCAGAATTATCACATTGGTTACAGAAAGCATTGAATAATGCTGGGTTTGTGGTGGATCTGGCGCAAGATGGTATTGTGGCAGATCAGCTTTTGCAGACTGAAAATTATGCGTTGTTGATTCTGGATGTGGCCTTACCCAGATTAGATGGTTTGTCTCTGTTATCACGGCTGCGTAAGCGTGGTCAAAACTTACCCGTGTTGTTATTGACGGCTAAAACAGAGGTTACGGATCGTGTAAAAGGATTGAATTCCGGTGCCGATGATTACCTGACTAAGCCTTTTGATTTTCAGGAATTGGAAGCCCGTATTCGTGCATTGTTACGCCGTAGTTCAGCTATACCACAAGAAGCACAGAAATTTGGTTCATTAGCTTATGAAGGCGAAGGGTATTTTGTACTGAACAATGTACTGCTGGCACTGACACCCAGAGAATTGTCTGTTTTAACAACACTATTTTATCGTCGGGGGCGTCCGGTCTCTAAACAGCAACTGTTTGAGCAAGTGTTTTCTCTATCGGATGAGGCAAATCCACAAAGCATAGAGCTATATGTTCATCGGTTGCGGAAAAAATTAATCAACAGTGATGTAGAAATCAGGACATTACGTGGATTGGGGTATCGATTGGAGCGGCTGGCATAATGAAGTATCTGAAAGTACCGCGATCGTTATTCCACCAATTATTGCTGTTTCTGGGCGTCCCTTTACTATTACTGGGTTGTGTTTCTGTTTATAGCCAGTATATCGGTGTGAAAAATGCGGCTATGCTGGCTTATGACAGAACACTGCTTGCCTCAGCAAGAACAGTCGCTGAACGTTTGACTGTCAGAGAGCAAAATTTGCTCGTTGATGTACCTTATGTTGTTTTGGACAGTTTCGAACGCAATACAAATGATCGCCTGTACTATCAGGTCATATCGCCGAAAGGCAAGACGATTTCCGGTTATGACGACCTCCCGCGAATACCGCAGAACGTCCAGCGTTCACCCTTGTATACGGCACTGGCTTATTTTTATGATGCGGAATATCAGGGGCAGCCTATACGTGTAGTGGGGTTATACCAACCCGTTAATGAAGGCAACATAATGGGGATGGCGTTGATATTGGTGGCGGAAACTGTATCTTCCCGCCAATATATGGCTCAACAGTTACTGTTGTCTTCGCTGGTTAATCAGGGGACGGTCGTATTGTTGACATTACTCCTTGCTTACATTCTGCTCAGGCTCCTGCTGAAACCGTTGCGGAAGCTTTCAGGCATTATGAGCCTCCGTTCTGCTAATGATCTAACACCATTACCAAATATTTTACCGTGGTCCGAACTTGTTCCCTTACTGCACTCGCTTAACCGATATATTGGGCGGTTGGGTTTAATGGTTGAACGCCAGGAGCGATTCAGTGCGGATGCTTCTCATCAACTGAGAACCCCTTTAGCGGTATTGAAAACACAAGTTGCGGTAGCACGTGGCAACCCGGCTTCAGAACAGCGGGATAGCATACTGACGGCAATTGATAAGAGTTTGGATAATATGATCTTGCTGACTGATCGTCTGCTGCAACTTTCACAACTTAGAGTGCATGAAAAAGAGGCAATACAAAATTATCAGCCGGTCAATATCGTGGCGCTGTTGCAACAAGTCTGCTTTTCTCGCTTACAGCAGGCAGAAAGCAAAAACATTGACTTAGGTTACGAAGGGGAAGATGCCTTAGGGATCAGAGGCGATCCGCTATTGTTAGCCGAAATGTGCGCTAACTTGCTGGACAATGCCATCAAATATACCCCGCAAATGGGAGTGGTGACGGGAAGGGTGAGCATCATGCCAGATAAAAAACACGTTTGCCTTGAGATCGATGATTCAGGGTCGGGTATCGCCCAGGAAGATATTCGTCAATCGCTAATGGCATTTAACCGTTTGGACAACGCAGCCGGGCTGGAGGGGGCAGGATTAGGGCTGACTATTGTTAAAGAAATTTGCCAGTATCACCGTGCCACTCTCCAGCTTTTACCCAGTGAGGTATTGGGGGGATTATTGGTAAGAATTGTGTTCAGGCTTTCTGCGTGTGAGCGGGATGCGTAACTGTTGCGCAAGTATCACTCCCGCTAACACAATGCCACCCCCAATTAAGTGGTAACTGTGCATTTCCTCATGAAGAGCCACGATAGCAATGATGGCAGTAAATACAGGTGCCAGGTTCATAAAAATAGACGTCATATTTGCGCCAATGCGGGTGACACCTTGTATCCACAAATAGGGCGCAAGAATGGAAGCGGGAATGCCAGCAAACAGAACAAGGGAAAGATTATCGGCTGTTAACTGAACATTGTCCGTTATCATAAAATTAGGCAGAAGCAATAAAACGCCAAACCCAATTTGTACATAGAGTGATTGCCAGTTGGGTAATGGAATTGCCCAGCGTTTGGTTAAAACCCCATATAAGGCATAAGAAGCGGCGGCAATAAACATCATCACTTCCCCAATCCCCAGGCCATGTTGCAATAAGGAAGCGGGTTCCCCTTTGCTGACCAGCCACACAAGGCCAAACAGAGATAACACGGTGCCGAGAGTGATACCAACAGTGGGGGTAACCCGTAAGGCAAAGATACTGATAATGACGGTTAATAAGGGTATCAAGGAAGTGAAAATGCCGATGATTGTCGCGCTGACGGTGTGAGCGGCATAATAGGCCAGGCTTTGGTTAAGTACCATACCCAGAGAACCCAAAATCAGTAGCTTCCACCAATATTGGACAACGATTTTCCGCTGCTTTAGGGCTGGCAATAAGAGAAAAGGCGTCAGGGCCAGAAAGGCAATAAACCAGCGGTAGAAAGAAATTGCGGTCATGCACCCAATAGTTAGATAACCTTTGGAAGATAGTATTCACGCTCAATGAAAGTGCCTATCACTTTGTCATGCATTTCTTCGGATTTGGAATAACAGATCGTTTTCCGATTCAGTCTCTTGATGCGAGTACGTAAGGTCAGATTGGTTCTTTCGATACGTTGAGTAAATTTCTTCCCTCTAAAGTGTTTTTCCTCAGAAAGGCAATCGTAAACGGCATAATTATCGGTACAGAAAAATTGAATTTCGAAAGGAGCCAGAAGTGCCAGCAATTTGCTCAGTGTTTTCCTGCTGCGATCCCCCAATACGTGCGCGATTATTTGCTTTTGCTCCGGTTCCCAGGCATACCAAAGCCAGCGCTGATTCTTCTTGTTACCGACAAAAGACCATTGTTCATCAATTTCGCAGATAATATGAATATTATTTGCGGCCAGCGGCAGTGTAGTTACCTGTCTGGGTTCGAGTTTTTTAGGGTACGAAGAACGGTGTTGATACCCACCTTCAGGACACGAGCGGTGTCTCTGATACCGCCATTATTCGCAGCCATATCCACAATCTGATCTTTCATTCCGGGTTTGCAGGCTTGGTAGGTGTAATTCAGTTGAAAGGTTTTACGGCAGGCATAACAGTGATAACGCTGATGTCCGCTGCTTCCTTTTCCATGCCCTTTGACCTCTTCCGCTTTGTGACAGTAACGACAAACCACATCAACTTTAGCCATATCTCACCAGTAATAAAAAGTGGGGAGTTTACTACAACAATCTAATGGTTGGGAGCATGACCGAAATATAAGGCCTCGCGTCGTCTTGCGGATTGCAACCTGAAGTTCATCGAGTATAAGGGCATATAGGTTTTCTGTGAATATAGCTTTTCTGTGAATATAGGTTTTCTGTGAATATAGGTTTTATGCAGATAAAATGGCAGAATAGTGGATCACGCCCATTTAAGCCACTGGATGAGAAAAGTGAAAATCTTAGTTGATGAAAATATGCCTTATGCTGAACAGCTCTTCCAGCAATTAGGTGAAGTGCAGGCAATTCCAGGACGCCCGG
The DNA here is from genome assembly GCF_030272115.1 of Xenorhabdus bakwenae. Classification (NCBI taxonomy): domain Bacteria; kingdom Pseudomonadati; phylum Pseudomonadota; class Gammaproteobacteria; order Enterobacterales; family Morganellaceae; genus Xenorhabdus; species Xenorhabdus bakwenae. The sequence continues at coordinate 172,508 of NZ_CP119194.1, forward strand.
TGCCTGAAGGAATTTTGGAACATGCCGATGCCTTTATGGTTCGATCTGTCACTAAAGTCAATAAATCGTTGTTGCAAGGCAGTTCGGTGAAATTTGTCGGAACTGCCACTGCGGGAATGGATCATGTTGATCAGCAATGGTTATCTCAGGCAGGGATTGGTTTTTCCGCCGCCCCTGGATGTAACGCCATTGCCGTGGTTGAGTATGTCTTCTCGGCATTGATGCTATTGGCTGAACGAGATCAATTTCAGCTGAAAGACAAGACTGTCGGTATTGTCGGTGTTGGTAATGTCGGGGGGCGTTTAGCTGATCGGCTGGCGGCTTTGGGCGTGAAGACGTTACTGTGCGATCCTCCTCGGGCAGATCGGGGTGATGAAGGGGCGTTTTGGCCGTTAGAAAAATTGGTGCAAGAAGCGGATATTCTGACTTTCCATACACCACTTAATCACTCTGGCCCATACCAGACGTATCATTTGGCTGATGCAGAATTACTTTCTGCATTACCGGATAACCGTATTTTAATTAATGCCAGCCGTGGCGAGGTGGTTGATAATCAAGCGTTACTTTCCGCGCTGCAAAATGGCAAAAAGTTACGCACAGTGCTTGATGTTTGGGAGCCAGAGCCTAACCTTTCTCTACCCCTGTTAGCGTTAGTGGATATTGCGACTCCACATATTGCTGGTTATACCCTGGAAGGCAAAGCACGGGGTACAACTCAGGTTTTTGAGGCCTATTGTGAGTTCCTGGGGCAACCTCGCAAGACAGCGTTGGCTGATCTGTTGCCGACACCTGATTTCAGTCAGGTCACAGTACGGGGGGATGTGACACAAAGTCTCCTCAAGCGTTTGATGCATTTAGTGTATGATGTGCGCCGTGATGATGCACCTTTACGTCAGGTTGCGGATCAACAAGGTGCTTTTGATCGATTACGCAAATACTATCCAGAACGGCGGGAATGGTCTTCCCTGACCGTGCATTGTGACTCAGAAGAGAGTGCTCAATTACTGTCCAAAATTGGATTTAACGCAAAAGTCATTTAATACAGGCAGGAATCCCTGTCTGTCAGCAAAATAAAAGAAGTGGAGAAAACCAACATGTCAGAAGGTTGGAGTATTGCGCTTTTGGGTGCAACGGGCGCAGTAGGTGAAGCGATATTGGCGTTATTACAGGAACGTCAATTTCCGGTTGGTGAACTGCATCTTCTTGCCAGTGAGCAAAGTGCTGGAAAGATCCAGCGTTTTAACGGAAAAAACATCACAGTTCGTGATGTGGCAGAATTTGACTGGTCACAGGTACAACTCGCCTTTTTTGCCGCTACGATGGAAATAACGGCACAACATATTGAAAAAGCAACAGAATCTGGCTGTCTGGTGATTGATAGCAGCGGCTTATTTACAGCAGAACCCGATGTGCCTCTGGTTGTTCCTGGCGTTAACCCGTATGCATTGGCTGAATATCGTAACCGTAATATCATTGCGGTGGCAGATAGCTCAACGAGTCAGGTTCTGACAGCCATCAAACCATTAATCGATGCGGCAGGCATTGCCCGTTTACATTTGACCAACATATTGCCGGTTTCTGTTCATGGTAAAGCCGCTATTGATGAACTGGCAGGTCAGAGTGCCCGCTTATTGAATGGCATTCCACCAGATGAAGGCTATTTCAGCAAACAACTGGCTTTCAATTTACTGCCTTTGCTGCCAGATGCAGAAGGTGTGGTGCGTGAAGAGTGCCGTATTGTCGATCAGGTTCGCAAGGTATTGCAGGATGAAGGATTGCCGGTTTCTGTCAGTTGCGTCCAATCCTCCGTTTTTTATGGCATTGCGCAAATGGTGAGTGTGGAAACACTGCGTCCGGTTGGTATCGAAGAAGCTCGTGGTGAGTTTGAACGCTTTGAAGAAATTCGGGTTTCAGAAGAGGGAGATTACCCGACGCCGGTAACGGATGCTTCGGGCAGCGATAGTTTGAGCATAGGTTGTCTGCGCAATGATTATGGTCTGCCAGAGATGCTGCAATTCTGGTCAGTTGCCGATAATATCCGTTTCGGCGGTGCCTTGATGGCGGTTGAAATCGCCGAGAAACTGATGCAGGAGCAATTTTACTGATGTCTGATACAGAGCTGAGTCAGTCTGTGCCAGAGGCAAAAAAAGTAAAAATTGCACTGGGGATTGAATATGACGGCAGTCGATATTATGGTTGGCAGCGTCAGCAAGAAGTGAAAAGTGTGCAGGAGTGTCTGGAAAAAGCCCTGTCGAAAGTCTCGAATGAGCCGATTTCAGTTTTTTGTGCGGGCAGAACGGATGCGGGAGTACACGCAACTGGGCAGGTTGTGCATTTTGAAACCTCAGCCCAACGTAAAGATGCAGCCTGGACAATGGGGGTCAATACCCATTTGCCACCGGATATTGCAGTACGTTGGGTTAAAACGGTGGATGATGAGTTCCATGCCCGTTTCAGTGCTACCGCTCGTCGTTATCGCTATGTGATTTTCAACCATCGTTATCGTCCGGCGGTATTGGCGCACGGCGTCACGCATTTTCATTATCCATTGGATGAGAAAAAAATGCATGAAGCGGCACAAAGCTTGTTGGGCGAAAATGATTTTACCTCTTTCCGGGCAGTGCAGTGCCAATCCAATTCACCGTGGCGCAATATGATGCATATTAACGTGAGTCGGCACGGGCACTATATTGTCGTGGACATTAAGGCGAATGCTTTCGTGCATCACATGGTACGCAATATCGTTGGCAGCTTGCTGGAGATTGGTTGTGGTCACCGGGATATTGGCTGGATGGCTGAATTATTGGCACTGAAAGACAGGACAAAAGCGGCCGCCACTGCCAAGGCTGAAGGCTTATATTTAGTCGCTGTGGATTATCCTGAGCGTTTTGGTTTACCTGAACCCATCATGGGACCCCTGTTTCTGGCAAATCATTTAATTTGACGTTTTTGAATGGTGGCAGGGATGTTCGGTCATCACGAGGAATATTATGGAGTTTTTGACTCATTTTGTTGATTTTGCGAAATTCATTGTCGATTTTATTTTACACATTGATGCCCATTTAGCTGAATTGGTGGCCCTTTATGGTGATTGGGTTTATGGCATCCTATTTCTGATTATATTTTGTGAAACAGGTTTAGTGGTCACGCCATTTTTGCCCGGGGATTCCTTGCTGTTCGTGGCTGGCGCACTCTCGGCATTAGATTCCAATGATCTGAATGTACACATCATGGTGGCTTTGATGCTGACGGCCGCGATTATTGGTGACGCTATAAACTATACCATTGGCAGAGTTTTTGGTGAGAAATTATTTACCAACCCAAATTCAAAGATTTTTCGCCGTAGTTATTTAGATAAAACCCATGAATTTTATGAAAAACATGGCGGAAAAGCCATAATTTTGGCTCGGTTTGTGCCAATTATTAGAACGTTTGCCCCGTTTGTTGCCGGAATGGGGAAAATGTCTTACCGCCACTTTGCTGCTTATAATGTCATCGGTGCATTTATCTGGGTGCTATTATTCACTTATGCCGGTTATTTCTTTGGTGATATGCCTGTTATACAGCAGAATCTGAAATTATTGATTGTTGCTATTATTTTTATTTCTATTCTGCCAGGCATCATCGAAATTTGGCGTCATCGTCGCGCTGCATCGAAAAAAGCAACAGGCAGTGCAGTAGATAAATAGACGATAGATAAATCGACAACCGTAAACAGGTTTGAGCAGTTTTTTATCCACACTGCAATGGCATTGTGGTTTAATGGCACGTAAAACAAAAGCTGGCAGCAGCCAGATTCAGACGGAAAGGTTCATTAATGAGCTGGATTGAAAAGATTCTAAACAAAAGCAAAATCATACAAACTCGTAAGGCAAGTATCCCTGAAGGAGTTTGGACAAAATGCGACAGTTGCAGTCAAGTACTTTATCGTGCTGAATTAGAGCGTAACCTTGAAGTGTGTCCAAAATGTGGCCACCACATGCGCATTTCAGCCCGTAAGCGATTGCATTCATTTTTGGATGAAGGCACTGGCACAGAATTAGGCAGTGAACTGGAACCGAAAGATATCCTGAAATTCCGCGATACCAAAAAATACAAAGATCGCTTAGTCGCTGCCCAGAAGCAGACGCAAGAAAAAGATGCAATTATCGTCATGAAAGGTAAGCTGCATGATATGCCCGTTGTGGCTGGTGCCTTTGAGTTCAATTTTATGGCCGGTTCAATGGGTTCTGTGGTTGGTGCGCGTTTTGTGCGTGCCGTTGAACAGGCGCTGGAAGACAACTGTCCATTTGTCTGTTTTACCACCAGTGGTGGCGCTCGTATGCAGGAAGCATTGATGTCACTGATGCAGATGGCAAAAACCAGTGCGGCGCTGGCAAAAATGCAACATCGTGGTTTGCCTTATATCTGTGTGTTGACCCACCCGACAATGGGGGGGGTAACGGCAAGTCTGGGGATGCTGGGTGATATCAATATCGCTGAACCTAAGGCATTGGTTGGCTTTGCTGGTCCTCGTGTCATCGAGCAGACAGTGCGTGAAAAATTGCCGGAAGGTTTCCAGCGCAGTGAATTCCTGCTGGAGAAAGGTGCGATTGATATGATCGTACGTCGTCCAGAGATGCGCGATAAAGTTGCCAGCCTGCTTGCCATGTTGACCCACAAACCTCATCCGGGCACAAAAGCAGAGCCAGTAGAAGCAATCGTTGTTGATTCTGCTGATGTCGAAGCTGATATAAACATCACTCCTAATAAAGAAGATGTCTGATATTTCACAAATTCCTCAAGCCACGTCGTCACTCATGACGTGGCTTTCCTATCTGGAAAACCTACATACCAAAGCCATTGATATGGGGCTTGAACGTGTGGGTCAACTGGGCCGCCAGTTAGGTTTATTGAAACCGGCTCCAAAAGTTATCACGGTATCAGGCACCAATGGCAAGGGAACCACCTGCCATGCCCTGGAATCTGTTTTTCTGGCCGCCGGGCTTAACGTCGGCGTGTACAGTTCCCCGCATTTAGTACGCTACACCGAAAGGGTGCGTATTCAGGGGAAAGAACCCGCAGAACAAGATTTCTGCCGTGTATTTGCCGCGATTGAAGCGCAGCGTGGCGACATCTCATTAACCTATTTTGAATATGGCACATTGGCAGCCTTACAGCTTTTTGAAGAAGCTGCTCTTGATGTTGTGATTTTGGAAGTCGGGCTGGGTGGTCGTTTGGATGCCACCAATATTGTTGATGCCGATATTGCCGCAATCACCAGTATTGCACTGGATCATACGGATTGGTTGGGAGCCGATCGTGAACACATTGGCCGTGAAAAAGCGGGCATTTTCCGCCGTGGACATTTTGCGGTGGTGGGTGAACCTGAGATGCCTCACTCAATTGCTGAAGTTGCGGATGAATTGGGGGCTAAACTCTTTCGCCGTGGCGTTGACTGGCATTTCTCACAGCAAGAAAATAGCTGGAACTGGCGAAGCGATAAGCAACAATTCAATGAGTTACCTTTACCGAATTTGCCGTTAGCAAATGCTGCAACTGCAATGGGGGTGATCGATTGCTTATTGCAGCAGGATGACAAAGTCAGCCGGGCCATTGATGAACAAGCAATCCATGCAGGGCTAAGAAATGCGCAATTACCGGGGCGTTTCCAAATTGTCAGGGAAAATCCGCTGGTCATTTTGGATGTGGCTCATAATCCACATGCTGCGGGCTATCTGGTGCAAAAACTGGCAGAATGGACTCGTTCTCCAGACAGTAAGATCCGGGGAGTGGTTGGCATGTTGGGAGATAAAGACATAGCAGGGACACTTGCCTGTCTTTCTCAACAAATTGATGAATGGTATTGCGCATCATTGCATGAACTGAGGGGAGCAGAAGCCGATGTACTGGCTGGACATCTTGTGCAGGCGAGGACATTCCCCGAAGTAAAAACAGCCTGGCAGCAGGCAATGGAAGACGCATCAGTGCAAGATATTATCGTGGTTTGTGGCTCTTTCCACACTGTTGCACATGTCATGGAAGCACTGGAGGAGGGCAAGGAAAGTGGCCAGTAAATTCCAAAATCGCTTGGTTGGCACCATTGTTCTCGTTGCATTGGGTGTCATTGTCCTGCCTATGATTTTTGATGGCGATAAGAAATATAACGAAGATCAATTTGCTTCAATTCCTTTGGTGCCAAAACCGGGCGATGAAGAGGATATTGACGCGATCCCACCCTTGACACAAAACATGCCGTCTACACCGCCTGAGGGTGCTGCGGAAGCAATGCAATCACAGGAGCAAGAGCCAGATATAGATATGTTGTCCCGTCTATCGCCTTCAGAGCCAATAACAGCACCTCCTGTCACGCAAGATCCTAAAACAGGGGGGGCAACCTGAGTCATCTTCTCAACCGAAAGCGGCAACTAAACCACAGGTTAAACCGGAACCTCGTATTGAAAGCCAGCCAGAAACCAAACCTAAACCGAAGCCAACCGAGCAAGCCCCTCAGGCAACGGCATATGTTGTTCAGCTTGGCGCGTTAAAAAATGCGGGTAAGGTTGACGAAATAGTGGCAAGGCTGCGTCTTTCCGGGCATCAGGTATATACAGTGCCTTCTTCTCCGGCACAGGGACAGTTAACCCGGATCTATGTCGGGCCGAATGCATCAAGGCAGGCACTGGAATCTATTTTGTCCGAATTAAGAGAACTTACGGGATTACAAGGGCAGATCAAAAATTATAAGCCATAATCTGATTGGCACAGCAAATGCGGTTTGTTTACCTGCCGGAAATTATTTTCAGTAGCGTGATGAATCTACTACGCAAACGTTTTCGTTTTCTGTTAGAATGCGCCCGACCTGAATGTCGGGGGCCTGTTTTTGGATTAAAATATGGTCTGGATTGATTATACGATCATTGCCATCATTGGTTTCTCGGCACTGGTTAGCTTGATTCGGGGTTTTGTTCGCGAAGCGCTCTCCCTGATGACGTGGGGCTGTGCTTTCTTTGTTGCAAGCCACTTCTATACTTATTTGGCGGCTTATTTTACCCGCCTTGAGGATGAACTGGTGCGCAATGGGATAGCGATTGCTATCTTATTTATTGCAACACTGATTATTGGCGCGGTAGTAAACTATGTCATTGGTTCACTTGTTCAGCGAACGGGCCTGTCAGGCACTGATCGGGTTTTGGGGATCTGCTTTGGCGCCTTGCGTGGTGTCTTGGTGGTGTCTGCCATTCTGTTTATTGCAGACTCTTTCACGCCACTGCCCAAAAGCCAGGATTGGCAACAATCACAACTGATCCCACAGTTTAGTCAAATTATCAGGTGGTTTTTTGACTACCTACAAAGTGCGTCGAGTTTCCTGCCGGAGAGATAACGCTCTCCGCTTGGCTGATGAGGAAAGGCTACATGTGCGGTATTGTCGGTATCGTCGGTTTTACACCGGTTAACCAGTCGATTTATGATGCATTGACGGTGCTTCAGCACCGTGGACAAGATGCAGCAGGTATTGCAACTATTGATGGTAACAATGAGTTTCGTTTACGTAAGGCTAATGGTTTGGTCAAAGATGTGTTTGAAACACGGCACATGTTACGTTTACAGGGAACCGTCGGCATTGGACATGTCCGTTATCCTACGGCGGGCAGTTCCAGTGCATCTGAAGCGCAGCCCTTTTATGTGAATTCTCCTTTTGGTATAACGTTGGCACATAACGGCAATCTGACAAACGCACATGAATTGAAAAAAAATGCTGTTTGAAAATGCCCGCCGTCATGTCAACACCACCTCAGATTCTGAAATTCTACTGAATATTTTTGCCAATGAATTAGCCCAGTTTCCCCATTTCCCCTTAGCGCCTGATGATATTTTCTCGGCAGTCGCAAAAATGCACAAAAAAATTCGTGGCGCTTATGCTTGTGTTGCCATGATTATCGGGCATGGAGTGGTGGCTTTTCGTGATCCACATGGCATTCGTCCTCTGGTGCTGGGAAAGAAAACACTGGAAGAGGGTCGCCATGAATACATGGTGGCATCGGAAAGTGTGGCGCTGGATACATTGGGTTTTGAGTTCCTGCGAGATGTGGCTTCCGGGGAAGCGATTTATATCACTGAAAACGGGCAACTGTTTACTCGCCAGTGTGCAGAAAATCCGTCATTAACACCTTGTTTGTTCGAATTTGTCTATTTCGCTCGCCCGGATTCCTTTATTGACAAGATTTCGGTCTATAACGCCCGGTTGCGGATGGGACGGACATTAGGGGAAAAAATTGCCCGTGAATGGGAAGATTTACAGATTGATGTCGTTATTCCCGTACCGGAAACCTCTTGTGATATCGCCCTGGAAATCGCCCATATTCTGGATAAACCCTATCGTCAGGGATTTGTCAAAAACCGTTATGTAGGGCGTACCTTTATCATGCCTGGTCAGCAGGAGCGTCGTAAATCCGTTCGTCGTAAACTGAATGCTAATCGCGCTGAATTCCGGGGTAAAAATGTTTTGCTGGTGGATGATTCCATCGTGCGTGGAACCACGTCTGAACAGATTGTTGAACTGGCGCGTGAAGCGGGAGCCAAGAAAGTCTATTTTGCTTCGGCGGCACCGGAAGTTCGCTTCCCGAATGTTTATGGTATTGATATGCCGAATGCCAATGAACTGATTGCTCACGGCCGGGAAGTGGATGAAATTCGTCAAATTATTGGTGCTGATGCCCTGATATACCAAAACCTCCACGATCTTGTCCAGGCTGTCCGGGAAGAAAACCCGGATATTGAAAAATTCGAATGCTCCGTATTCGATGGTATCTATGTCACGAAAGACATTGACCAGTGTTACCTCGACTATCTGGAAAACCTGCGCAAAGATGATGCCATGAAAGTGCGTGGCCAGAGCGAAATAGAGGATCTGGAAATATATAATGAAGGATAATATTGTTATTATCATGCAGTTATAGCCAGAATCTCAGAGGAAAACATGAAAAAATTGATTGTCGGGCTGACCGGCGCGAGTGGTGCGATTTATGGTGTCAGGTTGCTGCAAGTTTTGCGGCCAATAGAAGGCATTGAAACGCATTTAGTGATCAGTCCATCAGCCCGGCAGACTCTGGCATTGGAGACGGACTATACGTTGCGGGATGTACAGACTTTGGCCGACGTTGTACATGACAATCGTGATATTGCCGCCTCCATTTCCTCTGGCTCTTTTAAGACATTGGGGATGGTGATTTTGCCTTGCTCCATAAAAACCCTATCAGGAATTGTGCATAGTTACACTGACGGCTTAATTACCCGTGCCGCAGATGTTGTTTTGAAAGAGAAGCGCAAGCTAGTGCTGGGGGTGAGGGAAACGCCCTTGCACTTGGGGCACCTGAGATTAATGACGCAGGCCGCGGAAATTGGGGCGGTGATCATGCCACCGGTTCCGGCATTTTATCATCGTCCTGAACATATTCAGGGTATCATCGACCAGACGGTTAACCGTGTGCTTGATCAATTTGATATTGACTTGCCAGAAGATCTGTTTAGCCGTTGGCAGGGCGTTAAGCCCATTGGATATGGCATGTAAGTTGAGTCAATATGCTGTTGTGAAGAGACCACAACAGCATATCGTTTATTGCCTGATATTTTGTTCAGGCTACACCAGCGTTGTCCTTTTCCTCTATTACATCTTGTAAGGCTTCTTCCAGTTGAAAATAACGGAAACCAAATCCGGCTTCTTCCAGTCTTTTGGGAATGGCTTGTTGACCCCCTAAGACTAACTCAGCGGCTTCTCCCATCATGACTTTTAACACAAAGGCAGGAATGCGCATAAAAGCAGGACGATGTAATACCGTTGCGAGTGTGGCACTAAACAGCTCATTATGAACAGGGTAAGGAGATGTCATATTAAAGGGACCATAGAGATCAGGTGATACCAGCAGGTAATAAAGGCCATTGACCATGTCATCAATGTGTATCCACGGCATATACTGCTTGCCAGTGCCGATCGCTCCCCCTAAACCTAACCGGAACAGTGGCAACATTTTTTGCAGAGCGCCCCCTTTGGGAGCCAAGACAATGCCTGTACGCAGCAAACAGACACGGGTTTTATCACTTTGAGCCTGTAGGGCAAGCTGCTCCCACCGTTCACAAAGCTGATGGGCAAATTCATTGTGAGGAAGATCGTTTTCGGTAACGACTGCTTGTCCCTGATCGCCATAATAGCCAACGGCTGAACCGGAAATAAAGACAGATGGCGGAGATTCACTGGCCTTGATTAGCTTGCTCAATTGTTCCGTGAGCTGCCAGCGGCCTTGACACAGTTTCTCTTTTTGTTTCAATGTCCATCGTTTATTGATAATAGGCTCGCCAGCAAGATTGATAACAGCATCAAAGCCGTTGAGATGGTGTTGGTCATTTAACGTTGTCCAACATTCAACGCGATCAGAAAACAGAGAATACACCTTTTGTGGTGAACGACTCAAAATGGTGATGGAATGGGAGAGCGACATCAACTGGCAGGTCAAGCGATGACCAATTAACCCTGTGCCCCCCGTAATTAAGATACGCATAGCCACCCCCTGTAACAAAAGATCATTGTACATTGGACTATAACAAGGGATGACTTAATCGGCAGCGAAATATGCTGCTATCTGTTACCACTATCAAGTTTTATGGTGCAAAATCTCGCCATCAGATGAATTTATTACATATCTGGAGTTAAGCTTCCTTATAGGCTGCTTGTGTCGCAGGACGCCGGCTTATCTTATCCAGCCATTGAGCAACCGCCGGATAATCCTGTAGGTCGATTTTTTGGTATTCATGACATTTCGCCCACGGATAAGTGGCAATATCTGCGATACTATATTCGTCTCCGCCGAGATAAGCCGTTTTTTCCAGTTGGGTGTTTAACACCTTGTATAAACGTTTTGATTCTTCCACATAACGATTAATGGCATAGGGGACAACTTCTGGCGCGTAGCGGTTGAAATGGTGATTTTGACCGAGCATTGGGCCAAAGCCGGCAACTTGCCAAAACAGCCATTGCAATTGTTCGGTACGTTCACGCAACTCTTTGCTTAATAGCTGGCCTGTTTTGTTTGCCAGATAAAGTAAAATGGCCCCTGATTCAAAGACAGTGACAGGCTCTCCCCCATCGGCGGGTTGATGATCGACAATAGCCGGGATCTTATTATTGGGTGAAATGGTGAGAAATTCAGGTTTGAACTGTTCGCCAGTGCTGATATTGATGGGATAGATAGTGTAAGGAATGCCGGCTTCTTCAAGAAAAAGGGTGATTTTGTAGCCATTTGGGGTTGGAGCATAGTATAGATCTATCATATAACCTCCAGCGATAATAACTTTCTGAAAAATGTAACGATGTTACCTTACCATCGTTTGTTTATAAATGTTATAAACTTACTGCAAAAAGTAACAGGCAACTGATTGATAAAGGGTTTTTAGAATGATGCAAGAAAAATCAGCAAATATTGAATGGATTGACATCGTTAATGAAAGCAATGAAGTCATTGCACAATCGACTCGCCAGCAGATGAGAGCGCAGAACTTGAGGCATCGTGCGACTTATATTGTCGTGCATGATGGTATGGGCAAAATTCTGATTCAGCATCGTACAGAAACGAAAGACTTTTATCCGGGAAAATTAGATGCCACGGCGGGAGGGGTTGTTATGGCGGGAGAAACGTTGCTTGAGGCTGCCCGCCGGGAGGCAGAGGAAGAGCTGGGGATTGCCGGTGTTCCTTTTGCCGAACATGGTGTTTTTTATTATGAAGAGGACATTTGTCGTATATGGGGTGGTTTGTTCAGTTGTGTTAGTCATGGGCCATTTGCATTGCAGGAAGAAGAAGTTGCTGCTGTTTACTGGCTGACGCCGGAAGAGATCACGGCCCGTTGTGATGAATTCACGCAGGATTCCTTGAAAGCGCTCTCCTTATGGTTAAAGCGTAACCATCAAGTAGAATAGTTTTCACTATCATTGAGAATTATTTGTTACGGAAATGAGGGTATTTCATTGATATTAAATCCTAATTTAAACTAGGAGTATGTATATTTATAATACATACTCCTTGTTTTATAAAATTTAATGATTGAACCTTATCTTTAATATTGATAAATGATGCTCTTTAAATTTGTAATTCAGTTATGGCCGATGCTAATCCTTGAACGAAAGGCTGACGCATAATGGTGATGTGATCACCAGATAACGTCTCGGAGATAACTTCCCCGGTTACCCGCGTTTTCCATCCATCAATAATGCTTTCGGCAGAGATATGTTGTTCTTCATACTCCTGGTTATCGCTGGCCAGAAACAGGTGGAGTCTCCCTGAATAGCGTTCCTGCGGTTGATAAGTCGCCAAAGATTGGGTCTTGAAGACATGTAAATAAGCAGCGATTTCCTTAGATTCAAGTTGAGGAGGTAAGAGTTCCTCTTCAATTAAACGAAGTCGCAAGTTATCGAATTGCTCTTCTTCTGTCATGAATTGGAATTGTTCTTCAGTAAAGTTTTCCTCTGCCCCCGCCAATGCAGCAAGCACATTGCCAAACTCGGCCAGCCAGCGGCTATTGGACCATTCTGATTCGCGCCTTTGGGTTAAACCCTCTGGCGGGGATTCACTATCGACTAAAGCCAGTAAGCCAATGCTTTCACCCTGTTGGACGAGTTGGCGGGCCATTTCGAATGCGAGCCAGCCTCCGAAAGAGTGCCCAGCTAAATAATAAGGGCCATTGGGTTGAACTTTCTTAAGAAAGTCGATCATAACGCTGGCCATTGCCTCAAGGCCGTTCACCTCAAGGTATGCTGGAGGATCGCTGCGTCCATCTAACTCAGGTGATTGCATACCCCAAACGGAATAAGTCCCTTCCAATGCTGTGGCCAATTCCCGCAAATAGAGCACATGTCCTCCGGCACCGGGCGCAAAGAACAGCGGTGTTGCTTTGATGTTCCGTGACAGGCTGACCATAGAGCCAACATGGATATTATCGTGATCTTCAATGGCCCGGGCTTGTTCTTTGATAGTGGTAAACGACATCAGGCTCGCCATCATATTCTGCTGAAGCCCTAGTTTTTCTATTGCTAAGGCGCTGGCTTTCAAAATAAGCAGTGAATGGCCTCCTAACTCAAAGAAATGGTCATGACGGCTGACACGCTCTAAACCAAGTAGATCTTGCCAAATCTGAGCCAGAGTTATTTCAACCTCACCTTGAGGGGCCTCATAATCACGCGCTACGATGGCAGATTGATCGGGAGCAGGGAATGCCTGACGGTCGATTTTGCCGTTAGCGGTAAGCGGGAAAGCGTCAAGAATGACAAATGCACTGGGTAGCATAAACTCGGCAAGTTGTTGAGCAAGCTGCTGACGCAGTTCACCGGGAACCAAGTTTGCACCGGATTCAGGCTGAACATAGGCGATAAGACGTTTATCATCATGGGTTATTTCTCTAACCAAAACAATGGCTTCCTGCACGCCCTGACATTGCGCCAGCCGAGTTTCAATTTCCCCCGGTTCAATGCGGAAGCCCCGGATCTTGACCTGAAAATCATTGCGCCCCAGATATTCAATCGCGCCATCGGGCAGCCAGCGGCCCAGATCGCCGGTTTTATACATACGGGCATCGGGCTGTTCACTAAACGGATCTGCCACAAATTTCTCTGCGGTTAAATCCGGGCGATTGAGATAACCCCGCGCCACCCCTGCGCCACCGATATGGATCTCACCACTGACGCCAATAGGCACCGGTCGGCCGTGCGGATCAAGAATATAAATACGGCTATTGGGCAGCGGATAACCAATCGGGATAACGTCCGTCATTTCAGGCGAATCTTGACCGTTATCAGTGAGGGTTAAGGTGGTGGCAATCACCGTCGTTTCGGTAGGGCCATAAGAGTTAATCCAGCGGCAGGATTGGGTATCTGGTATAGACTGCCAACTCAGCAAATGGCGCAGTTCCGCTTTTTCACCACCGACGATAACGGTGTGCAGGTATTGGCCGAAACCACTGCGCCCCGCCATCATTTCCTGTACCCAGTGATGCCAGAAGGCGGTGGGCATATCCATGATAGTGATTTTCTGCTCATTTAGCAGATCGACAAATTCTGCATCCGGTACACGGATATGGGCAGGACGCAGAACCAGAGTGGCACCGGATGCGAGGGTAGGGAAAATATCGGATACCGAAGTATCAAAGGCGATGGTCGCAAATTGCAGGATACGATCCCCTAATTGTGGCTCGCTGGTCTGGTGCTGGACATGGATAAAGTTCACCACATTGCGGTGCTCCAGCATCACGCCTTTGGGCTGTCCGGTGGAGCCGGAGGTATAGATAATATAGGCCAGATGGTGCGGTTGAAGCTGAACATCAGGATTATGAACCGGCTGGTTTGCCACGTGATCCCGGTGGCTTTCATCATCCAGCAACCAGACGGGGATGTCTGATACTGGCAACAGTCCCTGCAAATGTTGTTGGGTCAGCAATAACACCGGTTGGCTATCCGACAGCTGATAAGCCAGGCGTTCGGCGGGGTATTCCGGGTCGAGCGGTACATAGCCGGCCCCCGCTTTAAGGATCGCGTACAAACCAATAATCAAATCCAGACTGCGGTCAACACAGATAGCGATGCGATCATCAGGGCGCACGCCAGAAGCGATCAGCTGGTGAGCCAGTTGGTTAGCATGGCGGTTTAGCTCTGCATAACTCAGTTCACTCTCGCCAAAGACCAACGCAAGCGCATCCGGTGTGCGCGCTGCCTGTTGTTCAAACAGTTGGTGAATTAAGGCGTCTTGCGGATAGGTGACTACGGTATCGTTAAATGTTTCCAGTAGTTGAGTACGTTCGGCCAGTGGCAGGATATCGATAGCGTGGATAGGTTGCTCCGGCGCATATTGCAGAGCGGCTACAATGCCTTCCAACGCTGTCTTCATATAGGCATTAATGCGCACCGGATTAATTTGCTGGCTGCATTGGGTAGTCAGCGCAAATCCATCATCAAAATCATCGACATCCAGCGATAAGGGGTAATTGCTGCGCTCTTCACTGTCCAGCTCCTGAATACCGTCCCAGGCCGGTGAACCGGATTGCTCCTCGTTACGCGGGCTGTGGCGGAAATTAAGCAGGCTGTTAAACAGCGGCAATGAGGCTGGCACACCGCTGCACCGCTGGGCAATCGCCAATGGGGTCTGTTCATGATCCAGCAATTCACTCAAGCGCTGGTAGGTTTCCTGTACCGCCTGTTTTACGGTACGGGCCTGTAATTGAATACGGACTGGCAGGGTATTGATAAACATCCCCAGCACCTGAGAGGCACCTATACCGCCCTGTAATCGGCCCAACAGAACAGTACCGAATACCACATCTTCACGGCCACAGCATTGTGCCAATACCTGTGCCCAGGCCACATGGAACAGTACAGCCGGACTGATACCCAACTGGCGGGTGCAATCCCGGAGCTGTTGTGCCAGTTCATCATCTAACGTGACGATATCTTCCACGATTTTAGCGTGCTTATCGCGGCTGTTCCCCTGCACATCCAGTAACCCGAACGGCAGAGTCGGTGCTTCCACGTCGCCCAGTAACTGCTGGAAATAAGCCTGATGCACTTCAACCGGCACCTGACGGGTCTGGGCAATAAAATTGCGGTAAGGCAACGGGGCAGGCAGAGACGCTTCTTCACCCAGGATCAGCGCCTGCACTTCGCTGAAAATGATTTCCAGTGACAGATGGTCACAGACCAGATGGTGGTGCAACAGACTCAGCCACCATAAATCGGCGTCGGGATCCTGAGCGATATAGGCGGCCAATAATGGTGCCTGCGTAATATCTAACCGTATGCTGTCCGGATCGGTCAGACGCCGGAGCTGGCTTTCAGCACTTTCTCCCGCGGATAACGTCAGCTCTGTGATCGGCAGGGGCGCATGACGGCAGACCACCTGCACGGGAATGGGGAGTTCCTGCCAGTGGAAGGCACTGCGTTGAATATCGTGCCGGTCAATCACCCGCTGCAACGCCTGCAAGAAACTCTCCAGCCGTGTCCGGCTGTCAAAGTGCATCAGAATATTTTCAAGGTAAGTGTCACCGGTTTCTGCCAGTAAATGGTGGAACAGAATGCCTTCCTGCAAGGGGCCAAGCGGGTAAATATCCTGAATATTGGCGACACCGCCCGGGACACGGTCAACAATCTGGTCAATTTGGGGCTGGGTTAAGGTTACCAGTGGCAGCATAGCCGGCGTAATGTGCGGACTGTCTTCGCGGATCAGGTTAGGCGGAATAGCTATTGCCTGCGCATCTTGCTCACTCTTCTGATGTAAGCGGGCGCTCATGGCTGCCAGCGTGGGGGCTGCGAAGACCGCGCTGACCGCCAGAGACAGCCCTTGCTGACGTAACTGTTCGATCAGGCTGACTACCAGCAATGAATGGCCGCCCAGTTCGAAGAAGTTGTCATGACGCCCGACCTGTTCCCGTGCCAGAATCGATTGCCAGACGGCCGCCAGTTTCTGTTCGGTTTCGCCCTGTGGTGCTTCGTATTCACGGCTGACAATAGCGTGCTGATCCGGCACCGGCAGCGCTTTACGATCCAGTTTACCGTTGGCAGACAACGGGAAGGCATCCAGCATCACAAAGGCAGCAGGCAGCATATATTCCATCAGGCGGGCACGGAGTTGTTCACGCAAATCGGCCGGTTTTAATGTGATGCCGGTTTTGGGGATCACATAGGCAATTAAGCGCTTGTCACCGGTTGCTTCTTCACGGGCGATCACCACGGCATCGCGGACGCCCTCGCAAGCCACCAGTTGGGTTTCAATTTCCCCCGGTTCAATGCGGAAGCCCCGGATCTTGACCTGAAAATCATTGCGCCCTAAATATTCAATCGCGCCATCGGGTAGCCAGCGCCCCAGATCGCCGGTTTTATACATACGGGCATCGGGCTGTGTGCTAAACGGATCCGCCACAAATTTCTCTGCGGTTAAATCCGGGCGATTGAGGTAACCCCGCGCCACCCCTGCGCCACCGATATGGATCTCACCACTGACGCCAATAGGCACCGGCCGCCCGTGCGTATCCAGAATATAAATACGGCTATTGGGCAGCGGATAACCAATCGGGATAACACCGTTGAGATGCAGTGGGCTTTGGTGATCCAATTTCAGTGTGGTGGCAATTACCGTACTTTCCGTTGGGCCATAAGAGTTAATCCAGCGGCAGGATTGGGTTTCCGGATGAGACAGCCAGCTAATCAAATGGCGGTACTCCGCTTTTTCACCGCCCACAATAAGGGTATGCAGAGATGGGCTGAAACCACTGCGCCCTGCCATCATCTCCTGTACCCACAAGTGCCAGAAGGCGGTGGGCATATCCATAATGGTGATTTGCTGTTCACGCAGGAAGGTGACAAAAGTCATATCCGGTATCCGAATATGAGGTGGGCGCAGAACCAGAGTGGCACCGGCGGCCAGAGTAGGGAAAATATCGGATACCGAAGTATCAAAGGCAATGGTCGCAAATTGCAGGATACGATCCCCCGCCTGGGGTTCGCTGGTCTGGTGCTGGGCATGGATAAAGCTCACCACATTGCGGTGCTCCAGCATCACGCCTTTGGGCTGTCCGGTGGAGCCGGAAGTATAGATGATGTAGGCCAGATGGTGCGGTTGAAGCTGAACATCAGGATTATGAACCGGCTGGTTTGCCACGTGATCCCGGTGGGCTTCATCATCCAGCAACCAGACGGGGATGTCTGATACTGGCAACAGTCCCTGCAAATGTTGTTGGGTCAGCAATAACACCGGCTGGCTATCCGACAGTTGATATGCCAGGCGTTCGACGGGGTATTCCGGGTCGAGCGGCACATAGCCGGCTCCCGCTTTAAGGATCGCGTACAAACCAATAATCAAATCCAGACTACGATCAACACAGATTGCCACGCGATCATCGGGGCGTACGCCAGAAGCGATCAGCTGGTGAGCCAGTTGGTTAGCGTGGCGATTCAGTGCCGCATAACTCAGTTCATTCTCATCAAAGACCAATGCAATTGCATCCGGTGTGCGTGCTGCCTGTTGTTCAAACAGTTGGTGGATTAGGGCGTCTTGCGGATAGGTGACTACGTTATCGTTAAAGGTTTCCAGTAACTGAGTGCGCTCAGTTAGTGACAGGATGTCGATTGACTCAATGGCTTGTTCAGGCGCATATTGCAACGCGGCCACAATCCTTTCTAACGCTGTCTTCATATAGGCATTAATGCGCACCGGATTAATTTGCGAGCTGCATTGTGCGGTGAGTGCAAATCCGTCATCAAAATCGTCCACATCCAGTGATAAGGGGTAGTTACTGCGCTCTTCACCCTCGATCTCGTCAATACCTTCCCAGGCCATTGCAGCCACTTGTTCATCTTCGCGTGGGCTATGACGAAAATTAAGCAGGCTGTTAAACAGTGGCAATGGTGCCTGAATACCACTGCAACGTTGGGCAACCGCCAGAGGTGCCTGCTCATGTTCCAGTAGTGCGGTTAACTGCTGATAAGTTTCTTGTACTGCCTGCTTGACGGTACGTGCCTGTAACTTAACGCGAATAGGTAAGGTATTAATAAACATCCCCAGCACTTCGGCGGCACCCATCCCGCCCTGTAACCGTCCCAACAGAACAGTACCAAATACGACATCATTCCGACCACTGCATCGCGCCAGCACCTGTGCCCAGGCCACATGAAACAGTACGGCCGCGCTCATCCCCAATTGACGGGCGCAATTACGGAGATTTTGGGCCAGCTGGCTATCCAGCGTGAGAACGTTTTCCACTATCTCATTGAGACCGCCACCTTGTACGTCAAGCAGCCCGAACGGCAGAGTAGGTTCTTCCACATCACCCAATAATTCGCGGAAGTAGTTCTGATGAACCTCCAAAGGTACATTGCGGATCTGCGCGATAAAGTTTCGGTAAGGCAGTGGTGTAAGTAACTCTTCACTGTCCCCCAAAAGCAGGGTTTGTATTTCACTGAATATCATATCCAGTGATATGTGATCACACACTAAGTGGTGATACAACAAGGAGAGTAGCCATTGATCGGAGGCGGGATCTTTGGCTATATGAGCAGCTAACAGAGGTGCTTTAGTCATATCCATCCGTATTGCACGGGGATCGGTGAGGCGGCGTAGCTGGGTTTCTGGGGCTTCCTCTGCCGATAGCCTGAGTTCAATGATTGGCAGTGGTGCATGGCGATAGACGATTTGTACTGGTTTAAGAAGCGCTTTCCAGTAAACGGCGCTGCGCAGGATATCGTGCCGGTCAATTACCCGCTGCAACGCCTGCAAGAAACTCTCCAGCCGTGTCCGGCTGTCGAAAATCATCAAATGGTTGTCCAGATAGAGATCACCTTCCGTTTCCAGCAAATGGTGGAACAGAATACCTTCCTGCAACGGTCCCAGTGGATAAATGTCCTGGACGTTGGAGATACCGCCTGTTACATGGGAAACAATCTGATCTATCTGGTCTTGGGTCAATGCCACCAGCGGTAGCATATCTGGCGTAATGACGGAACTGTCTTCTCGAATCAGGTTAGGCGGTACGTCCTGTAGAGGCGTGGATTGAGTATTATTGTGACGAATTAGGGTGCTCATAGCTGCCAGCGTGGGAGCAGAGAAGACCGCGTTGACATCCAAAGACAGGTCGTGAAGACGAAGTTGCTCTATCAAATTGACCACGAGCAGGGAATGCCCGCCCAGCTCAAAGAAATTGTCTTGCCGCCCAACGTGTTCCACATGCAACAGGGATTGCCAGATTGCGGCCAGAGTTTGTTCAGCTTCGCCTTGTGGCACTTCATATTCACGGCTGACAATAGCGCTCCGATCCGGCACCGGCAGGGCGTTGCGATCCAGTTTGCCGTTGGCGGACAGCGGGAAAGCGTCCAGCATCACAAAGGCACCGGGTAGCATATGCTCCATCAATCGGGTGCTTAGTTGCTTGCGTAATTCAGCCGGACTGAGTGTCATACCGGTTTTGGGGATCACATAGGCGATTAAACGCTTGTCACCGCTTTCTTCTTCACGGGCAATCACCACAGCATCGCGGACGCCGTCGCAAGCCACCAGTTGGGTTTCAATTTCCCCCGGTTCAATGCGGAAGCCCCGGCTCTTGACCTGAAAATCATTGCGCCCCAGATATTCAATCGCGCCATCGGGTAGCCAGCGGCCCAGATCGCCGGTCTTGTACATACGGGCATCGGGCTGTGTGCTAAACGGATCCGCCACAAATTTCTCTGCGGTTAAATCCGGGCGATTGAGATAACCCCGCGCCACCCCTGCGCCACCGATATGGATCTCACCACTGACGCCAATAGGCACCGGTCGTCCGTGCGGATCCAGAATATAAATACGGCTATTGGGCAGTGGATAGCCAATCGGGATAACACCGTTGAGATGCAGTGGGCTTTGGTGATCCAATTTCAGTGTGGTGGCAATTACCGTAGTTTCCGTTGGGCCATAAGAGTTAATCCAGCGGCAGGATTGGGTTTCCTGATGAGACAGCCAGCTAATCAAATGGCGGTACTCCGCTTTTTCACCGCCCACAATAAGGGTATGCAGAGATGGGCTGAAACCACTGCGCCCTGCCATCATCTCCTGTACCCACAAGTGCCAGAAGGCCGTTGGCATATCCATAATGGTGATTTGCTGTTCACGCAGGAAAGTGACAAAAGTCATATCCGGTATCCGAATATGAGGTGGGCGCAAAACCAGAGTGGCACCGGATGCGAGGGTGGGGAAAATATCGGATACCGAAGTATCAAAGGCGATGGTCGCAAATTGCAGGATACGATCCCCTAATTGTGGCTCGCTGGTCTGGTGCTGGGCATGGATAAAGTTCACCACATTGCGGTGCTCCAGCATCACGCCTTTGGGCTGTCCGGTGGAGCCGGAGGTATAGATGATGTAGGCCAGATGGTGCGGTTGAAGCTGAACATCAGGATTATGAACCGGCTGGTTTGCCACGTGATTTCGGTGGCTTTCATCATCCAGCAACCAGACGGGCATGTCTGATATTGGCAACAGCCCCTGCAAATGTTGTTGGGTCAGCAATAACACCGGCTGGCTATCCGACAGTTGATAGGCCAGGCGTTCGGCGGGGTATTCGGGATCGAGCGGCACATAGCCTGCCCCCGCTTTAAGGATCGCGTACAAACCAATAATCAAATCCAGACTACGGTCAACACAGATTGCCACGCGATCATCAGGGCGCACGCCAGAAGCGATCAGCTGGTAAGCCAGTTGGTTAGCGTGGCGGTTTAGCTCTGCATAACTCAGTTCACTCTCGCCAAACACTAATGCGGTAGCGTCAGGGGTTTGTTCCACCTGTTGTTCAAACAGTTGGTGGATCAATAACGTTTGTGGATATGGAAAGGCCGTATCATTGAATTCATCTAATACTTGAGTGCATTGGTATGGTTGCAATAGGGGTAAACTTTCCACTGGTTGCGAATCATCTTTAACCATCGCGGTCAGCAGGGTTTGCAGGTAACTGGCGATACGTTCAACGCTGGCAGGGTCAAACAGATCACTGGAATATTCCAGGCCACCCACTAAGCCCTTTTCGGTATCATTTATCGAGAGAGACAGATCGAAATGCGCACTGCTTTCGGTTAGATTGATTTCACTAATGGTGATATCCGGCAAGGTGATATTCTGCTGTCCAGGGGTATTATCCACTGACATCATCACCTGAAAAATCGGGCTATGACTGAGGCTGCGGGGTGGTTTTAGTATTTCTACCAACTGTTCGAATGGCAGATCTTGATGGGCGTAGGCATTCAGTGCATGAGCCTTAACCCTGGCGAGCAGAGCGCTGACTGTTGGATTGTCATTTATTTGAATGCGCAGGGCCAGCGTGTTAACAAAAAAGCCAATCAGCGGCTCTAATTCGCTATATTGCCGGTTAGCGACCGGTGTGCCAATCACCAGATCTTTCTGCCCGCTCAGACGGGAAAGCAAAGTTGCCCATCCCGCCATCAGGGTCATGAATAATGTTGTGCCGTGGCGCTGGCTAAGGTTTCTTAATCCGGCACTTAATTCCGGTGACAGAGTAATATCAACATACCCTCCGGCATAACTCTGTTGCTCTGGGCGTGGCCTGTCTGTCGGTAGTTCTAAAAGTGCAGGCGCACCCTGTAACGCATCGCGCCAGAAATTCACCTGTTTTTCCAATATTTCTCCCTGTAGCCACTCTCTTTGCCACAGGGCATAGTCAGCATATTGAAGTGTCAATGCGGGCAGGGGATCACCACGCCCTTCGCTGAACGCTTGATAAAGCGTGGAAAGTTCGTGCATCAGGATGTTAAGAGACCAACCATCGGAAATAATATGATGCTGGGTTAATAACAGGATATGTTCATTTGCCGCCAGTCGCAGCAAGCGCCCCCTGATGAGGGGGCCTTGTGCAAAGTCAAATGGCTGGCTGGTTTCACGCCGAACTATCTCTTCGATGGTAATTTGTTGCTCTTGCGCAGGCAGATGACGGAGTTCTTCCACGGCCAAAGAGAAGCCGCTCTCTGATTTACCAATAATTTGCAGGGCTTGGCCTCCGACCATATTGATAGTCGTGCGCAGAATTTCATGCCGAGCAACAATTCGGCTTAATGCTGCTTGCAGGGCCTCTAAATTCAGAAACCCTTGCAGACGCAGACCACCTGGCATGTGATAGGCCGTTTGGGCGGCGGGATCTAACTGCGCCAGAAGCCATAAGCGTTGTTGTGCCCAGGAGAGGGGAAGCGTTTGCTGATCCGCGTTTCTCGGGATAATGTGCCTTTTTTCTCCGATCTGCTTTTTTTCCCCACTCTGACGGTTTTCAATGCGTTCTTTAATTTTTTTCTGGAGTACCGCTTGTCTTAATTCAAGCAGGCTTAGTTCTTTGTGACTCATTTAATTAATTATCTCCATTTAGCAGGGCACGCAGTTCATCTTCGGACAAGTTTTCCAATTCTTTTTGCAGCAATTCGATATCTTCTTGTGCGAAAAAGGTTTCGACCTGTCTTGATGCGATAAGCCCGGCGAGTTCAGAAAGTTCTGGATGGGTAAATATGTCTTGAATGGACACTTCAAGATGGAAGACATCACGTAATCTTGCCATGAGCTGAATGATTGATAGGGAATTTCCACCCAGATCAAAGAAGCTGTCATGGCGTCCTATCTGTTCTAACCCCAATAAAGTCTGTAGGATAGCGGCAATTTGCTGTTCGATTTCACCCTGGGGTGCTTCGTATTCACGGCTGGCGATGGCTGAACGATCTGGCGCTGGCAGGGCTTTGCGATCTAATTTGCCGCTTCCGGTTAGCGGGAAGGCTTCCAGCACAATAAACGCGCCAGGCACCATATAACTCGCCAGACGGTGATTCAGTTGTTCACGCAGCCTATTGGCATCTGGTGTGAAACCGGATTGTGGAATGACATAGGCCACCAGACGTTTGTCGCCGGTTTCTTCTTCACGGGCGATGACTACCGCATCCCTGACGCCTTCACAGCTAGCCAGCTGTGCTTCAATTTCCCCCAGTTCAATGCGAAAGCCGCGTATCTTGATTTGAAAATCGTTGCGTCCCAGATATTCAATCATGCCGTTTGGCAACCAGCGTCCTAAGTCACCGGTTTTGTACATGCGCGTATTTGGCTGTGCGCTGAATGGATCGGCAACAAATTTCTCCGCCGTCATCTCCGGCTTATTCAGATAACCCCGCGCGACACCTGAACCAGCGATGTGAATTTCACCACTGACACCAATAGGCACCGGTTGACCGAGGGTATCCAAAATATAGATACGGGTATTGGGCAATGGGCGGCCAATCGGAATATTGTCATTGAGATATGGGACTTGCGGGTTATCTCTCGCCCGTTTATCCACGGTCAATGTTGTGGCAATCACCGTTGCCTCAGTCGGGCCATAGGAGTTAATCCAGCGGCAGGATTGCGTTTCCGGGTGAGACAGCCAGTTGATTAAATGTCGATGTTCTGCTTTCTCACCGCCGACAATAAGGGTATGCAGATAGGGGCTGAAACCACTGCGCCCCGCCATCATCTCCTGTACCCAGTGATGCCAGAAGGCGGTAGGCATATCCATGATGGTGATCTTCTGTTCGCGCAGGAAGGCGACAAATGTCGCATCCGGTACTCTGATATGAGGTGGACGCAGAACCAGAGTAGCACCGGATGCCAGCGTCGGGAAAATATCCGATACCGAGGTATCAAATGCGATGGTGGCAAATTGCAGGATGCGATCACCCGATTTAGGTTCGCTGGTCTTATGTTGCGCATGAATAAAGTTCACCACATTGCGGTGTTCCAGCATCACGCCTTTGGGTTGTCCGGTAGAGCCGGAAGTATAGATAATATAGGCCAGATGGTGCGGTTGAAGCCCCATTCGGCGGATATCAGGGTTATAAATCGGTTGTTGTGCTACCGCGTTACGGTGGTCATCATCATCCAGCAACAGGGTGGGAATATCCTGCGCCGGCAAATGTACCTGTAAATGGCGCTGAG
This sequence comes from Xenorhabdus bakwenae, assembly GCF_030272115.1. Taxonomy (NCBI): domain Bacteria; kingdom Pseudomonadati; phylum Pseudomonadota; class Gammaproteobacteria; order Enterobacterales; family Morganellaceae; genus Xenorhabdus; species Xenorhabdus bakwenae. The sequence goes on from NZ_CP119194.1 coordinate 196,993, forward strand.
TCAACAACCAGACTGGTTTACTGTCTGATAATTGATAAGCCAGCCGTTCTGCGGGGTATTCTGGATCGAGCGGAATATAACCAGCACCCGCTTTCAGGATACCGTACATACCGATAATCATATCCAGACTACGATCGACACAGAGAGCAATGCGATCATCGGGGCGTACACCGGATGCAATCAGATGATGAGCCAGTTGATTGGCATGGTAGTTCAGTTCGGCATAGCTCAATTGGCTTGCACCAAACACCAGTGCGGTGGCATCAGGTGTCCGTTCCACTTGCTGTTCAAACAGTGGGTGGATTAAAACCTCGGGCGGAAGATCGACGGCAGTATCGTTAAAGGTTTCCAATACCTGAATACGCTCTTCTGGCGGGAGGATATCGAGTGATTCAATTTTCTGCTCCGGTGCGTGTTGCAGGGCTGCAATAATGCCTCGCAAGGCGATATCCATATAGGCGTTGATATGCGCCGGATCAATCTGCTGATAGCACTGTGCGGTCAGTGCAAATCCATCATCAAAATCATCGATATCCAGTGACAGTGGATAGTTACTGCGTTCTTCACCACTGAGTATCTGCACACCTTCCCATGCCAACGATGCAGATTGAGATTGATTACGTGGGCTATGGCGGAAGTTCAGCAGGCTGTTAAACAACGGTAATGGGGCCTGGATGCCACTGCAACGCTGGGCAACGGCCAATGATGCTTGTTCGTGATCGAGCAATTCACTGAGTTGTCGCTGGGTTTCCCGGACTGCCTGCTTAACGGTACGCTCCTGTAACCGAATACGGACAGGCAGGGTATTGATAAACATACCCAATACTTCGGAAGCGCCGATTCCGCCCTGTAAGCGTCCCAGCAGGACCGTGCCAAACACCACATCGCTTCGCCCACTGCATCGGGCTAATACGTGTGCCCATGCGACATGGAACAGCACTGCGGCACTCATGCCGAGTTGCCGGGCGCAGTTACGCAGGTTGTGGGCGAGTTCGCTATCCAGTGTGAGGATATGCTCTACGATTTTATTGCGCTTTGTTTCTTTGGGGTCGTCAAGTAATCCAAAGGGCAGAGTTGGCTCTTCAACATCCCCAAGTTGCTCGCGGAAATAGGTTTGATGGACTTCCTGCGGCACGCTACGGGCTTGGGCGATAAAATTACGGTAAGGCAGGGGAACCGGCAGGGTGTCATTTTCTCCCAGGATCAGTGCGTTAATCTCATTAAAGATCATGCCCAATGAAATGTGGTCGCAAACTAAATGGTGATGTAATAAGGAGAGCAGCCACTGCCCAGATTCAGGATCCCGGGCGATATGTGCCGCCAGAAGTGGGGCTTTGGTGATTTCCATTCGCACCGTGTGTGGGTCAGTGAGATGACGTAATTGCGCTTCTGTTAACAACACGTGTTCAATAATCGGCAGCGGTGCCCGACGATAAACAATCTGAACAGGTTCGGGCAATTCTTGCCAATGCACCGCACTGCGCAGAATATCGTGCCGATCAATGACTTGTTGCAGTACCTGTAAGAACGTATCTAGACGTGCCCGGCTGTCGAACGCCATAAGCTGATTATCCAGATAGATATCGCCTTCGGTTTCCAGCAAATGATGGAACAGGATACCGGCCTGTAATGGCCCAAGCGGGTAGATATCCTGAATATTGGCGATACCGCCGGGAACGAGGTGGACAATCTCCTCGATCTGGTTTTGTGTCAACTCCACCAGTGGCAGCATGTCTGGGGTAAGAGTCTGGCTGTCTTCGTGGATCAGGTTTGGCGGAATAGCCAGTTCGGTGCTACTACGCGTGCTATTTTGATTTAAACGAGCGCTCATGGCAGCCAGTGTTGGTGCCGAGAAGACGGTACTGACATCAAGGAATAGGTCATGCTGGCGTAATTCTTCGATCAGATTAACGACTAACAAAGAATGTCCACCCAGCTCAAAGAAATTGTCATGGCGTCCCACTTGCTCAAGGCGTAGCAGGGATTGCCAAACTGCCGCCAGAATTTGCTCCGTTTCTCCTTGTGGCGCTTCATATTCACGGCTGACAATGGCAGAGTGGTCCGGTGCTGGCAGGGCTTTGCGATCCAGCTTGCCATTGGCAGTTAGCGGGAACGCATCCAGCATAACAAAGGCATTGGGGAGCATATGTTCCATCAAACTGACGCTCAATTGTTCACGCAGATAGGCAGGGTTGAGGAGAACGCCTGATTGTGGAATGAGGTAAGCAACCAGACGCTTATCCCCCTTTTCCTCTTCACGAGCAATCACCACGGCATCACTGACGCTTTCGCAGGCGGCTAGTTGTGCTTCAATTTCCCCTAGTTCAATGCGGAAACCGCGTAGCTTGACCTGAAAATCGTTGCGCCCCAGATATTCAATCGTGCCATTGGGCAACCAGCGCCCCAGATCGCCGGTTTTATACATACGGGCATCTGTTTGTTCACTAAAGGGATCAGGAATAAATTTCTCTGTGGTTAAATCGGGTTGATTGAGATAACCACGGGCAACGCCTGCGCCACCAAGATGAATTTCGCCACTCACCCCAATCGGCACCGGCTGACCCCGGGTATCCAGGATATAAACGCGGGTATTAGGCAGTGGATAACCAATCGGGATAACACTTTCGAAGTGCGGTGGATGTTGGTGATCCAGCTTTAATGTCGTGGCAATCACCGTTGCCTCAGTCGGGCCATAGGAGTTAATCCAGCGGCAGGATTGGGTTTCCGGGTGAGACAGCCAGCTGATTAAATGACGGTACTCCGCTTTTTCACCGCCGACAATAAGGGTGTGCAGATAGGGGCTGAAACCACTGCGTCCGGCCATCATCTCCTGTACCCACAGGTGCCAGAAAGCCGTGGGCATATCCATAATGGTGATCTTCTGTTCGCGCAGGAAAGCAACGAAGGTTGCATCCGGTATGCGGATATGAGGCGGTCGCAGAACCAGTGTTGCACCGGCTGCCAGCGTCGGGAAAATATCGGATACCGAGGTATCAAAGGCGATGGTGGCAAATTGCAGGATGCGATCACCCGGTTTAGGTTCGCTGGTCTTATGTTGCGCATGGATAAAGTTCACTACATTGCGGTGCTCCAGCATCACCCCTTTAGGTTGTCCGGTGGAGCCGGAGGTATAGATGATATAAGCCAGATGATGCGGTTGCAGCCCCATTTGGCGGAGATCAGGGTTATGGCTGGGTTGCTGTGCTACCGCATTACGGTGGTCATCATCATCCAACAACAGAGTGGGAATGTCCTGCGCCGGCAAATGTGCCTGTAAATGGCGCTGAGTCAACAACCAGACTGGCTTACTGTCTGATAATTGATAAGCCAGCCGTTCTGCGGGGTATTCTGGATCGAGCGGCACATAGCCGGCCCCCGCTTTCAGGATACCGTACATACCGATAATCATATCCAGACTACGATCGGCACAGAGAGCAATGCGATCATCGGGGCGTACACCAGATGCAATCAGATGATGAGCCAGCTGGTTAGCATGACGATTTAATGCGGCGTAACTCAGTTGACTATCACCAAACACTAATGCAATCGCATCAGGTGTTTGTTCCGCTTGTTGCTCGAACAGTTGGTGGATCAACCTATCTTGCGGATAGACCAGATTGGTATTATTGAAATCCACCAATAATTGCCTGCGTTGTTGCGTTTGCAGCAACGGCAAATCGTGTATCCGCAGAGGATCATCAGCAACCATCGCGGTTAATAGGGTTTGCAGATAGCTTGCCAGCCGTTCAATGCTGGCTCGATCAAACAGATCACTGGCATATTCCAATTCACCGATTACCCCATTTTCGGTATCGTTCATGGAAAGTGACAGATCGAAATGGGTGCTTCTGCGGGTTAATGGCAGTTCACCCAGCTCTAAATTGGGTAATTCAAGAGATTGCTGGATCGGTGTGTTATCCAGCGCGAGCATGACCTGAAATATCGGGCTATAACTTAAGCTACGTGGCGGTTGCAGCGCTTCGACCAGTTGTTCAAAGGGTAAGTCCTGATGTACATAGGCTGCCAGTGCATGGGCTTTGACTTGTGCCAATAATGCGCCAACGGTGGGGTTATCCTCCAGTTTCACCCTGAGTGCCAGCGTATTGGCAAAGAAACCGATCAACGGTTCTAATTCACGGTGCTGTCGGTTAGCGATCGGCGTTCCGATAACAACATCTTGTTGACCACTGATGCGGGCAAGCAATATTGACCATGCTGCCAGTAATGTCATGAATAATGTGGCACCATGGCGCTGGCTCAATGCCTTTAAGCCATCACTTAATGCAGGTGAAAGGGAGAATGCCACGTGATCACCACGGTAGCGCTGAACCGCAGGGCGTGGCCTGTCTGTCGGCAGTTCCAGTAACGCAGGGGCACCTTGCAGCGCTTCTCGCCAGAAACTGACCTGTTTTTCCAGCACGTCACCCTGTAGCCATTGTCGCTGCCAGAGAGCATAGTCAGCATATTGTATTGTCAGTGCAGGCAGTGGATCGCGTTGTTCCTGAATGAAAGCACGGTAGAGGGTGGTGAATTCATATATCAGGATGTTCAATGACCAGCCATCCGAAATCATGTGGTGCTGAGTCAACAACAGAACATGTTCATCACTGGCGAGTTTTAACAATTGTCCACGAATTAATGGTTCCAGAGCAAAATCAAAGGGATGGTGAGTTTCAAATTGAGCGGCGGCATCAATAGCCGCCTGTTTTTCTGTCTCAGTTGATTGACTGACATCTTTAATGGTCAACGTGAAGCCCCGCTCCGCTCCGGCAATTACTTGCCGGGCGATACCATCCTCCATGTTGATCGTTGTGCGCAGAATTTCATGGCGGGCAACGATCCTATCCAGAGCCGCTTGCAGCGCATTCAGGTTTAGCTGGCCTTGCAGACGCAACCCGCCAGAGATGTGATATGCCGTTTGGGCGGCAGGATCTAACTGCGCCAGGAACCACAGGCGTTGTTGTGCCCAGGAGAGAGGCAGAACTTGTTGTCGGTCGGCGGGGAGTATCACCGGTTGTGTGGCATGCGGTGCTGGTTGATTGGCGGTATCCAACGATTGGGCCAAATCGGACAAAATTGGATGGGTGAATAGATCTTGCAAGTCCACTTTGCTGTTGAAAATCTGGCGTAAGCGGGTAGCCATCTGCACTGTCAGCAAAGAGTGCCCACCCAATTCAAAGAAATTATCGTGACGTCCTACTTGCTCCAGCCCCAGCAGGGATTGCCAGACCTCCGCCAGTTTCCGCTCAATTTCCCCTTGAGGGGCTTCGTATTCACGGCTGGCGATTGCAGTACGATCCGGTGCTGGCAAGGCCTTGCGATCTAATTTACCACTGCCGGTCAGTGGGAATGCTTCCAGTATGACAAATGCACTGGGGATCATGTGCTCCATCAGATGGATGCTCAATTGTTCACGCAGATGGGAAGGGGTGAGCGTAACATCAGGTTGTGGTATCAGGTAGGCAACCAGACGCTTGTCGCCAGCCGTTTCTTCACGGGCAATGACCACCACATCTTTAACGCCGTCACAAGTTGCCAATTGCGCTTCGATTTCGCCTAATTCAATACGGAAGCCACGCAGTTTGACCTGAAAATCATTGCGGCCTGAATATTCAATGTTACCGTCCGGTAGCCAGCGCCCCAGATCGCCGCTTTTATACAGGCGTGCATTGGCTTCTTTACTGAATGGATCGGGCACAAAGCGTTCTGCCGTCAGTTCCGGTCGGTTTAAGTAACCACGGGCGACACCGGCACCGCCGATATAAATCTCCCCGCTGACACCGATGGGTACGGGGTGGCCGAAAGGATCGAGAATATAAATACGGGAATTGGCATTGGGGCGGCCAATAGGAATGTTGTTTACAATCTCGGTGGAGGCGCCACCCGTTAGGATCAGTGACGTTACGATAACGGTGGTTTCCGTTGGGCCATAGGTGTTGATCCAACGGCAGCATTGCGTTTCGGGCAATGATTGCCAATCTACCCAATGGCGGTATTCTGCTTTCTCTCCACCGACTATAACCGTATGCAGGTCAGGACTGAAACCTGTACGATCGGCTTTCATCTCCTGTACCCATTGGTGCCAGAACGCCGTCGGCAGATCCATAATGGTGATCTTCTGCTGCCGTAAAAAATCAATAAATTCCGTATCCGGCACACGGATATGGGCAGGACGCAGGACTAAAGTCGCCCCCGCAGCCAGTGTCGGGAAAATATCTGATACCGAGGTATCGAATGCCACGGTCGCAAATTGCAGAATGCGATCCCCGGGTTGGGGATGGCTGATTTGATGTTGAGCATGAATAAAGTTGACGACATTACGGTGTTCCAGCATCACCCCTTTAGGCAATCCGGTCGAACCGGAGGTGTAGATAATATAGGCCAGATGATGTGGCAGAAGCCCTGATTGGCGGGCATCAGGATTGTGGGTTGGCTGTTGCGCCACAACATTTAGATAATTTTCATCATCCAGCAACCAGACCGGCACCTCCGTCGGCGGTAAACTTGCCTGTAACTGTTTTTGCGTCAGCAATAACGTTGGTGTGCTGTCTGATAACTGGTATGTCAATCGTTCGGCAGGATATTCTGGATCGAACGGAACGTAACCTGCTCCTGCTTTGAGAATGCCCAACATGCCCATGATCATATCCGGGCTGCGCCCGACGCACAGAGCCACGCGGTCGTCTGGGCGTATGCCAAAGGCAATCAGGCTGTGTGCCAGTTGGTTGGCACGCTGGTTCAGTTCGGCATAACTCAGTTGCGTATCTTGATACACCAGAGCAATAGCATCAGGCATCGACTCTGCGTGTTGTTCAAAGAGCTGGTGGATCAATTTATCCTGTGGGCAGGTGAGGGCTGTGTCATTAAAATCCACCAACAATTGTTGGCGCTGTTGGGGGGTGATCAGCGGTAGTTCAGCCACACGCTGGCTATCATCAGTCACCATTGCCGCCAGTAAGGTGTTTAAATGGCTGACCATACGCTCAATCGTGGCGTGGTCGAACAGATCACGGGCATATTCCAGATCACCCACTAACCCCTTTTCAGTTTCATCCAGCGTTAATGTCAGGTCAAAGTAAGCACTATCCCTGATTAATGGCCGCTCATCCAATACCAATCCCGGCAGGTCGAAATGCCGTTGTCCCGGCGTATTATTGGTTGCCAGCATAACCTGAAAAATTGGGCTATGGCTCAGGATGCGCGGAGGCTGCAAAATCTCGACCAGTTGTTCGAAGGGCAGGTCTTGATGGGCAAATGCATTGATTGCTTGTTCTTTTACTTGTGCCAGAAGTTCATTGACACTCGGGTTATCATGCAATTGCACACGTAATGCTAATGTATTGGCAAAAAAGCCGATTAAAGGGGCTAATTCAGGTTGTTGACGATTAGCAATGGGCGTACCAATCACAATATCATCCTGACCACTGAGGCGGCCGAGCAATGTAGCCCATCCCGCCAGTAACGTCATAAATAGGGTTGTTCCGTGGCGTTGGCTGAGTTCTTTTAAACCAGTCTGCAATGCAGGAGGCAGAGCAATATTAACGCGTCCGCCAATATAGCTTTGCTTCACAGGGCGCGGACGGTCAGTGGGGACTTCCAGAAGTGCGGGTGCACCTTGCAGGGCGTTACGCCAGAATTCGACCTGTTTTTCCAGCCCTTTTCCCTGCAACTCATTTTTCTGCCAGAGAACATAATCAGCATACTGAATGGTCAGGGCGGGCATTGGATCAGGCTGCCCTTGACGGAATGCACGATAAAGAGCGGACAGTTCTTGCATAAAGAGACTGACTGACCAGCCATCAGAGATAATATGGTGCTGAGTTAACAGCAGAATATGCTGATCTTCTGCCAGTTTTAGCAAACGTCCCCGTGCTAATGGACCATTAACAAAATCAAAGGGGTGGTTTGCCTCAAGACAGGCGATTTTTTCAATGGCCGCTTGCTGTTCTGATGTCGTTCCCTGTTCTGAATATAGCTGGCTGAAATCTTCTTGTATCAGCGGAAAACCACAATCTGCATCATGGATAATTTGCTGTGCTTCGTCTTCTGCCGTCATGATCGTGGTACGGAGAATTTCATGGCGCGCCACAATACGATCCAGAGCTGCTTGCAAGGCATTCAGATTCAGTTTGCCCTTTAGATTCAACCCCACTGACATATGGTATGCCGTTTGTGCAGCAGGATCTAATTGAGCAAGGAACCATAAACGTTGTTGTGTCCAGGATAATGGCACGCCGTTATCACGCGATTGAACTGTGATTGTTGTTTTTTTCGTCGATTGGCGGGTTAGTTTTGCTGATGTGGCTAACTCAAGTAGTCTTCTGCGTTCCGCTAAGGGTAAAGATGAAAGCTCGTTATTATTCATTGGATTATCACCACTTAAAACAAAGTAAATTAAAATCTAATTCATTGATTTATAAATATCTTGTAGGGATTCTGAATCAAATTGCCCTAATAGAGAGTCGATAATGCATTCTTCAAGTTGACAGAGGGTTGGGTGGGAAAACAGTTGATGAATAGATAATTCAACATCAAATGTTTGTTTTATTTGCGACTGTAGCTGTAGTACTAGCAGGGAATGTCCGCCCAATTCAAAGAAGTTGTCATAGCGGCTTATCCGATCCAGTCCCAATAACACTTGCCAAATGACGGCCAACTGCTCTTCCGTTTCGCCTTCTGGAGCCGCATATTCACGACTTGACATGGCCGCATGATCGGGAGCAGGCAGGGCCTTGCGATCGAGTTTGCCATTCGGGGAGAGAGGAAACGCCTCCATCACCACAAAGGCAGTCGGTATCATGTAATCGGCGAGAGTTCGGCTTAATTGCTCACGCAGTTGAGTAATGCCCGGTTTGCTATCCTGATTTGGGATTAAATAGGCAACCAGCCGCTTGTCATGGGTTCCATTTTCACGGGCAACAACCACCGCTTCACGAATGCCTGCACACTGGGTCAGACAGGTTTCAATTTCACCTAGCTCAATACGTAATCCGCGAATTTTGACTTGAAAATCATTGCGTCCCAGATAGGCGATACTGCCATCCGGTAGCCAACGTCCCAGATCGCCGGTTTTATACAGACGAGCATCAGGTCCGGCATTGAATGGGTCGTTAATAAAACGTTCAGCGGTCAATTCAGGCAGGTTCAAATAACCACGGGCAACACCCACTCCACCGATATAAATTTCCCCCGCCATACCTATTGGAACGACTTCTCCGTGGGGATCGAGAATATAGATTCGGATATTGGCAATAGGATACCCAATCGGCACCTGCCCGATATAGCGACCCGGAACACACTGCCAGGCCGTGACATCAATGGCTGCCTCCGTGGGACCATATAAATTATGCAGTTCGCTGTGAGGCAAGTGGGACAGACAGTGTTGTTGCAAGGCATAAGGCAGTGCTTCCCCACTACATAAAATCTGGCGCAGGGAAAGGCAGCGTCCGGCCGGAATATCATGAAGAAAACTTTGCAGCATGGAAGGCACAAAGTGGATCGTCGTGATTTGACGGCTTTCTATCTCTTCCAATAAATAGTGCGGTTCTTTGTGACCGCCGGGGCGAGCCATCACTAATTGGCCCCCAACCATCAGGGGAAGGAAGAATTCCCAAACAGAAACATCAAAACTGAACGGCGTTTTTTGTAAAACGCGATCTCGCGGGGTTAATTGATAAGTATCCTGCGCCCAGAGCAAACGGTTAACCACACTGCGGTGCTCATTCATCACGCCTTTGGGGAGTCCGGTTGAGCCAGAGGTATAGAGGACATAGGCCAGATGACGCGATGTCAGCCCTAAATAAGAGGCTTCCAGGTTATCATCATCCTGACGGGCAAGATTGGCCTGAACGGTGGGATTATCTAAAAACCAGACCGGCATTTCGGTCACGGGCAATTGTTCTTGCAAGCCATGATGGGTCAGCAGAACCACAGGTTCGCTGTCTGACAGGATATAAGCGAGCCTGTCTGTGGGATATTCCGGATCGAGGGGCACATAAGCCGCCCCCGCTTTCAAAATCCCCAGCAAACTAATGACCATATCCAAACTACGTACCATGCAAATGGCGACGCGATCATCTGGATGAATTCCTGCAGCGACAAGAGCGTGAGCTAGCTGGTTAGCCCGCTGATTCAATTCCATATAACTGAGTTGCGTATTCCCGTACAGCAGTGCAATGGCAGTTGGGTTGCGTGCGGCTTGTTGCTCAACAAATTGATGGATTAAGGCGTGTTGCGGGAAGGGATTATCCGTATTGTTAAAATCATGAAGGAGTTGCTGACGTGCCTGTTCATCCATCAATGGTAAACGATCAATTGTCTGTTGTTCGTCGTCTACCATCGCTTCCAGCAGAGTCAAGAGGTTCTGCATAAGCTGGGAGATGAATGCGGCATCAAATATTGCAGTGTCATAATAAAAGGTATAGCCGATATGATCACCGGCTTCTAAGACATTTATCATCAATGGAACGGGGACATCGGCATAGAGAGGATAGGGGAAGGGCCGCAACTCTGCATTTCCCCACTGTACCGTGACATTGTCATCTTCCGCCATCCAGAGGGTGGTGAGATCACCCGTATATCTGGCTTTCTGGAATATCATGACCGTCTGGAATACGGGGTGAACGTCTGCATTGCGTTGCAGTTTCAGTTGTTCCAGTATCCTGGAAAACGGATATTTCTGGTTTTCAATCCCCTGTCGGATGGTCTTCGTCGCTTGAGTGATATGTTCCTGTACGGTCATATCCCCGTTTATCTGGCAGCGTAAAGCCACCGGATTGATAAATTCGCCGACTAATTTTCCCCAACGAGCACGGCCTCTTCCCGGCAAAATAGAACCGATAATGACATCATCGACTTCGGTATAACGGCTCAGAAGAATTTGGTAGGCAGCCAGAAAAACAGCAAACAGGCTGTTATCATATTTTAGCGCCAATGCTTGCAGCTTACGCGTCAGTGACTTGTTAATGATTTTCTTTAACGATATTTTTCCTGTGGCGGGCAAGGTGCTGTTTTTCGGTGGCCATTGCAATACGGCTAAATCGCCTGACAGGGTGTTTTGCCAGAATTGTTGTTGTTTTTTGGCGCTGGCACTTTTCAGCCATTGTTGTTGCCATTCCACATAATCGTGGAAACTATTTTCTGGTGCGGGTTCCAGGGGGGTTGCAGAAAGCAGAGCATCAAGTTCATCTAACAGTATCCAATAAGACCAGCCATCAACGGCCAGATGATCAAAGGTCAAGACCATGACGCTTTCTTGTGGATTGCGTTGATACCAACTGGCATAAACCCGCAGCGGTTCGGTGAGATCAAACCTATGCCAGCAATCCTCCTGAACACGCTGTTTAAGCGTTTCTTCGCTAAGATATTGGGCATCATGTATTGTCAGTGTGATGTTAGCGCTGTTTGCGATGCAATAGCCTAATTCGCCGGGGTATAGTCCAAAACTTGCCCGCAGCATCGGGTGTCTTTGTACCAGTTTATTGAGAGCTTCTTCTAAACACGTAGCCGTTAATCCTTTAATGTGAGCGCAAAATGCACTATTATTTTGACCGCGTTTATCCGGGGCAATTTGATATTGAAACCAGCGGCTGCGTTGAGCTTCTGATAAAGGGAATGATTTCAATTTTTCAGGGTAATTCATTCTATAGCTCCCTTTTTATGGGTACATTAAAAATAAAAACATGAGAACTGATAAAACAAGAAATCACACTTGGGTTTACACAATAAAAAGAGCTGACCATTCTAATAAAAAAGAACAGTCTTATTTTTATCTTTATTTAATCTCTTCTTGTCGCTGAGAAGATTATGTTTATTACAAAATTAGATAATTTCACATTAAATAATCCTATTGCACATTTCTAATAGTTTTTTTCTAATGTGTCTAATTTTATTAGATACCAATCCAACTTCAATATAAGGCCTCGCGTCGTCTTGCGGATTACAACTTGAAGTTTATCGAGTATAGGTATTATGTGATAAATTTTATTGCCATTGGTGATTTTTTTGTTCACTTTGTTGCTCAAGCTTTTTTGGGGGTATAAAGTGAAATAAGAGCCTGTTTTATCAGGCTCTTTGCAATAAGCTTTATTTCATTTTATTGAATGTCATGGTCCTTATGATCAACTTCTTTAATATGACCATCCTCTAATTTAATAATGCGGTCAGCTATATTAAAGTAAGCATCATCATGACTAATAACCAGGACAGTTTTACCTCTGGCTTTTAATTCTGGCAGAAGTTCAGTATAGAATAAGCGTTTAAATACAGGGTCCTGATCGGCTGCCCACTCATCAAACAGATAAATAGGACGATCTTCCAGATAAGCTGAAACTAAAGCCAGTCGTTTCCGTTGACCTGCGGAAAGATTTGTGGTGGAAAATTCGCCATCAACGATTTTAACTTTGTGTGCCATGTTTAATGCTGCAATATAATGTGTTGCTTTTTCGGTGACATTCGCATCGCTGTTGAGTAACTGCTCAAACAGATGGTAATCAGAAAAAACGGCCGCAAAATGCTGGCGATAATGTTCATTATTCGCTGATGTTACTTGCACACCATTTAATGAGATAGTACCGGATTCTTGCTCAAACAGGCCAACAAGCAACATGGCGAGCGTTGTTTTCCCACTGCCATTCCCACCGACGATAAAAACAATTTCGCCTTGCGATATTTTCAAACTTAATGGACCGAGTGCAAACTGGCGATCTTCTTTATCTGTTGTGTAATGGTGGACAACCTCTTTCAGTTCAATCTCGATGGCTTGTTGCTTGCTAAATGGATTCGTGCCTTCAATGTGTACCGCCAGGGCTTCATCCAGTTGGCTGTCAAGACGCCGCATTTTATTCAATGAAACTTCCGCTTCTCTCAGCTCTGGAATTGCTCCAATAACTTCACTGATTGGGCCTGATAAGAAAAGAACAAGCAGCGATACAGTCACCAATGTTGCTGGTTCCTGGGGAAGCCAAATCGGGACAACAAAAATAATAATACCAATCATGGCATAAAATGTAACAGAACTGGCATTAAGCACCCAGGCATAGCTGGAGTTCGCTTTAACACAGATCTCCTGGAATACTTTGGCGGCAGGCGCAATCACTTTGCTAATGAAAAGATGACCTTTTTGTTTATTGAGTTGCAGCTCTTTACTACCATCAATCAGGCTTTGGAAATTAAGGTATATTTTATCTATTTGATCACGCATATCTGTCATTAATTGTAATGGATATTTTTCCCACAGATAAAACACATACATTCCGATAAGGCTGAGTGCCGCTAAAATGAGAAACAGTTGCCAGGACATCCAGGCCAAATAACTAAAACAGGCGATGATTAGGGTGATATTACCAAAAACGGAGGGGGCCAACATAAAGGAATGTACAAAAACATCGACATCTTTTGTTAAAACCGCCAATAAACCGTGCCGCCCAAGTTTATGCAGTTTTTGGAGTGGTGCCCGCAAAATTTTATTACTTAAACTTAGGCGTAATGAAAAAACCGTGGATTGGGCTAAGTGAGATAATGTAATTTCTGACACGGTTTTAGTAATAAAAAAAATAAAACAGATGCCAAAAAAGCTCCAAAGAAATGTAATCAGGTTAATCTCTTCTGTGACGCCTTGACTGATCATCCCGACTATCGAAGCACCGGCAAACCCACTAATTAATGCGCTTATTGTCGATACCAACAGTAATACCCAAGATTGACGATATAAATAAGCTATTAGAGTCATAAAAAAGCCATTGTCGAAGGTTATAATTAATATGAAAATTCATCTATACCAATCCAACTTCAAGATGCATGTTATATTTCCCCGCGCAGCGGGGAAATATAAGGCCTCGCGTCGTTTTGCGGATTTCAACTTGAAGTTTATCGAGTATATCTGCTTACTCAATCCACTATAGTTATTTTTTTCTTATAAAACTGCAAGTGTGATTTATAATATGGCGATATTAATAAATATCATCGTGATAAAGATTATTCTTAATGTGAATGGTAACTATACGTGATTACATAGATGGATTATTTGGTCGTGTATTCAATCCGTTGCGTGAACTTTTTCCCGATGAGCTGAATGTTGATGCCCTGCATCGCCTTTACCGTGTTTTTTGACGAGTTCAGTTTGCTGACAAAATCAACATGTTATTTCAATCGTCGCCATTTAGTCCCTCTGAAAAAAGAGCGATCATGCACAATCATCAACGGGTTGGATATGTGACCGGAACTTTTACAAGAAAATGATTTTCATATCCAACGCATTAAATTACACCCAAAGCGTCTTCGCCAATTATCTGGATTCATCTAACCGCAACGATGAAGTCGTAATCCACCGCTTTTGCTACATGATGAACAATAAACTAAGAGAAAATACGTCCGATTTGCAAGGTGCATCCGTGCAGCTTAACGTCAATAACCTCATCATGTCGCCTCCTGCTGTGGAAAAAAAACGCGCTTCTACTGCTATGACTGCAGCATGTTTTCCACGGCCAGTTATCGCTGATAACAACGGGTATCCGGCACCGCTGGCGGCTCGCTCTCATGTTGCCGTCGGTATATTCTGTTCGCTGTTTATTCCCCAGACCTGCTACTGGTATCCAAAGAGAAACGGTAACTTCCCGACCCGATTTCCAGACGATTTCTACGCCCTGAAATGTCGGGGTGGATCATGTCTTCGGGTATATTATTACCGTCAAGCTTCCAGTCTCCCTGTGTTTCCGGCAGCTCTGCCTCTGCGATACAATTTGGCGGAATTTTCACATCCCACAAAAGACAATCTTTATCAAATCGCCAATGGCTCACTATCTCACCGACATGAGCGCGGTACGACGCTTTGCAAAAACCGATCTTACGGTTTGTGAGTGGCCGTAAACGAAACTTCCTGCCAGCGGAACCCGGTACAATTTCGATACCCGCCACGCGGGCAAATAGGAATTCCCCGACTGCACCGAGCGCATAGTGATTTAGCGAATTCATGTTAGCACTTTGGAAGCCGTTTTCTGGTGTCCAGCCGTCCCAACGCTCCCAGATGGTTGTCGCACCATTGCGAATAGTGAAACCCCACGAGGGGAAAGTCTCTTTCATAAGCAAATCATATGCAATGTCGGCGTGACCATACTCGGCAAGAACGGGACAGATAAGACGGATCCCATGAATACCGGTCTGAACATGACCTCCTGTTTCCTCAATGGTGCGCAACAGATGCGAAATCGCTCTCACGCGGGTGGGTTCATCCAGCAATGTGTAACTGATCGCCATCAGATACGCAGTCTGTGTATCGCTTTCCAGCACGCCATCATCAGACACAAAAGCTTTTTGGAATGCGTGGCAAATTTCACGATGCATCGCCGTAAAACGCGCCTCATCCTGCCGTCTGTTCAACAGCCTGGCTGTACATGTCATGATATCGGCCATATGTGCCCAGTAGGCGGTGCTGAATAGAGGTTTCGATGTCGTTTTGCCAAGGCAAAGCCAATCTCCCCAATTGCTGAACAGAGCCTTGCAACGGATATAGCTGGGATTGTTTCGCTCAATGAAATCCATCCAGCGAACCATACCACCATAATTGCGCGCTAAAATATCCACGTCACCAAACTGCTCGTAAATTCGCCAGGGCAGAATGACGCCCGCGTCTCCCCACCCTGGTGCACCGCGCGGCGGCAGGGGTGCAAAACGGGTATAAACAATCGAAGGCGCAACGTCTGGAAAGACACCATCATTCGTCTGTGCATCCGTAATGTCCAATAGCCACTTATCGAAAAACGAGGATGTGTCCAAATTATAGGCCGCCGTATTGAAGAAAACCTGAGCGTCACCCAGCCAGCCCATCCGTTCGTCACGCTGGGGACAATCAGTGGGAACGGATAAAAAATTATTGCGCTGTGTCCAAACAATATTGGATTGAAGTTGATTGAGCATCGGGCTACCGCTGGTGAACGATCCTGCAATCGGCAGATCGGAATGAACAGCAATGCCGGTTAAATTTATCTTTGCCACGTCAAAATTCTCAGGTGCCGACAGCGCGATATATCGATAGCCATGAACGGTAAATCTGGGTTCAAAAACCTGTTGCCCGCCCTTTGAGATATAAATGTCCGTAGCTTGCGCAGAACGGAGATTGGCTGTGTACAACGTGCCGTCAGGTTGCAGTGCTTCACCGTGGCGCAATACGAAAACGGCATCGTGCGGCGCGTCCAGTTCCATTCTGGTAATTCCGGCAATATTCTGGCCTATATCGAATATAAATTCGCCATTCTTTGTCTTATGCAAAAGCCTTGCTGCAAATTGAGATGTCTTCCGAATTGGACAGCTACGCGCTGCATTAAGCACCGGCGGCTGCGGTAAAACGTCCAGGGTTTGCGAATTCCACCAGTCTTGATCGTCAAAATCAGGGCAATCCCAACCTTGCTGTTCCAACCGTGCGTCATATTTTTCTCCAATCAATAGGTCAGAATAAATTATTGCTTCGTTGGCGCATTTCCATTGCGGATCCGTGACGATAAAATTGACGTTATTGTCTTTATCCTCGATATGTAATTGACAGAGAAAAGCCGGACGAGAACCGTAATGACTGCCGGCACGTTTGTGATTAAGGGCAACACGCCCACAATACCATCCCTCTCCCACAATCGCGCCAAGCACGTTGTGTCCCTCACACAGCAGGCTGGTGACGTCATAACTTTGATATTCAATACGTTTATGAAAGTCGGTCCAGCCAGGGGCCAACACTTGATCTCCCACACGCTGACCATTGATGCGAAATTCGTAAAGACCCAGTGCAGTAACATAGGCTGTTGCCCGTTTTATGGGGGTGGACAGCACGAACTCCCGCCGATGGTAATCTGCGGGTAGGGCGGAATATGGGTTATCATACGGTGTGTCTTGAGGTGGGGTACGCCCGTCAGGGGGAAAGAATGAGCGCGTGATCCAACCGGCTTTCCAATCGGAGGGATCCATAAGACCGGTAAACAACATCGCCGGATCAGCAAATTTGGACACGGCACCGGTTTCATCCCAGACCTGTACTGACCAATACAAGACTTGATCGGATTTCAGTACCTTGCCTGCATAGGGAACCAGCACGGAATCAGTTGCTTCGATCCGTCCACTATCCCAAAGTTCTCCCACTCCATTCGCCACCGCTTTTTTGTCGGTGCCAACGATAATACGGTAAGCAGTCTGTCTTCTGTTTCGCCCTGTACCTGCCAGCCCCCATGTGAAGCGTGGCTGATAGGTATTGAGTCCCTGAGGTAAGAACAGGTGTTCGCATCTAAGATCGATTGGATAAAAAACAAGTTGACTGAACAATGGGGCGTCTCCTTTAAACGCTTTTGTTTATTGCACGGCAGGGAACATGGCATCCATTCATTGCCGGCCATCCGCTTACGTTTGGCCGGAGCATCCCTGAGTGAAACCACTTCGCACCCATACTTGGTTTTATCTTGTATGTTCATCGGCCGAAGTCGCCCTGAGCATTCACATTCATTAAAAATGGGTACAAAAATTTATAACAAATTGATTTTAAATAGTAATATTGTTTACTAGGATAAAAATCACTAATTGCAAATACATTTTTAAATTTATGGGTATAACTTATAACCATTATTTTGAATAATTATTAAACAGAAAGACATCATTTCCGCTGTCCTCAATTCCATTCCTCTTTTTATTTATTTTTTATGCATAAATAATGCATAAATTGAAAATAAAAGCATTTTTATAAATTGTGAAAAACATCATAAAGTAAATTAATTGTAATTTTATTGTATTGACTTTGTTAAATCTCAAAGGGATTATGAGGGCAATTCACGATCAAAACAGATAAAAAGGAATCCTGTAATAATGTCATTGGGAGCTTCTCGAAACAGTGAATTTTTAACTTGAATAAGATCAATTATTAAAAGTTAAATTTAATGATATATAAAATTGCTCTTATTTTTATACCTTAATCATTTGAGGAAAAACAAATGCCGAACATGATTCAAAGAAATTGGTTTGACCAGTATATGGTTCCCTGTTTTTCGCCGGCAGATTTTATCCCGGTTGTCGCCAAAGGCTCGCGTGTCTGGGATCAGAGTGGTAAAGAATATATTGATTTTGCCGGTGGAATTGCGGTGAATTCACTTGGACATGCCAATGATGAATTAAAGAATGCATTAAATGTTCAAATGGAGAATATGTGGCATATCGGAAATGGCTATACCAATGAACCTGTTTTAAAACTGGCGAAAGCTCTGGTTGAAAATACATTTGCCGATAAAGTTTTTTTCTGTAATTCCGGGGCGGAAGCGAATGAAGCCGCATTAAAAATTGCCAGAAAATATGCGCTGGATAAATATGGAAATCATAAGAACGAAATTATTTCATTTGAGAATTCCTTCCACGGCAGAACATTATTTACTGTGACTGTCGGAGGGCAACCTAAATATTCTCAAGATTTTGCGCCATTGCCGCAGCAAATTACTCACCTGCCCTTTAACGATATTGATGCTATCAAGGCTCATATATCGGAAAAAACCTGCGCTGTGATTGTTGAACCGATCATTGGGGAAGGCGGGGTGATCCCTGCCGAGCCGGCATTTTTAAAAGTATTGCGGGAGTTATGTGATCAACATCAAGCGTTGCTGATTTTTGACGAAATCCAAACGGGTATAGGCCGCACCGGGTATTTGTATGCCTACGAGGGGGTTGGGGTAGAGCCGGATATCTTGACCAGTGCCAAAGGGCTGGGTGGAGGATTCCCGATAGGTGCCATGCTGGTCAGGCAACATATTGCAGAGGCTTTCCAACCAGGATCACACGGCACAACATTTGGCGGAAATCCGCTGGCGGCAGCTGTTGCTAACAAAGTTGTCGAGTTGGTGAACCAACCGGTGTTTCTTGCCGGGGTGCAAGAGCGTCACCATGAATTTATGAGGCGGATGTCCGAGATTAATCAACGTTATCAGGTATTCAGTGAGTTGCGTGGCAAGGGGTTATTGCTAGGGGCAGAGTTGGTTGAAAAATATCAGGGCAAGGCGAAAACCCTGATTAATATCGCTGCGGAAGAGGGATTGATTGCTTTGATAGCCGGCCCTAATGTGTTGCGTTTTGCGCCTGCGTTAAATATCGAACAGCAGGATATCAATGACGGTTTCATCCGCCTTGAAAACGCCCTCAAGCGATTTGTTCAGGAATAAAGCCGATTTGAGGTGATATCATGATGCTATTTAGATCCGTTCAATATGAAGATTTGGGGGATATCCTCAATCTTTCGTCCCGTGCAGGAATTGGCCTGACGACCTTACCCAATAATCAGGAACATCTGACGTCACGGATTTCACGCAGTATTGATTCTTTCAACGATGCAAAGGGACGAGCACAACAAGGATTTTTATTTACCCTGGAAGATACGGAAAAGCATCGTGTTGTTGGTGTGAGTGCACTGGAAGTTGCTGTTGGGCTGGAGGAACCTTTTTACAATTTTCGCGTACACCGATCAGTGCGGGCGTCCCGAGAATTGGGTGTTTATAACACATTTGAAACGCTGATTGTCGGGCAGGATTATACCGGATGCACTGAATTGTGTACGTTGTTCCTTGATCCCGATTACCACGGGGGAGGCAATGGTGTTTTTCTTTCCAGAAGCCGCTTTTTGTTTATTGCCGCCTTTAGGCATTTGTTCTCGAAACATATTTTTGCCGAAATGCGTGGTATTACGGATCAACAGGGCGAATCGCCATTTTGGAATGCGCTGGGGAAACATTTCTTCAATGTCTCCTTTGCGGAAGCTGATTACCTGACCGGCATTGGTTCCAAAACGTTTATTGCAGAGTTGATGCCATTTCACCCCATTTATGTCCCCTTGTTGCCCGAAGAAGCGCGCCAGACTATTGGTCAGGTACATGAAAATACGCTGCCTGCCCGCGCTATTCTGGAAAAAGAGGGTTTTGCTTATCACGATGCGGTCGATATTTTTGATGCGGGCGCCATCCTGGATGCTGAGATTGATAATGTACGCACTGTCAAAGCCAGCCGGCTTGTGCATGTTAAAAGATGCGATCAGGTTTCCCGATCACCGGACGGTGTACAATGCATTGTCTCGAACCTGAATTTTCAGGCGTTTAAAGCACTCCTTTTATCTGTTTCTGAATCTCTGGATAGCGATGAATTGTGGCTTACCTCCGCCGAAATGGAGGTGCTGCATGTGGATGATGGCGATCCGGTACGCTTCGCTTCTCTTTTCTCTTAGCTGTTTTCACAATTAGCTGTTTTCACAATTAACTGTTTTCACAATGAACAGCTTTGTCATTAAGCGCTGTTGCAATTGAGGAATGTCACAATGAATCATCAAGCAAATTACATTGGCGGTGAGTGGATAGCAGGGCAAGGTCTGCCTGTCGTTAAATATTCTCCTGTCGATCAACAGATTTTATGGCAGGCGAATGGCGCTTCTGTCCATCAGGTTGATGAAGCCTGCCAGACTGCCCGCAAAGCATTTCCTGCATGGTCTGGATTGGCGGTTGAAAAACGGATTGCGATTATTCAGATATTTGCTGATTTGCTGACCCAAGAAAAAGACACGATTGCCCAAGTGATCAGTGAGGAAACCAGTAAGCCTTTGTGGGAAACACGGATCGAAGTCCAATCTATGATAGGCAAAATAGCCATTTCAATTGAAGCATGGGAACAGCGAACGGGGTATTCCGAAACACCGATGCCAGACGGAAAAGCGATATTACAGCATCGTCCCCACGGCGTGATGGCTATCTTCGGTCCCTATAATTTTCCGGGGCATTTACCGAATGGACATATTGTCCCTGCGCTCATTGCCGGTAATACATTGGTGTTCAAACCCAGTGAATTAACGCCGATGACGGCGGAGAAAACCGTGGAATTGTGGATTCAGGCGGGATTGCCTGTTGGGGTGCTGAATTTGGTGCAGGGGGGCAAAGAGACCGGCGGGGCTTTGCTGGATAATCGTGAAATTGATGGAGTGCTGTTTACCGGTAGTGCGGCAACGGGATTTCATTTCCATCGTCTATTGGCCGGTCAGCCAGAAAAAATGCTGGCTCTGGAGATGGGCGGCAACAATGCCCTGATTGTGGACGATTATGATGATATTGACGCTGCGGTTTACACGCTTATCCAATCGGCATTTATTTCCGCAGGGCAGCGCTGTACTTGTGCCCGGCGGTTGCTGGTGAAGCAAGGGGAGAAGGGCGATGCGTTGATCCAACGGTTAGTTGGTGTGGCAGGCCAGATTGTGCCCGGCCATTGGAATGCTGATCCTCAGCCTTTTATCGGTGGGGTCATCTCTTTGGCGGCGGCGGAAAGTTTGCTGCAAGCTCAAACCAAGTTGCTGGATTTAGGGGGAAGCGCTTTGCTCACCTTAACGCAGCCTGATCCGCATGCGACCTTTATGACACCCGGCATCATTGATCTCACCACTATCTCCAGCAACAAAGATATTCCTGATGAAGAATATTTTGGCCCGCTGTTGACCGTGAAACGCTATACCACTTTTGATGAAGCCATTTCAATGGCAAATGACACCCGATTTGGGCTGGCAACCGGGCTAATCTCTCCTGACGCCAGCCTGTTTGAGAGGCTACAGCAAGAAGCGAGAGCGGGGATCGTGAACTGGAATAAGCCGCTGACAGGCGCATCCAGCAAGGCACCGTTTGGGGGGATTGGGGCATCCGGTAATCACCGTCCCAGCGCTTATTATGCTGCGGATTATTGTGCCTGGCCGATGGCTTCCCTGACGGCTGAAAGTTTGGTTTTGCCTGAAACACCAGCACCAGGGCTTAATTTTTTCATCAATCAATCGGATGTCAGAGGTGGTTATGTCAGGAGTTGAAGCAAATTTTGATGGTTTGGTGGGAATGACACACCATTACGCCGGACTGTCAACGGGTAATGAAGCCTCCATCAATCATCAGGGAAAAGAATCCAATCCTCGCAAAGCCGCACTTCAGGGATTGATGAAAATGAAGGCGTTGTCTGATATGGGGTTAGTTCAGGGGGTTTTGCCTCCGCAACAGCGTCCTGACCTGCCTGCATTGCGCCAGCTAGGGTTTACCGGCAGTGATGAACAGGTATTAAATAAAGCCGCACAATATTCTCCGTTATTACTGTCTAACCTCAGTTCCGCCTCTTCCATGTGGACGGCAAATGCGGCAACGGTTTCCCCTTCATCAGACAGTGCGGATCAACGTGTCCATTTCACGGTAGCAAATTTAAATAACAAGTTGCATCGTTCGCTGGAAAGCACCGTGACTTCACGTGCTCTGAAAGCCACTTTTTCTGATCAAAGCTATTTTGCTCACCATGATCCTCTGCCACAACATGCGGATTGGGGGGATGAAGGCGCGGCAAACCATAATCGTTTTTGTGGCGAATATGATCAAGCCGGCGTGCAGTTATTTGTCTATGGACGCAAGGCATTGCAGGAAGGAATTGCACCTAAGCGCTATCCCGCCCGACAGACACTGGAAGCCAGTCAGGCGATTGCTCGCCTGCATCAGCTTGCAGAACCCGGAACCGTATTTGCCCAGCAAAATCCCGCAGCCATTGATAGTGGTGTGTTTCATAACGATGTTATCGCAGTGAGCAACCGTAATGTTTTTTTTCATCACCAGCAGGCTTTTTTAAATCAGCAATCAGTATTGGCTGAATTGAGGGAAAAAATGGTTCGGCGTGGGCACAACTTGGTGGCGATTGAAGTGCCTACGGAGCAAGTCACCCTTCAGGACGCGGTCGAATCTTACTTGTTTAACAGCCAGTTGTTGAGCCAGCCGGATGGCGACATGATGCTGATTTTGCCGCAAGAGTGCCGCCAAAATCACAATGTCTCAGCTTATTTGCAAGCGTTGGTAGCGAAAGGACATTCTCCCATTAAGAAGCTCCATTTTTTTGACTTGCGGGAAAGTATGCGCAATGGCGGTGGGCCGGCTTGTTTGCGACTCAGAGTGGTGTTGAACGAACAAGAGTTGGCGGCGGTAAATCCAGCGACCCTGATGACACCAGAACTGTATCAACGGCTGACCACATGGGTTGAACGCCATTATCGGGATTCCCTGTATGTCGCCGATCTCGCTGATCCACAGTTATTGAGGGAAACTTATTCTGCCCTTGATGAACTGACACAGATCCTCAAATTGGGTTCGATTTATGCGTTTCAGAATTGATCGGGAGATGAAATGGATTTACTGACTTTATTGTTTGAAAACAAAATCGAAAATCACGTGTGTTTTCCGCCAACGATTCAGTCATCATGGTTGGCGGAAGGGGTATTACAGCTATTACCGCAAAGATCGCCACAAGTACAACTCTCATCCTCGCAAGAAAACTTTGCCGATGCGTTGATTATTTCCGCCGGAATTCATGGTAATGAAACGGCACCTGTGGAAATGCTTATCCAGTTATTGTCACAACTGGCGCAGGGAAAATTGCCATTGCAACATAATCTCCTGCTGATATTTGGCAACTTATCCGCCATGCATGCCGGGCA
Source organism: Xenorhabdus bakwenae (assembly GCF_030272115.1). Classification (NCBI taxonomy): domain Bacteria; kingdom Pseudomonadati; phylum Pseudomonadota; class Gammaproteobacteria; order Enterobacterales; family Morganellaceae; genus Xenorhabdus; species Xenorhabdus bakwenae. The sequence goes on from NZ_CP119194.1 coordinate 220,481, forward strand.
ACGGTATATTGATCATGATCTCAACCGTATGTTTGGTGGTCGTTATCAAAATTTTCCTTTGGGGAATGAATCGAAGCGTGCGAGGGTGCTGGAATCTGTTATCCGGCAATTTTTCAGTGAACCGGCGGTGATGGCGTCAACGAAATATCGGCACTTCGATCTTCACACCGCAATCCGAGGTTCTTGCCACGAACAGTTCGCCCTGTTGCCCTATCAGGCGCGTGAATATGCGGCGGATTTTTTACAATGGCTGGAACAGAGCGATCTTGATGCGTTGGTATTTCATAACTCAGTCGGGGGAACGTTCAGTCACTTTACCAGCGAGCATTTCAACGTAGATAGCTGCACGTTGGAAATCGGTAAGGCGCTGCCTTTTGGACAAAATGATCTGGCAAGGTTCAGCAATATAACCACTGCCTTGCAGGATTTGCTCGCCGGTTTGCCTTCCGGCAGACGGGCTAAACCGGCGCTTGAACGCTATCGTGTGGTTGATGCCATTATCAAACAACATGCTAGCTTTCAGCTCAATATCCCGGAGGAGACGAAAAACTTTACTGAACTACCGTCAGGTTTTGAAATCGCCCGCCAGCAACATCAATCGTGGAAGATTGAATCTCCGGCAAACTTTATTTTGTTTCCTAATGCCCATGTTGCTGTTGGGCTACGGGCAGGGCTGTTGTTAGAGAAATTAACCTCATCAACTCATAAAACAGCAAGCCGTAGAGGTGATTGATGACGGGAAATAACTCACTTTAAGAGAACTTAGCCAGATCCTGAATACCATGAAAAATGCCTTTCTGGCATCGGTTTCATCATAACAAAGATGAGGAATTTTATTATAAAAAATAGCCCTATGCTAACAGCGTAGGGCTATCTCATGTTTATGCAGCGAGAAAATTACGCGTTTTCTTGCTGAGTTGCCTGAATTGCAGTCAGTGCAACGGTATAAACGATATCATCAACCAGTGCGCCACGGGACAGGTCGTTAACGGGTTTGCGCATGCCTTGCAGCATTGGCCCGATAGAGACCAGATCGGCTGAACGCTGTACCGCTTTGTAAGTGGTATTACCGGTGTTCAGGTCTGGGAAGATGAACACGGTTGCCTGTCCTGCAACCGGTGAGTTCGGTGCCTTGGATTTCGCTACATCTGCCATGATAGCTGCGTCGTACTGTAATGGGCCGTCAATGATCAGGTCTGGGCGTTTTTCCTGTGCTAAACGGGTTGCTTCACGCACTTTTTCAACGTCGCTGCCTGCACCAGAGTTACCGGTGGAGTAAGAGATCATCGCAACGCGAGGCTCAATACCGAATGCTTTCGCAGAATCCGCAGATTGGATTGCGATTTCGGACAGTTGTTCTGCGGTTGGGTCTGGATTGATCGCACAATCACCGTAAACCAGCACTTGTTCTGGCAGCAACATAAAGAAGACAGAAGAAACCAGAGAGCTATTGGGTGCCGTTTTGATTAACTGCAATGGCGGGCGAATGGTGTTTGCTGTGGTATGCACTGCACCGGAAACCAGACCGTCAACTTCGCCTTGTTCCAGCATCATGGTGCCCAGAACGACGTTGTCTTCCAGTTGTTCGCGGGCAACAACTTCGGTCATGCCTTTGTTCTTGCGCAGTTCAACCAGACGTGGCACATAGCGTTCACGTACTGACGCAGGGTTAACAAGCTCAATACCTGCGCCCAGTTCAACGCCTTGAGCCGCCGCTACACGCCGGATCTCTTCTGGATCGCCCAGCAGGATACATTCTGCAATGCCACGTTCAGCACAGATGGCCGCTGCTTTGACAGTACGTGGTTCGTCGCCTTCCGGCAGAACGATACGCTTGCCAGCCTGACGAGCCAGTTCGGTCAACTGATAGCGGAATGCCGGCGGAGACAGCAGGTTTGGACGCTCTGATGCAGCCGCCAGAGAATCGATCCACTCGTTGCTGATATGTTGTGCAACGTAGTTTTGCACTTTTTCGATGCGCTCATGGTCATCGGCGGGAACTTCCAGACTGAAACTTTGCAGGTTCAGGGAAGTCTGCCATGTATTGGTCTTCACAGTGAAAACGGGCAGGCCGGTGTTGAATGCACGTTCGCACAGTTCACGGATAGAATCATCAATTGAGTAACCACCGGTCAGCAACACGGCACCAATTTCAACGCCATTCATGGCTGCCAGACATGCCGTGATCAGTACGTCAGGGCGGTCAGCCGAAGTCACCAGCAGAGAACCCGGGCGGAAGTATTCCAGCATGTTAGGAATGCTGCGGGCACAGAAAGTCACGGACTTGATGCGACGGCTTTCGATGGCACCTTCATTGATGATGCTAGCTTTCAGGTGCTTAGCCATATCAATTGCACGGGTAGCGATCAGGTCAAAACTCCACGGGATACAACCGAGAATAGGCAGTGGACTGTTTTTGAAGATAGTTTTGGGATCGACGTTGGTAATCGTCGCTTTGGTTGATTCGTCAAAGATCTCGGATAAATCCGGGCGAGTACGACCTTGGTCATCAACCGGGGCATTCAGTTTATTGACGATAACACCGATAATATTTTGGTTCTTGCTGCCACCGTATTCAGCACGGCTCAGTTCAATTCTTTCTTTCAGTTGCTCTGGGCTGTTAGTACCCAGGGCTGTCACGAACACGATTTCTGCGTTCAGTGTTTTGGCGATTTCATAGTTCAGGGATTGGGCAAACGGGTGTTTGCGGGTCGGAACCAAACCTTCGAGCAGAACCACTTCCGCATCTTTGGCGTTTTCGTGGTAACGCGCCACGATCTCTTCCATTAATACGTCTTTTTTGTTAGTGGTCAGCAGTGACTCCACATACGCCATATCCAGAGGTTCAGCAGCATGGATGCTGGAGTGTGAACGGATAATGGAAGTGGTTTGATCCTGAGAACCAGTGTGACGTGGCTGTGCGATAGGTTTGAAAACGCTCAGACGAACGCCTTTTTGCTCCATGGAGCGAATAACACCCAGGCTGACACTGGTTAAACCAACGCTGGTGTCAGTAGGAATTAACATAATTGTACGGGACACGGAAACCTCTTTAACGGTTGCTCGTCAGTCAATAAATGTGACTCAGTGTGATATCTTCGTGAAAACCGCCAACAATGCCGGCGGTTCTAAAATCATCTGATTATGCGGTCAGACGTGCTGAATCCTGAGCAATCACCAATTCTTCATTGGTTGGGATAACCAGCGCAGGGCGGCTGTTATCTGTCGTGATAACGCCTGATTTGCCAAAGCGGGCAGCAAGGTTACGCTCGTGATCATATTCAAAGCCCAGCAGTGCCACTTTCTTCATGGTCAGTTCACGAACCAGCGCGGAGTTTTCACCGATGCCACCCGTGAAGATAATGGCGTCCAGACGACCTTCCATCAATGCGCTGTATGCACCGATGTATTTAGCCAGACGGTGGCAGTAAACATCCATAGCACGTTTTGCGTCAGCTTTGGTTTCGTAGTTGTCTTCTACATAACGGCAATCGCTGGTGACTTCGGTCAGACCTAAGAAACCAGACTCTTTGGTCAGCAGGGTGTTGATCTGAGCAATGCTCATACCCATTGCATCGTGCAGGTGGAATACGATAGCGGGATCGATATCACCACTGCGGGTTCCCATGACCAGACCTTCCAGCGGGGTCAGGCCCATAGAAGTATCAACACACTGGCCGTTGACAATGGCAGAAACAGAACCACCGTTGCCCAGGTGGCAAGTGATGACATTCAGTGTTTCAACGGGTTTGTTCAGCATCTTGGCTGCTTCACGGGAAACATAGAAATGGCTGGTACCATGTGCACCGTAACGACGGATGCCATGCTCTTTGTACAGGTTGTAAGGCAGTGCGTACAGGTAGGCTTCTTCAGGCATGGTCTGGTGGAATGCGGTATCAAATACGGCGATATTTTTCTCAAGCAGATGAGGGAACGCTTTTTTCGCTTCAGCAATACCGATCAGGTGAGCCGGGTTGTGCAGTGGTGCAAATGGAATAGCCGCTTCAATGCCTGCGATAACTTCATCGGTGATAACCACGGAAGAAGTGAACTTCTCACCACCATGAACAATACGGTGACCGATGGCTGAGATTTGTGCAGAGAGTTCTGGCTTTTCAGCCAGGAGAGTATTAACAATGAAGTTCAGTGCTTCGCTGTGTGCTGCGCCGGCACCTAAGGCAGCTTCGTTTTTCGCACCATCCATTTTCCATTTAATACGGGCTTCAGGCAGGCCAAAGCACTCGGCTAAACCAGAAAGATATTCTTCACCATTGGCAGGATCGATGATAGCGAATTTCAGGGAGGAGCTACCGCAATTAAGAACCAGTACCAGCTTACTTGACATGGAAATACCTATTATCTTGTTGTGATCTAATCTTAAATAAGAACAATGTTAAAAATAAAATAATTTGTTAACAAACCGAACCCAATTGTTGCGAAAAAGGGCAAAATTCCTGTTTTGCTACTGCAACAACATAAAAGTCTGTGTAGGATACCGTTTGCTAGCAATAAAGACAAAATATACTTAATAGGATTAATACTACAAAAAAGATTTTATCTTTTGTAGGGATTTTTTAAAAACTATACCTTTAATTGATTGAGGTCATGATGAACACGACACCGCCTGTTAGCCAGGGTTGGTTCAAGCGTATGCAATTAGGACAGCAATATTTGAAAACCTGGCCATTGGAAAAGCAACTTGCGCCGGTTTTTCCTGAGAATCGTGTGATTAAGGCGACTCGCTTTGGTATTCGGTTTATGCCGCCATTGGCAATTTTTACTTTGACATGGCAAATCGCTCTGGGGGGGCAATTGGGACCATCGGTGGCAACGGCACTGTTTGCCTGTAGTTTGCCATTACAGGGATTATGGTGGCTGGGAAAACGTGCGGCGACACCATTACCGGAAAAATTATTGCATTGGTTTTATGAAATTCGGGAAAAATTTGCTCAGGCAGGTATTGCAATGGCACCAATAGAACGTGTCCCGACCTACTTTTCATTGGCTGAATTGCTTAAACGGGCTTTTAAGCAATTGGACAACTCTTTTATTGATGATATTTAATCTATAGGAATTATGTGGAGTAAGTGTTTTATTATCACATAATGATTAACAAATAATGATATTTAAAGGAGTCGGATTTGGTTCTGAAATGTAGAGGTTTTTTATTCGATTTGGATGGTACGCTGATTGATTCATTGCCTGTGGTTGAGCGGGCCTGGATTCAGTTTGCCGATAAAATGGGTATCGATAGGGATGAAGTGCTGAACTATGTTCATGGCACGCCGGCGATATTATCTCTCCGGCATTTTATGCCAGATGCGAGTGAAGAGGAGATCGCCGGCACTTTCAAATGGATTGAAAAAATTGAAACAGAAGATACGGCAGACATTACAGCTTTACCGGGTGCTATCGCCCTGATTGATAAGCTGAATGCGCTGGATATTCCGTGGGCCATTGTGACATCGGGAACGGTTCCGCTTGCTTCTGCGCGTCATAAAGTAGCGGAATTACCGGAACCTGCTCATTGGGTGACGGCAGAGTCTGTTACAAATGGAAAACCAAATCCTGAGCCTTATTTGTTGGGGGCTGAGAAACTGGGATTATTGCCGGAGGAGTGTGTGGTGTTTGAAGACGCTGCTGCGGGGATCCATGCTGGGCTGGATGCGGGCTGTCAGGTTGTTGTGGTCCACGATTCCCCGGATATTCCACGCCGCGATGAAATCCAGTTGACAATTAATAATCTGGAAGATATTGAAATTGTTAAATCAGGCAGTTATGTCTCGATTTATACGCGATAAACGTCAAGTTGCAATCCGCAGGACGACGCGAGGCCTTATATTTCCCCGCTGCGCGGGGAAATATAACACGCATCTTGAAGTTGGATGGGTATATACCAGTTCCTTGATCAGAACGAGGGATTTTCTCTGAGAAACATGGCTTACTGACTTTGTTAACGTTTGTACCTGTAGGCTTTTGATAGATAGCCAGTCTGTTTATGAGCAGATTGGTCGTGCGGAGAGTCATATTTGAAAGGTATTGTTGATAGAGGCCAGATTGAATAGCGAACTGTTGTGGGTATTAACCCTGCTATTGATAGCCATTGTGCTTTTCACCACTAATAAAGTCAGAATGGATGTTGTGGCTTTATTGCTGATCATCGCATTTGTCTTGAGTGGCACACTGACGTTAAGTGAAGCTACTGTCGGTTTTAGTGATCCCAATGTGTTGTTGATTGCTGCCCTGTTTGTTATTGGCGAAGGGTTGGTGAGAACCGGGGTTGCTTATCAGATGGGCGACTGGCTGGTTCGTGTCGCGGGTAACAGTGAAACCAAGATGTTGGTTTGGTTAATGTTATCCGTTGCCGGACTGGGGGCATTCATGAGTTCTACGGGGGTTGTGGCAATATTTATCCCTGTTGTCCTGAGCGTGGCCGCCAGAATGAAAACCTCTCCGGGGCGATTGATGATGCCATTGGGCTTTGCCGGTTTGATCAGTGGCATGATGACTCTGGTGGCAACGCCACCCAATATGGTCGTTAATAGTGAGCTGGTGCGTGAAGGTCTGCGGGGGTTTGATTTCTTCTCCATTACACCAATCGGCATATTCGTGTTAATGGCTGGCGTGGTTTATATGTTAGTCGCGCGTCGCTGGCTAGGGGGAGCAAACCACCAGACAGCGGACGAGCGTTATCACCGGACATTTCGTGGTTTGATACGTGATTATAAATTGTCGGGTCGTGCTCGTCGTCTGACTATCCGTCAAGGTTCACCTCTGGTTGGACACACATTGGATGAATTAGGGCTGCGTGCCCGTTATGGTGCCAATGTCATTGGTATTGAACGTTGGCGTAAATTCCGTCGGGTGATGGTGGCTGCCACTGGAGATATGGAATTGCAGAGGCAGGATGTCTTGCTGGTGGATATGTCGGATAGTGATATTGATTTACGGGAATTTTGCCGTGAGCAGCAGCTAGAACCGATGGTATTGCGTGGGGAATATTTTTCCGGGCACTCGCGTAATGTTGGTATGGCTGAGGTTTCGGTGCTCCCTGAGTCCGAACTTTTGGGACAATCATTGCGTGATATGAAATTTCGCACCCGTTATGGTCTCAATGTCGTGGGGATCCGTCGCGGGGGAAAAGCGTTAGAAGGGAAGTTAGTGGATGAACCTTTGTTGCTCGGTGATACCCTGCTGTTAATTGGCGATTGGAAATTGATCATCGCGTTAAAAACAAAATCCCCTGATTTCATTGTGCTAAATCTGCCTGTTGAAGTAGAAAGTGCGGCTCCTGCTGCCTCACAGGCTCCTCATGCTTTATTCTGCCTTGCCCTGATGGTTGCCCTGATGCTGACCAATGAAATTCCGAATTTTATTGCCGCGTTAATTGCCTGCCTGCTCATGGGAAAATTCCGCTGTATTGATATGGAAAGTGCTTATCGTTCCATTCACTGGCCGAGCATTATTTTGATTGTTGGCATGATGCCTTTTGCGCTGGCATTGCAGAAGACGGGAGGCATTGATCTCATTGTCCGGGGATTGATGGATATCGCAGGTAATATGGGACCACGGGTGATGTTGGTGAGCCTGTTTGTACTTTGCGCCATGATAGGGTTGTTTATTTCCAATACTGCGACAGCCGTGCTCATGGCGCCGATTGCGATTGCGGCAGCGAATGAGATGGCTGTTTCTCCCTTGCCCTTTGCGATGATTATTGGTGTGGCGGCTTCGGCAGCATTTATGACACCGGTTTCATCTCCCGTTAATACATTAGTGTTAGGGCCGGGTGGGTATCAGTTTGCCGATTTCGTAAAACTTGGCGTACCTTTTACGTTAATTGTGATGGGGATTAGTGTTGCGGTGATCCCAATACTTTTTCCATTTTAATGTTTCTATCGGGCAGCTCCGTATGGCAGGGAGCTGCGTTATGATTAGAGTCGGATAATATCTATGAGCTGATTTCATCGAGGGAGAGGCTGAAACTCGGTACAAACACAGCAATAAAATAATCCATTTCTTCACTGCGACGTTCTGCCAGTGTCTTATCCAATCGTTTTTTAGCTTGATTGAATTCAGTATTGCCTGCTGAGAGTTCCTCCAGACATTTCAAGTAAGCACATAATGCATCAGCTTGCTTGATAATATGGATTTCTTCTTCACTATGGAGATGCTCATCCAGGATGGTGCGAAAATCATCCTGTAATTCAGTCGGTAACATATCCAATAATTTTTGTTGGGCTATTTTTTCTATTTTCTTATATTCATGGGCAATTTGGGGGTTGTAGTACTTAATGGGTGTCGGCAAATCCCCGGTGATGACTTCGCTGGCATCGTGATACATGGCCAACAGGGCGATCCGTTCAGGATTGACATTGCCGTTGCATTTACGGTTTTTGATGATTGCCAAAGCGTGTGCGACAAAAGCAACCTGCAAACTGTGTTCTGAAACATTTTCTGTGCGCACATTTCGCATAAGAGGCCAACGGCTAATTAATTTTAGGCGGGATAATTGGGCGAAAAAATGACTCATAATTTCCTCTTTGTAGCCGATTAATTTGTAGCAAAATTGTAGCGGAATAATATGATTAATTGTGAGCGGAGTATCAATAACTTGAAAAACGACGGGAATGTTCACTCGCGGAAAATTCATTTATGGAAAAATAGCGGTAAGTAAGAAATAAGTATTTATCTCAGAGAAAGGGCATCCCATTAATTTGTTAATATTAATGGGATTAGCTTTAATGGTAAAGGTTATGGTTATTGGCGGTAGTTACCGATAAACCGGGCAAATTTTTCAATTGCTATTTGTAAGTCAGCGACATGTGGCAGTGTAACAATGCGGAAATGGTCAGGATCTGGCCAGTTAAATGCGGTGCCCTGAACCAGTAAAACTTTTTCCTGTAATAAGAGATCGAGGACCATTTTTTGGTCATCATAAATATTGAAACGTTTGCTGTCTATTTTCGGGAACATATAGAGAGCACCCATAGGTTTCACACAGGAAATCCCTGGGATCTGGTTAATCAGCTCCCATGCACGGTTGCGCTGTTCATAGAGCCGGCCACCTGGGAAAATAAATTCACTGATGCTTTGATAACCACCTAATGCTGTTTGGATTGCGTGCTGCATTGGCACATTGGCACAAAGGCGCATTGATGCCAGCATTTCTAGTCCTTCAATATAATCCCTGGCCTGCTTTTTAGGGCCGTTCAGGATCATCCAGCCCTGACGGAAACCGGCAACGCGATAGGTTTTGGACAGACCATTAAAAGTAACGGTAAAGAGATCAGGTGCTAATGCTGCAATGGGGTGGTGCTGGGCATCATCGTAGAGGATTTTGTCGTAAATTTCGTCAGAAAAGATAATCAGATTATGCTGGCGGGCGATTTCTACTATTTCCAGCAACAACTCTTTGCTATAGACCGCGCCGGTTGGGTTATTCGGGTTAATAATAACGATACCACGAGTACGCGGGGTAATTTTACGGCGTATGTCGTCTAAGTCAGGAAACCAGCCCTGTTGCTCATCACATAGATAGTGGACGGCATTGCCGCTGGAAAGTGATACTGCCGCAGTCCAGAGAGGGTAGTCAGGCGCAGGAACCAACATTTCGTCGCCGGTATTCAGCAGGGCCTGCATGGATTGAACGATAAGTTCAGAAACACCATTACCGATAAAGATATCTTCAACGGTAACATCCAGCATATTTCTGGCTTGATAATGCTGCATGATGGCTTTACGCGCTGAATACAACCCTTTTGAATCAGAGTAACCCTGGGCTGTTGGCAGATTACGGATAACATCAACTAAAATTTCATCAGGCGCTTCAAATCCGAATGGTGCCGGATTACCAATGTTTAGTTTCAGTACCTTATTACCTTCTTCTTCGAGTCGTTTAGCTTCTTTAAGGGTATTCCCTCGAATGTCATAGCAGACATTATCTAATTTACTGGATTTATTAATGGAAAACATAGGGTGCCTCGACCTCTTTGGCGAAATGGATATTAACCCGGCATAAAAAGTGTGATGATCAATGTACTCTTCTCAGTCTGTATTTTGAAGAGGCTCTGATATCTTTGGTTAAAATGGTTGTTTTAAGAATAAATGAATCAGTTTGCTCTCTGAATTATTGTCTTTTATTGGTGTTTTATTTCAATCATATGTGTTAAATTGGAATTAAAATTTGCATAATGGCGAGTTTTTAGTTGGCAGGAGATGGCATTTTGACGGGGCTTCTGGGAACATGTGCCGTTTTTTTCAGGAACACCAAATTGTCAATAAAAGTAAGAAGATTTGTATAATGTATTCTTATAATTTATCGTTATCGACTTGAAGTTAATTTAAGTTTTTATCATCAGATACTTTGATAAATTTTTTGAGTTTTTACCCATAACATTTCTGGGCCTATTCAGTGAAAATGTTAATTTATTAAAAATGCTAATACTATCTGATAATGTTAAGTGTTCCTGATTCAGATTAAGTTATTCTTTGAAGCAAGTCAGAAAAAGGATATTTGTACTGGAAATTCGTGATTATGTGATGTAAATAGGGTTTTATCTCAGACTTATTTTGGGATTGCATAAATTTTGTTAAGAAAGGAGAAAATAAAACCCATGATGATTTAAATAGTAAAAAAATGCAGTAAACCTTTGCCCTATTTAATAGAGTAGAGTAATGTCACAATCGGTATTATTTTATTTGATACTGCTGAAGTAAAAACACCAGGTTAGTTAGTAATTAAAATCAAAAAAAAGTGATGAATAAACAATGATAAATGCAAATCGTCAGATAATAAACCTCGATCTCGATCTGCTAAGAACTTTTGTTGCTGTTGCTGACTTAAATACTTTTGCAGCAGCAGCGGCAGCTGTTTCTAGAACGCAGTCAGCTGTGAGTCAGCAAATGCAGCGGTTGGAACACCTCGTGGGGAGAGAGTTGTTTGCTCGTCACGGCCGTAATAAGCTTCTGACCGAACATGGTCTTCAACTTCTTGGTTACGCACGCCAAATTCTGCGAGCCAATGACGATGCAACCGCATCATTAACCTACAATGATGCAGACGGTGAATTGAGAATAGGTGTATCAGATGACGCTGTTGATACACTGCTTCCTTTCTTATTGAACCGTATTGCCTCTGTCTATCCACGTGTGGCTGTTGATGTGCGCATTAAGCGCGCTCAGTTTATCGAAAGCATGTTGGATAACCATGAGATTGATTTGGCAGTAACCACAGCAAAAATCAACCACCATCCTAAAACACTCTTACGTTCTTCGCCTGTCTTATGGCACTGTGCACCAGATTTCCAATTGCAGACAAACGAATCTGTCCCGTTGGTTGTGATGGATGAAACTAATCCTTTCCGCCAGATCGCTCAGGAAACGCTGGATATGGCCGGCATTTCATGGCGTATTGCGTATGAAGCTGCTTCCTTGTCCGCTGTGCGTGCGGCTGTGAATGCGGAAGTCGGTATTACCGCCCGCCCTCTGGAAATGCAGAATGCGGACCTGAGAATTTTAGGTGAAATTGAAGGATTACCACGTCTGCCGGAAATCCAATTCTTCTTATATCGTAATAGTAACGAACAGAACGAATCTGTTCTGACTGTTTTTGATGCGATAGAAAATAAGAAAACACCTTATACTGTAACAACTGTTGAATCCGATGAATCCGCCGAAATGGATGAATCTATCGACGTTATTGAACCCATTAAATCAACTGAATCAGTTGATGACAATTCCGTTGAAAATATAGACGAATAAGTATTATGTGTTTTATAGGCTAATATTTCCATTTTATTTATGGAAGTATTAGCCTGTTGCTAATGACTTATTAATAATCCTCCCAAGTTTCCATTTCCATTTCTGATATTTCTAACAAGAAATATACCCTACTAATTTTCCTATACCTTTCTAATTTTAGTTAAGAGAATGTTGCTGTGTTAACAAATTTCATTTTCCTAACTTGATAAAATAAAGCCATTTTCAGGAATGGTTCGCTTATCGCACTTTAATCGTTCTTTTTAGAAACGATTTATTAAGAATTGAATAAATTACATTCAAGTGTTGAATATTTTTCAATGAAATTGTGCACTTGATCATAAAAATACCCCAATTAGCGCAGTGGAAAGACAGGTTTTTCCTGCGATAATGATGTAGTAAAGTCGAGTTATCGGTTAGACTAGTTATGTCGGTAAGATGTTTTTTTTGTACGACTGACACGTTTTAGCGGTATACCAGCACAATCCGTTAATTAATGGTTTGTGGTTTGTAAATAAAAATGCAGGTGCTTTTGCCGTTATGGCAAATTTTGTTGAGAGGAATAAAAACCAAGACGACTCAAGCTAGAAGATAGATTGATTAGCATTGTTTCAGATTTGGTTGTTATCCCTTCCCATGAATCGATGTGGTGCAACACTGCCGGCAAAAAGAGCAGACACTTTGACACCACTTTTGATGAGTAAGCAACGAGTATGTCGACATCCACTGGAATTTTGGCCCATCACTGGGCATTCGCGGTTTTTCTAATAGGTGCTCTTGGTTTGTGCGCATTCATGTTATTGGGTGGGTACTTCATGGGGGGCAGGGCGAAAGCCAGAGCAAAACACGTACCTTATGAATCAGGTATCGATTCTGTCGGCAGTGCACGTTTGCGTCTGTCGGCGAAGTTTTATCTGGTTGCCATGTTCTTTGTTATCTTCGACATTGAAGTCCTTTACCTGTATGCATGGGCCGTCTCAATCAAAGAGAGCGGTTGGCTAGGCTTTGCCGAAGCAAGCATTTTCATTTTGGTGTTATTGGCAGGTTTGGTTTATCTGGCGCGCATTGGGGCGTTAGATTGGACACCAGCACGTTCAAAACGTCAGGTCAATAAACCGAGTGCTGATACTTATATCAACACGACTGGCAACCATACCAACAACAGTCACATGCAGTAATAGCGAGGCATAAAGATGGATTATACGCTCACCCGCATAGATCCTAACGGTGAGAATGACCGTTATCCCCTGCAAAAACAGGAAACTGTCAGCGATCCCTTAGAGCAGCATGTTCACCGAAGTGTCTATATGGGGAAACTGGAACATGCTCTGCATAATATGGTGAATTGGGGGAGGAAAAATTCCCTGTGGCCCTATAACTTCGGGCTTTCTTGCTGCTACGTGGAAATGGTGACGTCATTTACCGCTGTTCACGATGTTGCACGTTTTGGTGCAGAAGTTTTGCGAGCATCTCCCCGTCAGGCTGATTTCATGGTGATTTCCGGAACCTGTTTCGTCAAAATGGCACCTGTCATTCAACGCCTGTACGACCAATTGCTGGAGCCGAAATGGGTCATTTCAATGGGAGCCTGTGCAAACTCCGGTGGTATGTACGATATTTATTCCGTAGTGCAGGGGGTTGATAAGTTTATCCCTGTCGATGTTTATATTCCTGGCTGCCCTCCTCGCCCAGAAGCCTATATGCAGGCACTGCTGCTGTTGCAGGAGTCCATAGGTAAAGAACGACGCCCACTGTCATGGGTAGTTGGCGATCAGGGAGTTTACCGTGCCAATATGCAATCAGAAAGAGAAAGAAAACGCGGTGAACGTATTGCAGTGAAAAACCTGCGGACTCCAGACGAAATTTAAGGCTTTTAGCCATATAGCGTAACCAGAGCAATGTGTTGCGATCACAAAAACCCTGATCAAGCGTTGTGGTGAAGAATGATGACAGATCAGATAGCGCAAGAAAGCGCCCGGCCTGCCTGGGCAACACGAGATCATCTTGATGATCCTGTTGTCGGCGAGCTTCATCGTCAATTTGGCCCGGATGCCTTTACCATCCAGCCGACCCGTACTGGTATGCCCGTTGTTTGGGTCAAGCGGGAACCGTTCCTGAAGGTAATAACGTTCCTGAAACAATTGCCCAAACCCTATGTCATGCTGTTTGACTTGCATGGCGTCGATGAGCGTCAGCGCTCTCACCGAGAAGGCTTGCCAGCGGCTGACTTTTCGGTGTTTTATCACCTCCTTTCCATTGAGCGTAACCGTGACATCATGCTGAAAGTCGCGCTCGCTGAACAAGACCTGAATATCCCTACTGTCACGTCAATTTTCCCAAATGCCAATTGGTATGAACGTGAAACGTGGGAAATGTTTGGCATCACATTTAACGGCCATCCCAATTTGCGTCGTATCTTGATGCCGCCGACATGGGAAGGCCATCCGTTGCGCAAGGAGTATTCTGCGCGAGCCACGGAATTTGATCCTTTCGTCCTGACTAAGCAGAAAGAAGATCTGGAAATGGAAGCGCTGACTTTCAAACCCGAAGAGTGGGGCATGAAGCGGGGCACGGATAATGAAGATTTCATGTTCCTTAACCTTGGCCCAAACCATCCTTCAGCTCATGGTGCATTCCGCATTATTCTGCAACTGGATGGCGAAGAAATTGTCGATTGTGTTCCTGATATCGGCTATCACCATCGTGGTGCCGAAAAGATGGGGGAACGTCAGTCATGGCACAGCTATATCCCTTATACCGATCGTATCGAATATTTGGGGGGATGTGTTAACGAAATGCCTTATGTACTGGCGGTTGAAAAGCTGGCCGGTATTGAAGTCCCCGATCGGGTGAAAACCATTCGGGTCATGTTGTCCGAGCTGTTCCGCATTAATAGCCATCTGCTTTATATCAGTACATTTATTCAGGACGTTGGGGCGATGACGCCCGTCTTCTTTGCCTTTACTGACCGGCAGAAAGTTTACGATGTCGTCGAGGCGATTACCGGGTTCCGTATGCATCCGGCATGGTTCCGTATTGGAGGTGTTGCCCATGACTTGCCACGCGGTTGGGATAAGCTCTTGCGTGAATTGCTGGACTGGCTACCGAAACGTCTGAATTCTTATGTCAAGGCCGCGTTGAAAAACAGTGTCCTGAAAGGGCGTTCTGTTGGGGTTGCGTCCTACAATGCCAAACAGGCTTTGGACTGGGGGGTGACTGGTGCGGGGCTGCGGGCCACGGGTATTAGTTTTGACGTACGTAAATGGCGTCCTTATTCCGGTTATGAAAATTTCGATTTTGAAGTACCGACAGGCTACAACGGTGATTGCTATGATCGGGTAATGCTGAAAGTAGAAGAAATTCGTCAGAGTCTGCGCATCCTTGAGCAGTGCCTGAAAAATATGCCGGAAGGACCATTCAAGGCTGATCACCCACTGACCACGCCGCCACCGAGAGAACGGACTTTGCAGCACATAGAAACCATGATTAATCACTTCCTGCAAGTGTCATGGGGTCCGGTCATGCCCGCCAATGAATCATTCCAGATGATCGAAGCGACTAAGGGTATCAACAGTTATTACTTGACCAGCGATGGTAGCACCATGAGCTACCGTACCCGTATCCGTACACCCAGTTTTGCTCACTTGCAGCAAATTCCCTCGGTGATCCGCGGTAGTCTGGTTTCTGACCTTATCGTCTATCTGGGCAGTATCGATTTTGTTATGTCTGATGTGGATCGCTAACGATGCAAAGTGAATTTAACGCAAACAAGCAAGCACGCCTTGATGTGGTTAACGTAACGGACGCTCAGACACCGGATGAGTTTGTATTGAGTGCTGACGAACGTAATGCCATTGAGCAGGAAAAACACCACTACGAAGATCCGCGTGCTGCGTCAATCGAAGCACTGAAAATTGTACAAAAGCAGCGTGGTTGGGTGCCGGATGGTGCCATTTATGCCATTGCTGGGGTACTGGGTATTCCGGCCAGTGACGTGGAAGGGGTGGCGACGTTTTACAGCCAGATTTACCGGCAGCCAGTGGGACGCCACATTATCCGGTATTGTGACAGTGTCGTATGTCACATCACGGGTTACCAGGGTGTTCAGGCAGCGATAGAAGCGTGTCTGGACATTCGTCCGGGGCAAACCACGGCCGATGGGCGTTTCACACTGTTGCCAACCTGCTGCTTGGGTAACTGTGACAAGGGACCTACGATGATGATTGATGAGGACACCCACAGTTACGTGAAACCCGAAGAAATTGAAAAATTACTGGAGCAATATCCATGACAACGCATTCAGGAGTGAAAGAAATTATCCGCACAGCGGAAACTCATCCCCTGACATGGCGGTTGCGTGATGACCAACACCCTGTCTGGCTGGATGAATACCGGAGCCAAAATGGTTATAAAGGAGCCGAAAAAGCACTGAAGGGCATGGCTCCTGATGAAATTACCGCACTGGTTAAAGATGCTGGCTTAAAAGGTCGTGGTGGTGCGGGCTTCTCGACAGGCTTGAAATGGAGCCTGATGCCAAAAGACGAAAGCATGAATATCCGCTATTTGTTGTGTAATGCGGATGAGATGGAGCCGGGTACTTATAAAGACCGCCTATTGATGGAGCAACTGCCTCATCTGTTGGTGGAAGGCATGTTAATCAGTGCTTTTGCATTGAAAGCCTATCGCGGTTACATCTTCCTGCGTGGTGAGTATGTCGAAGCCGCTGTCCATTTACGCAAAGCCATAGAGGAAGCGAAAGCGGCCGGATTGCTTGGCAAAAACATTTTGGGCAGTGGTTTTGATTTTGAACTGTTTGTTCATACGGGTGCGGGACGTTATATCTGTGGTGAAGAAACCGCCCTGATTAACTCCCTTGAAGGGCGCCGGGCAAACCCACGTTCAAAACCCCCATTTCCTGCGACAGCGGGCGTATGGGGCAAACCTACGTGCGTCAACAACGTCGAAACCTTGTGTAACGTTCCTGCAATTCTTGAGCATGGAAAAGAGTGGTATATCGGTCTGAGTGCCGGCAAAAGTAAAGATGCCGGTACTAAACTGATGGGCTTTTCTGGTCGGGTCAAAAATCCGGGTCTTTGGGAACTCCCTTTTGGCACAACCGCCCGTGAAATTCTTGAAGATTACGCGGGAGGAATGCGTGATGGCCTGCAATTCAAGGCCTGGCAACCCGGAGGGGCAGGAACCGATTTCCTGACCGCAGACCATTTGGATTTGCCAATGGATTTTGAGCACATCGCCAAAGCGGGTAGTCGTTTGGGAACCGCGCTGGCAATGGCAGTGGATCATGAGATCAATATGGTTTCCCTGACCCGCAATCTTGAAGAATTCTTCTCTCGTGAATCTTGTGGCTGGTGCACACCATGCCGTGATGGCTTGCCGTGGAGTGTCAAAATCCTCCGGGCTATTGAGAGTGGCAAAGGCCAGCCAGGTGATATTGAAACATTAGAACAACTCTGTCGTTTTCTTGGGCCGGGCAAAACGTTTTGTGCCCATGCGCCAGGTGCTGTGGAACCTTTGCAGAGTGCTATTAAATATTTCCGTGAAGAGTTTGAAGCAGGAATTGTCACCAAAGATTACGGCAATACCAACCTGATTGCGGGTATTCAACCAAACCTGCTCAACCAGCGTTGGTAACAGACAGCGCTAATTTTTGATTAACGCCTGCTGCGGCAGGCCATTGGGAAGCATGCTGACTATGGCTACGATACATGTAGACGGCAAAGAATATGATGTAAACGGGGCTGATAACCTGTTACAAGCCTGCCTCTCATTGGGGCTTGATATACCTTATTTTTGCTGGCATCCAGCGCTGGGAAGCGTTGGCGCTTGCCGCCAGTGTGCGGTGAAGCAATATCAAAATGCGGAAGATACGCGTGGTCGTCTGGTGATGTCTTGTATGACACCCGCATCAGATGGCACGTATATTTCCATTGATGATGATGAAGCTAAACAGTTCCGTGCCAGTGTTGTGGAATGGTTAATGACCAACCATCCCCACGACTGTCCAGTTTGTGAGGAAGGGGGTAACTGTCATTTGCAGGATATGACAGTAATGACGGGGCATTCATTCCGCAAATACCGTTTTACCAAGCGTACTCACAAAAATCAGGAATTGGGACCATTTGTTGCTCATGAAATGAACCGTTGTATCGCCTGTTACCGTTGTGTCCGTTATTACAAAGATTATGCGGATGGAACGGATTTTGGCGTTTATGGTGCTCATGACAACGTCTATTTTGGTCGCCCTGAAAGTGGCACACTGGAAAGTGAATTTTCCGGTAACCTCGTTGAAATTTGCCCAACAGGGGTATTTACCGACAAAACACATTCAGAACGCTACAACCGTAAATGGGACATGCAGTTTGCGCCAAGCATCTGCCAACAGTGCAGTATTGGCTGTAACACCAGCCCCGGTGAACGTTATGGTGAACTGCGCCGGATAGAAAACCGTTATAACGGTACTGTCAACCACTACTTTATGTGTGACCGAGGGCGTTTCGGTTATGGCTATGTCAACCGCGACGACCGTCCTCGCCAGCCACAACAATTGCGTGGCGATCAATGGATTTCATTGAATGCCGAGCAAGTCATGCAAGGAGGCGCAGACATTTTGCGTCAGGCGAAAAATGCCATTGGCATCGGTTCACCGCGTGCCAGTATTGAAAGTAACTTTGCCTTACGTGAATTGGTTGGTGCGGAAAACTTCTACAGTGGTATTTCAGCGGAAGAACAACATCGCCTTGATACGATGTTAGAAATTCTCCAGCAAGGGGGCGTCTATACGCCATCTCTGCGTGAAATTGAAGATTATGATGCGGTGTTGGTGTTAGGGGAAGACCTGACCCAAACGGCTGCCCGCATGGCGTTATCTGTGCGTCAGGCAGTGAAAGGCAAAGCGCGAGAAATGGCGGCTGCTCAGAAAGTGGCAGACTGGCAGATTGCGGCTGTGATGAATATTGGTCAACATGCCAAGTATTCTCTTTTCCTGACCAGTGTTGATGAAACCCGACTGGATGATATTGCCGCATGGAGTTACCGTGCACCGGTTGATGATCAGGCTCGCTTAGGCTTTGCCGTGGCACATGCCCTGAACAATATCGCTCCTGCGGTTGATGGCCTGCCGGGTGAACTGAAATCGAAAGTGGCAATCATTGCACAGGCATTACGTGATGCGAAAAAGCCATTGATTATCAGTGGTAGCAATTCAGGCAGCGATGCCTTGATTCAGGCTGCCGCTAATATTGCATGGGCGTTGAAAGATAAAGGCGCAGATGTCGGCCTTTCTTATGTTGCCGCGTATGCCAATAGTCTGGGGCTGGCAATGATGGAAGCGCAGCCATTGGATGTTGCTTTGCAGCGTATTGCTAAAGGGGATTCAGACACCGCCATTGTGATGGAAAACGATCTCTATCGTCATGCACCGGCGGATAAGATAGATCGCGCACTGGATAGCCTGAAAAACCTGATTGTCGTGGATCATCAGCGCACCGCCATCATGGATAAGGCGCATTTGATTCTGTCAGCCTCCAGTTTTGCAGAGAGTGACGGTACGTTGGTGAATCAGGAAGGTCGTGCCCAGCGCTATTTCCAGGTTTACGAACCGGCATTTTATGACAAATCTATCGTTATGCTGGAAAGCTGGCGCTGGATGCATTCCCTGTATACCACTTATACACAGTGCCAAACTGACTGGACACAGCTTGATCATGTGATAGCCGCTTGTGTCAAAGTGATGCCGCAATTCAAAGGCATTATAAATGCGGCTCCCGATGCGACATTCCGTATTCGTGGGCAAAAACTGGCGCGTTCACCTCATCGTTACAGCGGCCGTACGGCAATGTTGGCTGATGTCAATGTCCATGAGCAGCGCCAACCCCAGGATATCGATACCGCATTTGCTTTCTCAATGGAAGGGAACAACAGCCCATATGCACCACGCCAGCAAATCCCATTTGCATGGGCACCCGGCTGGAACTCACCACAAGCGTGGAATAAATTTCAGGCGGAAGTCGGTGGTAAGCTGCGTTTTGGCGATCCGGGGGTTCGTTTAATTGAAACGGTTGATGGTGGATTAAACTATTTTGACACTATCCCGACCGCATTCACTGCGCAAAAAGATCAATGGCATGTTGCGCCCTATTTCCATCTGTTCGGTAGTGAAGAACTGTCCCAACGTTCTGATGTAATACAGGAGCGTATGCCTGAGCCGTATGTGATGTTCAATCATAAAGATGCGGAGCATTTGAAGGTGAAAGAAGGTGCAGTAATGGCATTTGATTGTGAAGGGCAGAAACTGCGTTTGGCCGTGCGCTTGAGTGGTAATCTGGCCCAGGGGCAAATCGGCTTGCCTCTGGGAATGTCGGGTGTACCGCCGATCCTGGCAGGCAAATTAGTCCATAATTTACGGGAGGTTGCATAATGAGCTGGTTTACTCCCGAGGTCATTGAAATCCTGATTGCTGTACTGAAAGCGGTTGTCATTCTACTGGTCGTGGTTATCTGCGGGGCATTCATGAGTTTCTTTGAACGCCGTATCCTTGGCCTGTTTCAAAACCGTTATGGGCCAAACCGAGTCGGTTGGGGCGGTTCATTGCAGCTTGTTGCAGACATGATCAAAATGTTCTTTAAAGAAGACTGGGCACCCCGCTTTTCTGACAGAGCCATTTTCACCTTGGCTCCTGTCATTGCATTCTGCTCAATGCTTCTGGCCTTTGTGATTGTACCGGTAAGCCCGACATGGATGGTTGCAGACCTGAACATCGGCATCTTATTCTTTATGATGCTGGCAGGTCTGGCGGTTTATTCCGTGCTATTTGCTGGTTGGGCGAGTAACAACAAATATGCCCTGCTGGGTGCGATGCGGGCATCCGCACAGACACTGAGTTATGAAGTTTTCCTCGGTATGTCCATGATGGGCGTTGTGGCACAAGCCGGCTCCTTTAACATGGTGGATATCGTCAACTCACAGCAACATGTGTGGAATGTTATTCCTCAATTCTTTGGCTTCCTGACTTTTGCCATTGCGGGGGTAGCGGTATGCCACCGTCATCCCTTTGACCAACCGGAAGCAGAGCAAGAACTGGCTGACGGCTATCACATTGAATATTCCGGTATGAAATTCGGTCTGTTTTTTGTCGGGGAATATATCGCGATTGTGACGGTATCTGCTTTGATCGTCACGCTGTTCTTTGGTGGCTGGAATGGGCCTTTCTTGCCGCCGTTCGTCTGGTTTGCGCTGAAAACAGCATTTTTCATGATGATGTTCATCTTGATCCGCGCTGCTTTGCCGCGTCCTCGTTATGATCAGGTGATGTCGTTTGGCTGGAAGGTTTGTCTGCCGTTAACGTTACTGAATATGCTAGCGACAGCCGCAGTTATTTTATACAACGCTCAATAAAGGGGGCGATTGAACCATGACATTGAAAGAATTAGTGGTCGGTTTCGCCACCCAAGTACGCAGTATTTGGATGATAGGGCTTCATGCCTTCCATAAACGCGAAACAAAAATGTATCCGGAAGAGCCGGTTTATCTGCCGCCCCGTTACCGTGGACGCATCGTCCTGACGCGTGATCCTGACGGTGAAGAGCGTTGTGTTGCGTGTAACTTGTGTGCAGCGGTATGTCCGGTAGGATGTATCTCACTGCAAAAAGCCGAGCATAAAGATGGGCGCTGGTATCCTGAATTTTTCCGCATTAACTTTTCGCGTTGCATTTTCTGTGGCCTGTGTGAAGAAGCGTGCCCAACTACCGCTATTCAGTTGACACCGGATTTTGAACTGGGTGAATTCAAGCGTCAGGATCTGGTGTATGAGAAAGAAGATCTGCTGATTTCAGGGCCGGGTAAATATCCTGACTATAACTTTTACCGTAAGACAGGTATGGCGATTGACGGCAAAGATAAAGGTGAAGCCGACAATGAGGCCAAGCCTATCGACGTTAAAAGCCTGTTGCCGTAAGGAACGATATTCATGGAATTTACATTTTATGTCGCAGGGCTGGTTGCTATTCTGGCAACACTCAGGGTGATAACCCATACGAATCCAGTGCATGCACTGCTGTATTTGATTATTTCCTTGTTGGCATTGTCCGTTGTGTTTTTTTCAATGGGTGCCTATTTTGCGGGTGCTTTGGAGATCATCGTTTACGCGGGCGCTATTATGGTGTTGTTCGTCTTCGTCGTGATGATGCTGAATTTAGGCAAATCAGTTGTCGAGCAGGAACGGCGCTGGTTACAACCCAGAGCCTGGATTGGCCCGTCAATCCTGTCTGTTGTGCTGTTGATTGTGCTGGTTTATGCCATCAGTACACTGCCATCCGCTGAAATCAGTGGTGAAGTGGTCAGTGCCAAAGAAGTGGGCATTAGCCTGTTTGGCCCTTATGTACTGGCGGTCGAGCTGGCCTCTTTGCTGTTGTTGGCAGGGTTGGTAGTGGCTTACCACATCGGCCGTGAAAATCGGCAAGGGGAAGTGATCAGCACTCGTACGGAGGACCAACAATAATGATAGCGTTACACCATGGACTCATTCTGGCGGCTATTCTGTTCATATTAGGCTTCACCTGCCTGATTATCCGCCGCAATCTGTTATTTATGCTGATCGGGTTGGAAATCATGATCAATGCTTCAGCACTGGCGTTTGTCGTTGCTGGCAGCTATTGGCTCCAGCCTGATGGTCAGGTGATGTACATTCTGGCCATTACTCTGGCAGCCGCCGAGGCGAGTATCGGGTTGGCACTGTTACTACAGCTGCACCGTCGTCGCCAAAACCTGAATATTGATACAGTCAGTGAGATGCGCGGATGAACTTACTCTATTTAACCATTCTGCTGCCACTGCTGGGATTTTTGCTATTGGCATTTTCCCGTGGCCGCTGGTCTGAAAATATGTCAGCCACCATCGGGATAGGTTCTGTTGGGCTGGCAGCATTAGTCACATTCTGGGTAGCACTTGATTTTCTTGCACAGGATGGGGCAGGGGGGCGGGTTTACAGCCAAACGTTGTGGAACTGGATGGCAGTGGATAATTTCAGCATTCCGGTTAATCTGGTGCTGGATGGTCTGTCACTGACGATGCTCAGTGTGGTGACTGGCGTGGGTTTTCTGATCCACATCTACGCGTCTTGGTACATGCGTGGTGAAGAGGGATACTCCCGTTTCTTCGCCTATACCAACCTGTTTATCGCTAGTATGGTGGTATTGGTACTGGCAGATAACATGCTGTTGATGTATCTCGGTTGGGAAGGCGTCGGCCTGTGCAGTTACCTGTTGATCGGTTTCTACTACAAAACCCCGGCCAATGGCGCGGCGGCAATGAAGGCCTTCATTGTGACCCGTGTTGGTGACGTATTCCTTGCCATTGGTATGTTTATCCTTTACGACCAGCTTGGTACGCTGAGTTTCCGCGAATTGGCGGTATTGGCACCACAATATATTGAAGCAGGTTCTGGCGCGATCACCTGGGCAACCTTGATGATTCTGGGGGGGGCTGTCGGTAAATCCGCGCAGTTGCCATTGCAAACATGGCTGGCTGATGCGATGGCCGGTCCGACACCCGTTTCTGCGCTGATCCACGCCGCGACGATGGTGACCGCTGGGGTTTATCTGATTGCCCGTAGCCATGCATTGTTCTTGATGGCGCCTGATATCTTACATTTGGTCGGTATTATTGGTGCGATCACTTTGCTGCTGGCCGGTTTCGCGGCACTGGTACAGACAGATATCAAACGCGTACTGGCTTACTCCACCATGAGCCAGATTGGCTACATGTTTCTGGCATTGGGCGTACAGGCGTGGGATGCCGCAATTTTTCACCTCATGACCCATGCATTCTTCAAAGCATTACTGTTCCTGGCTTCTGGCTCGGTGATCCTGGCCTGCCACCATGAGCAAAACATCTTCAAGATGGGAGGGCTGAGTAAGCGTATCCCATTTGTTTATCTCTGCTTCCTGGTGGGTGGCTCTGCGTTGTCGGCACTGCCATTACTGACAGCCGGTTTTTATAGTAAGGATGAAATCCTGTGGGGTGCGTTGGCAAATGGTCATATGAACCTGATGCTGGCGGGGCTGATTGGGGCATTGATGACATCACTGTATACCTTCCGCATGATCTTTATCGTGTTCCACGGTAAAGAAAATACCCATGCTCATCCAGTCAAGGGCATTACTCATACCTTGCCATTGTCAGTATTGCTGGTGTTGTCAACGTTTGTGGGCGCACTGATTGTACCACCGCTGGCGGGTGTCCTGCCTGAGAGTGTTCTGTCAGAAAACAGTGCGGCAGGGCATGATGGCAAAATGACACTGGAAATCGTTTCTGGTGTGGTTGCCGTTGTCGGTATCTTGCTGGCGGCAGCGTTGTATCTGGGCAAACGTGGTGTGGTCAATGCCACAGCGAACAGTGCAGCGGGGCGTTTCTTCTCCACATGGTGGTTCCATGCCTGGGGATTTGATGCGCTGTATGACTGGGTATTTGTAAAACCATTCAAGGGCATCACCCGTTTGTTGCAAAGTGATCCTTTGAACTCACTGATGAACATTCCAGCCATATTGTCACGTTGGGGCAATAAAGGGCTTCGTTGGAGTGAGAACGGACAAGTCCGTTGGTACGCTACCTCTATGGGGTTGGGTGCAGTGCTGGTTTTAGCTCTGCTGCTTTTGGTTTAATTAAGGGACACATTGCGCCATGCTACTACCTTGGCTAATTCTTCTGCCTTTCATCGGAGGCCTGTTGTGTTGGCAGGCCGAGCGCTTCGGCACTCGTATGCCGCGTTGGATAGCGCTTCTGGCGATGGGACTGACGCTGTTACTCTCCCTGTACCTGTGGTTACAGGGTGGTTATACACTTACCAACCCACAGGGCATACCACAGTGGCAATCAGAATTCCTGCTTCCGTGGATCCCACGTTTTGGCATTAGCATTCATCTGGCACTGGATGGTTTATCCTTGCTGATGGTGGTATTGACTGCATTACTGGGTTTGATGGCGATCCTCTGTTCGTGGAATGAAAACCAGCCATATCAGGGCTTCTTTCACCTGAACCTGTTGTGGATACTGGGGGGCGTGATGGGAGTTTTCCTTGCCATCGACCTGTTCCTGTTCTTCTTCTTCTGGGAAGTGATGCTAGTACCGATGTACTTTCTGATTGCCCTGTGGGGACACAGAGGCTCAGAAGGTAAAACCCGTATCACTGCGGCAACGAAATTCTTCATCTATACCCAGGCTAGCGGTTTGGTGATGTTGATTTCGATTCTGGCACTGGCTTTTATTCACCATGATGCAACCGGCGAATGGTCATTCAACTATGAAAAACTGTTGGATACGCCGATGTCAAACACCGTTCAATACTTGCTAATGCTGGGTTTCTTCATTGCATTTGCGGTGAAAATGCCGGTTGTTCCTTTACACGGTTGGTTGCCAGATGCCCATAGTCAGGCCCCAACAGCCGGTTCAGTTGACCTTGCAGGGATTTTGCTGAAAACAGCGGCTTATGGTTTGTTACGTTTCAGTTTGCCTCTGTTCCCGCAAGCTTCTGCGGAATTTGCGCCGATTGCCATGTGGCTGGGCGTCATTGGTATTTTCTACGGTGCGTGGATGGCATTCAGCCAGACTGATATCAAGCGCTTGATTGCCTATACCAGTGTTTCTCACATGGGCTTTGTGCTTATCGCCATTTACACAGGTAGCCAATTGGCTTATCAGGGCGCGGTGATCCAGATGATTGCACATGGCCTGTCAGCCGCAGGGCTGTTCATTCTGTGTGGTCAGCTCTATGAACGTCTGCATACCCGAGACATGCGCCAAATGGGCGGATTATGGGGAAGAATTCAACTCTTGCCTGCGATATCCCTGTTTTTTGCGGTAGCCACATTGGGTATGCCAGGAACCGGTAACTTTGTCGGGGAATTTATGATCCTGTTTGGCAGCTTCAGTAAATTTACCCTGATTACTACGGTATCCGTGTTCGGTTTGGTTTTTGCTTCCGTTTATGCACTGTACTTGATGCAGAAGGCTTATTACGGTACGCCAAAAACGGATAAACCTTTACAGAGAATGGATGTACGTGAAATTTCCATTCTGCTGTTGTTGGTCGTCTTGCTGGTGATTTTGGGTGTTTACCCGCAGCCAATCCTTGATACCTCAGCCGCAGCAATGAGTCACATCCAGAATGGGTATTCAGCTTCACTTTTAACTACAAGGCCGTAATTCGCCATGACAATAACTCCTGAACAATTGATCGCACTGTTGCCGCTATTGATCGTCGGATTGACGGTGGTGGTTGTGATGTTGTCCATTGCGTGGCGACGCGATCATTTCACCAATGTTACCCTGACGGTAATGGGTCTAAACCTGGCTCTGTTCTCTCTCTATTTTGTGGGACAACAAGAGCCAATGGATGTCACGCCATTGATTCATGTAGATCGTTTTGCAATGTTCTATACTGCTCTTGTGCTGATTGCGAGCCTTGCAACAACGACATTTGCCTACTCATGGTTGGAAAATTATCCCGATAATAAAGAAGAATTTTATCTGTTAGTGTTGATCGCGGCGGCTGGGGGAATTCTGCTCTCTTCGGCCAACCACATGGCATCACTGTTTATCGGAATTGAATTGATCACCCTGCCGCTGTTTGGTTTAGTGGGTTATGCATATCGCCAGAAACGTTCGTTGGAAGCAGGCATCAAATATATGTTGCTGTCTGCGGCCGCATCTTCATTCCTGCTGTTTGGTATTGCATTGCTGTATGCCGAATCCGGTGATTTATCTTTCGCATCACTCGGCAAGAGTTTGAGCGATAGCAAACTGCATGAACCGTTAGTGCTGGCTGGTTTAGGGATGATGATTGTCGGACTGGGCTTTAAACTTTCCCTGGTGCCTTTCCAACTGTGGACACCGGATGTTTATCAAGGTGCACCGGCACCGGTATCGACCTTTCTGGCAACGGCAAGTAAGGTTGCGATTTTCGCCGTGATCATGCGCTTATTCATTGAAGCACCAGTGGCTGAAAGCACAACCTTACGTATTCTGCTCACGGTGATTGCTATCGCATCTATCCTGTTTGGTAACTTGTTGGCATTAACACAAAGCAATATCAAACGACTGCTGGGTTACTCATCCATTGCTCATTTGGGATATTTGCTGGTGGTATTGGTTGCCATCAAAGATCATACGTTGGCAGAAGAGACAGCAGGTATTTATCTGGTCGGTTATTTGCTCGCCAGTATCGGGGCATTTGGTGTGGTCAGCTTGATGTCCAGCCCATACAGAGGGCCAGATGCGGATTCACTGTTCTCATATCGTGGCCTGTTCTGGCATAAACCGATCCTGTCAGCGGTAATGACAGTCATGATGTTGTCGTTGGCGGGAATACCATTAACATTTGGCTTCATTGGCAAATTCTATGTCATCGCGACAGGTGTTGAAGCAAGCTTGTGGTGGCTGACTGGTGCCGTTGTCGTGGGTAGTGCCATCGGCCTTTACTACTATCTACGCGTGATGGTGAGCTTGTACCTGCCGGCCCCGAAAACACTGAACCGTGATACACCACGCAATTGGGCGTTTACCTCTGGTGGGATTGTGGTGTTGCTCAGTGCATTACTGGTGTTGATCCTTGGTATTTGGCCACAACCGCTGATTGATATTGTTCAGCAGGCGAAAAGTGTTCTGTAAACAATAAGTGTTCTGTAAACAATAAGCTAAAGAAACTATTCAAAAACCCAGCCATCGTTGTCTGGGTTTTTTTGAGCAGAGCGACACCCGAAGCATGCGGCAACTGCTCGTATTTGAATCCCATCGAACACAAGTGGGCCGACGCAAAGCCTTATATTTTCCCGTTGAGCGGAGAAATATAACACGCATCCTGAAGTTGGATTGGTATATTTTCATGAATTAAATGCATTTTGGCTCTGATGATTTTTAACATATAAAATATAAATCGTTAGGCATAAAATTCAAAATGTTCACTGTAAGATAAGATCAGATGAAAGTTTTATTATGGGGGAAATTCACTCTGATTACAGTTATGGTGTGCGGTAATTTTAAGGAATAAGGAGAGGTTAACTATTTATTGATTTAATAAGGGGATATATGTCATGAATTCATTTGAAAATAAAGTGGTATTGATCACTGGAGGAACAGCCGGAATAGGGCTGGCTACTGCTATTGAATTTGCGAAAATGGATGCAAGAGTTCTTTTGGTAGGGAGAAATGTTGATAAAGGTAGTAAAGCAATAGCACAAATGCCACACAATGCTAATTGTGCGTTCTATTCTGCCGATATGAGCAAACAGTCAGACATTAAGCGGCTCTTCTCATATATTAAAGAGCATTATGGCCGTTTGGACATTGCTGTTAATAATGCCGGAATGTTCGGTGCTTCATTTACTAAAATAACCGAATATCCAGATGAAGTATGGGATGAGGTCATTGCGACGAATGTAACGGGCGTGTATCAATGTATGAAGTATGAAATACCGTTAATGGAGCAATCAGGCGGAGCAATAGTAAATGTCGCATCAGTTTCAGGTTTAAAAGCGAATTATGCAGGAGGGTGTGCCTATACTGCCAGTAAACATGCGGTGGTTGGATTGACAAAGTCCGCAGCTTTAGAGGTGGCAAAGTTAAATATTCGGGTTAATGCCGTGTGTCCAGGATTAATCAGGACAGATATGTCAGTCAGTGTGTTTGGTGATAATTTAGATGCTTATGGTGACGCCCACCCAATTGGACGGATTGGGGAAGTGGAAGAAGTAGCGAATGCTATTGTGTGGTTATCGAGTAACAGAGCGGAATTCATTACAGGTTGTTGTTTACCCGTTGATGGCGGTTTAATGGTAAAATAGACTTTAAATACCGATCTCTTGAATTGATACATAATAAGATCCGTGACGGACAGGTACATGGCTGTACTCAATCCGTCTTTTTAGTTTCTGATGGAAGTAATATCCTTGTAGGGCAATTGGTCGAGAATAAAGAGGGAGTTTATTTTCAATATGATGCGTTATCTCTTGCCATTCATCCGAAATTAATCTCTCCTTTTTTGATTAAGGCGAATACGTCATTACAAAAAGCTCCCAAAGAACCTCAGCGGCTACCATTGGACAGCATATGGAACAGAAATGGTCAAAGCTAAAGGCCCCGTAAAGCGTTTTTGCAGGGAGAATTCTTGTCATAACCATTTTTTGACAAACTCTTCCAACGGCATCGGACGGTCAAAGTAATATCCCTGTAAATAATCGACAGAATAGTTCGTTAACTGATTAACCTGTTCTTGGTTTTCAATTCCTTCTGCCACAATTTCCAGATGCAATCGCTGGGCAAGGTCAATGATATTTTCCACAATATTTTTTGAAATCATATCGGTATTCATTTTGCTAATAAAGTTATGTCCTATTTTCACTAAGTTAACATTAAGTTTTTGTAAATAATTGTAATTAGAAAAACCTGTGCCAAAGTCGTCCAGTGCAATTAATACACCTAATTCATTCAGCTTATTGAATAAACTAATAGTATGATTATCGAGTTTCAATAATTCTCGTTCGGTAATTTCCAAAATCAGTTTGATGGAATCTGCTGGAAATGATGTCAGAAAATAATGACAATCATCAATTAACCTAATATCTTTATAATGTCTTGCACTAATATTGAAGTTAAAATGGAAATTTGTCGGTAATTGATGAGCAATAGGCGAAAAATAGTCTCTCACTTGGGTGATTAGGTTATGCGTTAAGGGAATAATAAAATCTGATTTTTCAATTTGTGCGATAAATTTATTTGGCGTCAATAAGCCATGAATTGGGTGTTGCCAGCGAACAAGGATTTCACATCCAATGATTTCATTGTTTTTACTACAAATAATGGGCTGTATATAGGGGATGAATTGCTGATTTTTAATCGCTTTTTTCAAACGATATTCTGGGATAGTAATGGTTTTGGTATGTTTATAAAAAAATACCGCTGATATGAACGTAAGCAGAGACAATAAAATAAATACACATGCAGATTCTACATCTGGTTGGATATTATCCTGATAATTGGAAAATAATCTCCAAAATATAAAGCCAGTGCTGGCAGTGATGGTGATGAATAACATCACAAATATCCGATACAGGGATCGGTATGATTTCAGATCCAGCCCCATCATATCTCCTTTCTTGATAAAGCCTGTTACTTAACAGTAGGCTTGTTATCCAAACCATGCAAAATTTTATTAACTTATTGATTACAAAAAAAAGAGGCTCTTTTTTTTGCGAAAACAACTTCGGCTATGTTACAGGAAGAATTTAAAGACGGGAAATAACTATATGACTATATGGCAAAATGGGGGGGGGGGGGGGGGGGGGGTTATAATTGCTGAGGATGATCAAGATAAAAAAATATTGTGGCCATCCGTGGCTAAATTATTATTTGATTTATATCAATATATTATCAAGTTGCCCGTAATAAACAGGGCTGTTTTAAAACCCATATTATCGCTCATGGTATAGCGCTATTGCGGTGTCGTTATCACAATGGCAACCCGACGATTTTCTGCCCGACCTTTTGCACTTCGGTTATCGGCGATAGGTTGGCTTGGCCCTAATCCACGGGCGGTCAGATTAGTACGCTGCATACCTCCCTGTGTCAGTGCATCTGCAACGGTGTTAGCGCGTTTCAATGATAATTGATTGTTGTAACTCACTTCTCCGTAATTGTCAGTGTGGCCATCAAGGCGTGCGTGGTGGATACCCACTTTGGATAAAATACTGGCGAGTTGTTTTAATTTTGTTTCACCTTCTGATCGTAAATGAAATTGGTTATTACCAAACAACACCTTTTCTGATATACCAAATAACCAGCCTTCATCGGTTTGTTGAAATCCCTGTTGTTTAAGTGCGGCGATTTGTGCGGCTGTCAACGCCCCTTTATTCTGGCAGGCGCTGAGAAAAAGTGTGCCAATAAACGCAAAGATAAATACACAATAACGATTTCTGCTCATAGAGGGTTCCTTGATAGACAGTTGAGTTTTGTTGTATCAGCGGAATACCAGCCCCCGCCCCGTTGTTTTATGTGATACATCGCTGCATCGGCTTCAGAGAGTAGTTGTTCTGCCGTTAGTTCACCGTTGGATAATGCAATGCCGATGCTGAGTGTGATACGTAGATGTTGTCCGTTAGGAAGGAGGATCGGGGTATCCATAGCATGGATGATATTTTTGGCAACGCGTTCTGCATCTTCTAGATTGGCGGAAGGCAACAGGATAGCAAATTCATCCCCGCCAAGCCGGGCAACGGTATCTGTTTTTCTTACCCTTCGTTTTAAGGTGGCGGCGATAGTGACAAGCACGTGATCGCCGGCAGCATGTCCATAGACATCGTTGACATATTTCAGCCGGTTACCATCAATAAATAATATCGCTGCACTTTCACGCATAAATTTATCGCCCATGACGGTTGACAGAACACGTTCAAAAGTGGCCCGATTTGGTAAACCGGTCAGAGAGTCATGTTGTGCTTGCCAGGTTAACGCGGCTTTTTCTGTTTGCAGATGATGTTGCCACTCTTCCAGCTCTTCCAGCAGGTGATTGAAAACCTGACTTAGCTCATGCAGCTCAGCAATATGGGCCGAGGGCACGCGCCGGGAAAATGTCCGCCGTTGCCGCACATCATGGGCGACGGCCGTAATGTTTTGCAAAGCTCTGACAATACCATCATGCATACGCAACGAGAGGTAGAGTGAAATGACGGCGCTGAACAGCAGGCAGGCAAATAGTACCAGCAGGGCCTGATAAATAAATTTGATGATGTGGCAACTGTTACCAATTAACCAGACTGAGCCTACTTTTTGCTGATGATGGTAAATTGGCAGGGTGAAAGGTTCAAGAAATAGCCAGTGCTCGATCAATTTCTTGAAATTGCCGGTACGAGTCTCCTGATTTGCTTGCCAACTGGCTAACACCTGCTGTTTAGCATCAAAAATCTTGGCTTCTGTAAAGCCATCGTGAACGGCAATCATTTCCAGTATTTCGTTTGCTGCGGTTTTATCCTGAAAAACCACAGCGGCCTGTGCGGTATGGGCAATGGTCGTGGCAATCAGTTTTAAACTGTTTTCGGCATATTTCTGCATAGCAAGCAGTGCCAGTAACGATAAAAACAAGCCGACTACGGATAATATGATAAACGTAATGACCAGATGGATGCGGTGGAAAGCATGACGTAAAGTCGGGCGTGAGGGCATCCGTGAATAACGTTTTTTCATGTAGATTATTCCACCTTACGAGCCAGTTGCAGGACATTCGGATGTATGCGCACGCCGCTGCGCGTCAGAATATCAAGATTGAGGCTAAATGTTGCCGGAGCGCTGTTAATGTTGAGGCAAAATGCGCTGCCAATTTCACAGTTCGGATTATTTTCAGCAATGGTAAGCAATGGCTTGTCATTTTTCAGGTTGATTACCTGATGTTGAAGTTGTGGATCGATTTGACCGTAGTAAATGACATCACATTTTTCTATGAGTTGTTCTACGTTGAAATTGAGTGTTTCAACTTGCAGTTCTGTGTGATCAGAAATCATATCAATGTGGGTTAAGGCGCTGATGTAATTGGATGGAGGAACCAGACATAAGTGCAGAATAGTAGGTGTAATAGGCCAGTGGGTATAACTGATAATTCCAGAAACTACCCGCGCAACATTTTCGTTGTGCGCTGTTTTTTCATTGATTATTCGTTTTTCATTGATGTCAGGCATAGCCATTACTGCTGAATGACATGTGACGGTGATTAAGCATAACGTGATCAATACCCGTAGAAATAATCTGGAGACACAACGTTTAAAAATAGTGCGTTTACAAAGATGATGAATCCGTTCAATCACTTTCATATCATGTTCCAGTATTTATTTTTCATATTGTAAATGGTCGTGTTAAATTTATTGATAAAATCTGTTCTCAGCCAAGACCTATCTCATTCAGTTTTATTTCCTTAATGAGATAGGTTGTAAAATAGTTACTTGCCAAATAAGATTATTGGCAATCTAATCGATACCTTTAATATAATTTCATTATTAGTGAATAAATGACTATTTCTATATTGAAACATCTTCATTGATTCCTATTATATGTCCATGATTGTCATAAGTGATACTGGAAACTTTGCTTTGCCTTAAGGTGTCAAACAACTTTTGTTCCAAAATAAAACTCTGCGCCACTTCAGCGTGGGTTAATGCAGGTCGGTGACGACGACGTTCGATCCTAAATCGACGTTGGTTGTATTTTGCCCAGCCAATGAGCAAAAATGCATTAAATATGGCAATGGCAATATAAAGGGCGATGACGCCCAGTTCTGAAGTAAATAATGTCGACGTAAAAGGCCTGGGACCATTATGGGAGACGTAAAATAATCCCATTATGAATAAATAGATAAAACCTGCCCAGGCCAGGATGGTCAACAGGATATCAATTAAACGCGGCCATAACCTTTGTTCGGTAAAAATCAATGGTTCTTTCATGATTCGATTCTCTCTATTCCCCTGTCAGGGCTTTCCCAGCGAGCGCGTTTTCTGTGTACTTTAAGCATCACTTTGGGAAAAGATACCAGAGTCGTAAATAGGTTCAGCATCCAATAAACCATCGGATACCAAATCACCCAGAACAGCGATGAGGCAACGTGTTTTTCATAGCGGCGCTCAATCACTAAACTGACGGTAAACTGGATCAGGCAGGTAGCCGCCAGAACTAATCCCGTATACCCAGGTGGAAATAGGGTATAGACGCGAATGTTTTCCGGTAATGCGATGAACATGCCGAGTAAAAATAAAATGATGGAAAGGGCAAATGTAAATGACCAGATAACGGAGCAGCAGAATTCAGCAAATAACCCCCACATGCGGCGATATTGCCATGACCACAATTGACGCAGGTTTTTCAGGAAAACTTCGGCTCCACCCTGTGCCCAGCGTAACCGCTGCTTCCATAATCCCCGCAAGGTTTCAGGCATCAAAATCCAGCAGAGTGCGCGGGGTTCGAACAGGATAGCCCAATGGTGTAACTGGAGTTTCCAGCTCACATCAATATCTTCTGTGATCATGTCATTACTCCAATACCCCACGTCGGCCAGTGCCCGGCGATTAAAGGCTGCAACAACCCCTGACACGGTAAAGACCTGACCATAAATCCGTTGGGTTCGTTTGATCAGGCCAATGATGGAAGAAAATTCCCCAACCTGAATGCGCCCCACTAAAGTGGATCGTGTACGAACGCGGGGATTACCAGTAACAGCGCCAACACGGGGATTTTCAATCATAGGCTTGACCAGCCAGACAGCCGCATCTCGATCTAACAGGGCATCGCCATCAATACAGACCAGATAATCACTTTTCGCGGCAGCTGCCCCCGCTTGAAGTGCAGTGGCTTTGCCTTGATTCTGTTTCAGGTGTATCACTCTCAAGGCTTGATATTGTTTCGCCATCGCATTGAGTTCATCTGCGGTGCTGTCGGTTGAACCATCATTGATAGCGATCACTTCAATATTGGGATAGCGCTGGTTCAAGGCGGCCAGCAGTGTCTCGCGCACATTTGGCCCTTCGTTGTAGCAAGGGATCAAAATTGAAATTAGCGGTTTTCCTTCAAGATGCGGCGCTTCTTCATCAACAATTTTCCAATGCCTTTCCCGATAGAGCCAGAAATAGATCCCGCCTGAGATCCAGATGGCCGACATGAACAAAGGCCAGAAAAAGACAAAGTTCAGCATGACTTCCCCGGTAAAGGTGATAGCGATACCAAGGGGGATGCTCAGTACCAGGCAGAGCACGAGAAAAGCAATAATACGATCAATCATGAAGTGGATACCATTCAGGAGAAAGAACAGGGCGGATCTCATTCATTTCTGGTTGATTGTTAAGAAAGTCATCAGGGTAGTAACCGAAGCTCTGTGCGCCGTTGAGCTGCAATTGTCGCATCCACTCTGCTAATTGGTGCCCTGAAATTGCCCTTTTATCCAGTGGCTGGCGCCAATCTACGGATTGCAATTCAAAAACAGTTTTGTCCAGGGCTTGTGGGCGTTGGGCAATGATTTTCACCAAGCGGGATAACCATTGATTGCTTTTTGCTAGTGGCACATTTTCCATCAATGGCATTGCCATAGGGGCAACCCAATCGTAGTGGGCGAGGAAGTCATCCAGATTTTGGGCAAACCACGC
This sequence comes from Xenorhabdus bakwenae, assembly GCF_030272115.1. Classification (NCBI taxonomy): domain Bacteria; kingdom Pseudomonadati; phylum Pseudomonadota; class Gammaproteobacteria; order Enterobacterales; family Morganellaceae; genus Xenorhabdus; species Xenorhabdus bakwenae. The sequence continues at coordinate 255,421 of NZ_CP119194.1, forward strand.
TTCGCTGTCCGGTTCCAGAATGGGCAGGGCAAAAATATTGCGTGCAGTTTTGATCTGGTAACCCCGTATTGACTTGAGTTCTCTGGTTAACTCATGAGTGAAATCAATCAGGTATTGGCTTTTAAAGCGTGTCCAACGGGCGAATTGTTCTGGATCTTGCCGAATTTCTGCAAGGGAAGCAGATAAACCTGCGGCCTGATAAGCTTTAATGGCATCTGCGCCAGCATCTTCAAAATCAGACATGACGGCGTCATCGTGGTACAGGATGCCCTGAAAAATAGCATGAGAGGCCAAATCTTGATAAATCTCTTTGATCCTCCGGCGGTTTTCTGGGTTATAGGGCGATAAACGACGATATTGTGTCGGGTTTACAAACAGCTGGTCATGACTTGTGTCATCGCTCATCACCCGCGGGAGTGAAGACTCCAGTTCAAAGGCCAGAACGGGCATCCACGCATAAACTTCAATATTCAGGCGGCTGTGCAGTTGCCAGGCAACACGGTTAAAGAGATCCGCCCGCATCGGTAGCCAGCGATTAGGAAAGTAGAGTTCCCGTACAGTGCCATCGCCTTTGGGATCAGCAAAGGCTTGCAGGAAAACGGTATTGACGCGCAGATCGGCAATGCGCTGAACCAGCTTGTCGAGATTATCGGCTTGTTGAACGGGGTCTGGATCATAAACATAGTCCAGATCAATATGGGCAATCCGTAAGATCGGTTTATTCTGTACCTGAATAACCTGCCCGGCGAATTCTTTCAGAGAAGGGTTATGTGTGAGCAATATACGTGGCACATTATCAAGATTGTTGACGTTTGCCAGCCCGTTATCCAGGGTCAATGCCATTTTGTAGCCGTAGCGTTTGGCTATTTCCAGCGTAACACCGTTATCGATACCATAAGGCCAAATCCAGACCCGTGGCTGCTTGCCTGTGGCAGCGATAATTCTTTGGGTAATAGTGGCAATATCCTTTTCCATCCGCTGGCGGAACGCCTGCCCACTTTCATAGTGACCTGTTTTCGGATCGTAAATGCGAATGGCCGCAGCCGGCTCGGTATTGCCTTGTGGATTAGCGATGGCACCATAGTGATGCTGATAAGTATGGGAACCTATTTCCACTAAACCAGAACGAGACATCTCTGCTACCTGTTCCCAGGTCGTGAAGCGCTCCCGCGCCACCATCAACCCGCCAAAATCAACGGGTTTTTCGGCGGGTACATCAACCCAGATCCCAACGGGAGCCAGAACGGCAGGCCAGTGATAGGCTTTCAGCAGCGGAAATACGCGGTGGTAGAAACTGCTATAGCCATCATCGAAAGTCAGCAATACAGCCTTGGGCGGCAATGGCGTACCGCCCTGATTGGCAGTAAGAATTTGGTCGACTGTAACCGGCTGGTAGCCATTTTCCCGCAGCCAGGCAAACTGATCGTTTAATGCGCTGGTACGGACTGACATAAAACGCTGATCTGCCCCATCATCTTCGACATCATGGTAAGCCAGAACTACAAAGCCATTTTTAGGCCAGGGGCGTTCATTCATGGAAAGCGGCCGTTGCACGGGTGGAACAAAATCAGGTTTTTCTGCATATGCCAGCATGCCAAACTGGGGGAGTAACAAGCTAATCAGCAGGGCCGATATCATCAACCAATGACGAAAAACATTGTGTATCATAAAAAAATCCTTCAGAACCGATAGATTAAATCAAAAGCAGCTTGCAGATTACTCTCTCGTTTACCGTCATAAGGACGTTTATCCAGCGTGAGCCTTACCCCTGTGTTAATAACATCATTCCATTTAATACGTTGACCATATCCCATCATTGTGATTAGGCCACTGCCGTACCCTTGCTGCCAATATTGCCCGATACCCGCCACAACTTGCTGGCTCCAGACAGTTTGATAGTGCCGATATATGATGTGGTCTGCTTCCAGTTCAGGCAGAAAGGTAAAGTCGCTTTTGGGATTGAAATAGGGGGTATTTTGCCGGGTATTGTGAGTTGTGCTCAGTTCCAACTGCCCATCAAGTTTCAGGTAAGGAGCGGTATAGAGGCGTTGAAGGCCATCAATGCCATATTCAAAGCGATGGTTGCCATCTGAAAAGAATGCAGGGGTAAAGCGAGCGCTCCATTGGCTGCGTTCGCTGTATCTCCAGCGGGCATAAATTTGTCCGCCATTGGCATCGATATTATTGCTCAACGCACGCAGGGGGGTATTACGGGCAAGACGTTCTGCGGAGCCACCCAGTCGCCATTGATCATTGAAGTCATACCAGGCTGCAATCCGTAATCCCACCTTGCTGCCATGACGATAATGACGCGCAGAAACTTCACCTTCCAGCCAAAGATCCCGCGAGCGCCACTCTACACCGCCGCGTAAATCACGGTTCAACCCCCGGCCTTCTGAGAACTGGCCGCGATTGTAAGCACCACCGGCAAATAAGCGCCAATTATCCTCAAAGGGAGGGCTATAAAGTACTGCGTCAATATCTGAACTGTGTTTGCCACTTTCAGGATTATCTGAATTAATGCCCTGATTAACCTTAATTTGCAGTTCTGACATATGATGCACATTACGCAGACGGTTAAAGCGTTTAGCGGACGTGTCTTCTGGGGCGCGGGTAATAACATCATCGGCCAGCAAGTCCAGCTGCCGCCATTCTTGCAGAGCCAGCGCGGTATAACCTTGCTGGATTTCCAACGCCAGATGACGCTGATCGAGTCCTTCAATTTGCTTTAATTCACTCTCAGCACGGCGTGACCAACCACGATCCAGCCAGACAGACGCCAGATCAATCCGTAATTTCTGATTGCCAGGCGCTGTGCGGGCTAAATGGGTAAAGCGTTTTTCTGCTTCGGCAAGATCTTCACGTAATTGTGCAGACTCCGCTAAAAATTGCTGCCCTTGCAGCCAGCCATCATTCGGAACACGAATGGGGGAGCCAAAGACATTCAGCATATAAGGATTGCGTTGTTTGATACCGGTGGCAATTTGTTGAGCGGCATCCAGACGCTCACTTTCCACATTCGCATAAAAAAGGACGATATCATCTTCAAGGGGAATATTGGGCGGTGAAATTTTCCCTGACGACGAAATATTTTCATCAGGGTAATTCAACGAGTGCAGGATATTCCGCGCTTTTTCTGGCTGGCGCAGATTCAGATAGGCTGCCGCTGCCCATTTCTGTGCATATTCCGGGAGAGGTATGCCTTGTTTTTGCAACGTCTGGTATTCATCAATAACGTCTTGCATCCGATGGCGGGAAAGAAGAGCACCAAGCCTATCAATGCGCGCCCGTTGATAATCGTGTTGTGCATCGGGTAGGTTGTGCCATTGATTAAGCATCTGTTCGTAGCGTGCAAGTGCCCTGTCAGCAATGTCAAAGCGCTCTTTTTCATTACGATTGGGGATCATTGACAAGCGAACCAATTCTGCTGCGGCACCGGCTTCCAGATTGCGCAGTTGCGCCGTGGTTAATTGTGTAGCGTGCTGTTGCCCCAGGTGCCATGCAGGAGCACTGACGCGATTGTTTTTGAGGCTGAACAGATAGTCTTGGGTGACTTCCTTATTGTCGGGAAACCGTTTATGCGCGATAGAAAGCACTTGCAGGGCGTGCCATATCCGGCCGGCAGCCTGGTCAACGTAGGCCAGCAAACGGTAATTAGCGGCGTCGGGTTGACGAGCCAATAAATCGTTTGCCAAACGATGGGCTTCCGTGTCTTGTCTGGCATCGGCGAGTGTCATGATAAAGCCCGCTTTGATGTCTCTGTTCTGCTTGTCCAGGGTCAGGGCTGTGCGCCATAGCTGTATTGCCTGTGACCATTGACGTTGGTTGCGATAGGCCCGGGCAACCGCCGCGCTCCCTCTGGCAGGTATAGCCATTGAGCGATAGCGTTGCCAGAGCGAAATGACTTCATCATCATGTCCAGCCCAGCTTGCAATTTGCAACCAATCAGCAATTTGCGAGGAAGAAAGACGATGTCGTTTCTCTTCCTGACGAATATATTCGAGCATGGGATTGGTATTGCCATTTCTGGCTTGTTGAATTAATGCATCATAATCTGCCTGAGCGGATTCCGTTGTGATTAAACAACTTAATGAAATAAATAACGATAACAGCTTATACCGATATCTATAAAAGCCCATCGGACGGAAATAAAGATATGACACGCTATCCCCTTTTTATACTGCTTGTTGGTTTTACAAATAGCAGGACCAGACGGAATTTAATTTAATTTAGATTAAGATGAATTTTTACATTCTTCATTTTTGAAGAGGCAGAATAATACGTATTGCGTGAATTTATATCAATGAGAAAATTTCATGAAATAATTAAGCGCATTTGGTTTTGTATTGGCACTATATCTATATAAAATAATGCATAAGTATGATATTTATGTTTTGAAATCATTTTATTTGTTTTATATCAATTGGTTGTATTTTTCATTCCTCTGTCGTAAAAATATTTTAAAAAATAAATAGGAATATTGAAATTGATTTCAATGAAAAAAACTGAGACTGAGTGTAAATATTTTTTATTACCGAAGGATGAATGTTATTGGTTGTTGGGGCTTTTATTTTAAATAAATGCGTTAAAGTGAGGTTAATTTATTTTTCAGTATAAAAGTGGGGTTTGTTAATCGTAATATGACTATATTTCAAAATTAAATACTATTTTTAATCACCATGCCGAAAATGTTAGCGAAATTGATATTCGGGTATTCTCTTTTGTGTGTGAATTTCAAACGATATTGTATGAGTGATTTGCATTAGTAATTATATGGATATTGTTATCACTTGCAGATAACGTCAGAGGAAAATATAAGGCCTCGCGTCGTCTTGCGGGTTGCAACGTGAAGTTTATCGAGTATATAGCTGAAATATCGCCAATTAAATGACAATTCCTTGAACTAAGATAAGGAAATCGTTTTTATCCGCGTTAAGATCAAGAACATCTTATATAATTATCTCTTATTTTTTGGCCTCATTTTTGAAAGAACTTTTTGGGCATTCTATGTCAAACAGCGCACTCAACCGCCGCTGGGCGGAACTTTTATTGGAAGCATTAACCCGCCACGGATTGCGTCATGTCTGCATTGCTCCCGGCTCTCGTTCAACATCATTGACATTGGCTGCCGCAAAAAACCATAAGTTGAACTGCCATACTCATTTTGATGAGCGCGGGTTGGGCTATTTGGCTTTAGGACTGGCAAAAGCGGGCAAAGAGCCGATTGCGGTTATTGTGACGTCTGGAACGGCAGTTGCCAATTTGTATCCTTCTTTAATTGAAGCAGGATTGACGGGAGAGCGATTGGTATTTCTCACCGCAGACAGGCCGTCTGAATTAATCGATTGTGGTGCTAATCAGGCTATTCGTCAGGTAGGCATTTTTGCTTCTCATCCCGCGCAAACTTTAGCACTGCCACGACCAACCACAGAGATCCCTGCCAGTTGGTTGGTTTCGTCTATCGATAATGCAATGTCAAACCTGAAACAAGGTGCTCTGCATATTAATTGCCCGTTTGCGGAGCCTTTGTATGGTGATGAGGTGACAGCGCATCAAGATTGGTTGCAAACATTGGGGGATTGGTGGCAAGGGAATGAACCGTGGTTGATCCAGCCAGAAATATATACCACCCTCAAGGCAGTTGATTGGGATATCTGGCAGAAAAAACCGGGAATTGTACTGGCAGGGAGAATGAGCGCAGAAGAGGGCAACTATGTTGCTCAATGGGCAAAAGAGATGGGATGGCCACTTATTGGTGATGTGTTGTCCCAAACGGGACAGCCTTTGCCATGTGCAGATTTATGGCTGACTCACTCCCGCACTCAGGAGATCCTGGCACAAGGGCAATTGGTGATCCAATTTGGTGCCAGCCTGACAGGTAAGCGGCTGCTGCAATGGCAGGCTAAATGCCAGCCTGAGCAGTATTGGATTGTCGATCCCATTGCCGGCAGGCTTGATCCTGCAAACCATAGAGGGCGCAAATTCACTTGCAGTGTGACTGATTGGTTACGGGAACATCCCGCATATTCACGAGCACCCTGGGCAGAGGAATTGAATTCATGGTCAAAAAGTGCGTTTAAGTGTGTTGAAACAAAGTTGACGGGAGAATTCAGTGAGGCCGCGGTTGCGCATCAACTGCATCAATTGTTGCCAGAACAGGGGCAATTGTTTGTTGGCAATAGCTTGATTATACGTTTGGTTGATGCTTTGGGGCAGCTTCCCGTGGGTTATCCGGTTTACAGTAACCGAGGTGCCAGTGGTATAGATGGCTTGATTGCGACCGCAGCAGGCGTACAGCGGGCGACAAATAAACCGACACTCACGGTGATAGGTGATATCTCTGCCCTCTATGATCTCAATAGCCTGGCTTTATTACGCCACCTTTCTGAACCGATGTTATTGATCATAGTAAATAATAATGGTGGGCAGATTTTTTCTCTGTTACCGACACCGCAGGAAGAACGCCAGCGTTTTTACTGTATGCCGCAAGATGTCAATTTTAATCATGTTGCTGCCATGTTCGGCCTAAACTATGCGGCACCACAAAATTGGCCGGAATTAAAACGCTGTGCCCAACAAGTATGGGATCGTAAGGAGACGACATTGGTTGAGCTAAAAGTGCCAGGCAATGCCGGAGTGGTCTGCCTGCAGGAGCTGCTCAAACAGGTGGCGTCTTTGTGAAACTAAATTTCCGGGCATTTCATACACATAATCAAGGGACATGGTTAGTCTGGTTGCATGGATTATTGGGAACCGGCGACGACTGGTCTCCTGTCGTGGAGGCGTGCAATCGATATCCTTCATTGGTTGTTGATTTACCCGGGCACGGTAATTCCGCCGATATAGCCTTAACAGGCGGTTTTGCTGAGATGAGTGAATTGCTGGGAGCAGCCTTAGCGGAGTATCCAATCAATGAGTACTGCTTGATTGGCTATTCACTGGGAGGACGAATTGCCATGTACCATGCGCTCTATGGTAAACAAAATGGCTTGCGCGGATTGCTGGTGGAAGGAGGAAATCCGGGGCTGTTTTCCCAGCAGGAGCGTGCTATGCGATTACGCAATGATCAGCATTGGGCACAGCGTTTTCGTCAGGAGCCAATGGTGTCAGTCTTACCTGATTGGTATCAACAACCGATATTTGCTGATTTAACGACGGCTCAACGTGAGCAACTTATTCATCTGCGCAGTCAAAACAGGGGAGAGCGTATCGCGGATATGCTGGAAAATACCTCTTTAGGCCGCCAACCCTGGCTGGTTTCTGCTTTACAGCACATATCTATTCCTTTCTCTTACTTATGTGGGGAAAATGATCGTAAATTCCGGAAGATAGCGCAGCAATATACGTTGCCATTAACAACCATTCCTCAAACTGGACATAATGCTCATTATGGCAATCCTGCGGCTTTTGCCAGCGCAGTGAGCTATTTTTTATCACTTTTTGGTTAAAGGAAACTCAATAATGCGTTACCCAAGCGAAGAAAAATTGTATGCCCCTATTGAGTGGCAAGATTGTTCCCAGGGGTTTGAAGATATTCTCTACCATAAATCCGCAGATGGCATTGCCAGGATTACGATTAATCGCCCACAGGTACGTAATGCGTTCCGTCCTTTGACAGTCAAAGAGATGATTCAGGCGTTGGCAGATGCCCGTTATGACGAAGCCATTGGCACGATTATTCTGACAGGAATGGGAGAAAACGCGTTTTGTGCTGGAGGCGACCAAAAGATCCGTGGCGATTATGGCGGCTATAAAGATGATGGCGGAGTACACCATCTGAATGTATTGGATTTTCAGCGTCAGATCCGTACCTGTCCAAAACCGGTCGTTGCCATGGTTGCGGGGTATGCCATTGGCGGTGGGCATGTCCTGCATTTGATGTGTGATTTGACCATTGCGGCAGATAATGCCATTTTTGGTCAAACAGGCCCTAAAGTCGGTTCCTTTGATGGCGGCTGGGGGGCATCGTATATGGCCCGGATCGTAGGACAGAAAAAAGCGCGCGAGATCTGGTTCCTGTGTCGCCAATACCATGCCAAAGAAGCCCTGGATATGGGACTGGTTAACACCGTTGTGCCTTATGCCGAATTGGAAAAAGAAACTGTGCGCTGGTGTCGTGAGATGCTGGAAAACAGCCCAATGGCGTTGCGTTGCCTGAAAGCGGCATTGAACGCAGATTGTGATGGTCAGGCTGGTTTACAGGAGTTGGCGGGCAATGCCACCATGCTGTTCTACATGACCGAAGAAGGGCAGGAAGGGCGCAATGCGTTCAACGAAAAACGCCATCCTGATTTCCGTAAATTCACGCGTAATCCGTAAGTTGTCAGCCATCATGCGTAAAGCCACTTTGTACCTATTCAGCCTGCCCATGGAGGCAGGTATTATTCTGCGTTATCAGCGCCTGAAAACCCGTGACGGCTTTTTGGTGCACTTACAGGAAAATGGACGAGATGGTTGGGGAGAAATTTCCCCATTGCCTGAATTCAGCCATGAAACGCCTGAGCAAGCTGAAATATCGGCGGTGGAATGGCTGCAACAATGGTGCCTGGGCACACAGCCAGAAGAGAGCGATCTGCCTTCCGTTGCGTTTGGCATAAGCTGTGCACTGGCTGAATTACAGGGGACGTTGCCTGAAACTGCCGATTATTGCAAGGCAGCGTTATGTACGGGCGATCCCGATGCGGTGATCCTGCGTTTGGGAAGTATGGCAGGGCAGAAAATTGCCAAAGTGAAAGTTGGGCTATATGAAGCCGTACGGGATGGCATGGTCGTCAATGTGATGCTTGAAGCGGTGCCTGATCTCCGGTTGCGATTAGATGCTAACCGCAGTTGGACACGTACAAAAGCAGAGGGATTTGCTAAATATGTCAATCCAGTTTATCGGCACCGAATTGCTTTTATCGAAGAACCCTGCAAAACCCGGGATGAATCTCTGGCGTTTGCTCGTGAAACGGGTATCGCCATTGCATGGGATGAAAGTGTCCGTGAAGCCGGTTTTATCGTAGAAGCTCAGGAGGGTGTCTCTGCCATTATCATCAAACCAACATTGACAGGCAGCATTGACCGTTGTCGTCAATTAATTACCGAAGCTCATCAGTTAGGGTTAGAAGCAGTGATTAGCTCCAGCATTGAAAGTAGCTTTGGTTTGACACAATTGGCTCGTCTTGCTCAATGGCTTACGCCTGATTCACTGCCAGGTCTGGATACTTTGGATCTTATCCAGTCACAACTTATCCGTTGTTGGCCTGATAGTCATATGCCATGTGTCATGCTGGATAAGCTGGCTATGGTGTGGAGTTATGAATGTCAGTAACAGAGTGGACTCAATGGCCGTGGCAGCATTGGGCTGCGGCCTTACCTGAAAAACAGGCCATCCAGTTAGATGATGAGCAATTAACCTGGCATCAATTAACGCAAAGCATCAATGCTATTGCTGTCCATTTTCGCCAACAGGGCGTTGTGGAAGGTAGTGGCGTGATCTTGAGAGGCAAGAACAGTGCGGAACTTCTGTTGTGTTACCTGGCTGTCCTGCGATGTGGTGCCAGAGCGTTACTTCTTAATCCTCAATTACCTGATCGGTTGCTGGCGGAGTTATTGGCTCATCTCAATATGGATTATGGGGTGGATTTCACGGACTCGCCTTCGCCTGTTATGCCCGTTAAGCTACTTGACTGGCAACAAAAGTTTCCGGCGAAACATGATCGGCGGGCAAAAAAACAACCTATTGGTGGTGTGGGAAAGTCAACGTCCTGCCAGCATGATCCTGACCTCTGGCTCTTCTGGGTTGCCCAAGGCTGCGGTACACTCCATTGGTGCTCATCTTGCCAGCGCACAAGGTATTCTTTCCCGTATGGATTTTCAGCCAGATGATAGTTGGTTACTGTCATTGCCCCTGTTTCATGTTTCAGGTCAGGGGATCCTTTGGCGTTGGTTACAAACAGGCGCAACATTAGTGCTGCGGGATTTACATCCGCTGGATCGCGCGCTGTCTGGTTGTACCCATGCATCACTTGTGCCTACTCAACTGTGGCGTTTGCTGGAACAACCCCATAACTATCCATTGACATTAAAAGACGTGTTATTGGGCGGCGCTATGATACCAACGTCGCTGACTCAACGAGCTGAAGAACTGGGTATTCGTTGTTGGTGTGGCTATGGGCTGACAGAAATGGCATCAACTGTTTGTGCAAAACGCGCCGATGGGTTGCCTGGGGTAGGCAATCCACTTCCGGGAAAATCCATTCGCTTAGTCGATGAAGAAATTCAGATCCGCGCTGATAGTATTGCGAATGGCTATTGGTTTAACGGGGAATTGCAGCCATTGACAGATAATGAAGGATGGTTTTCGACACGGGACCGAGGCGTATTTGAACAGGGGGAATTACGGATCTTAGGGCGTCTCGACAACCAGTTCTTCAGTGGAGGAGAGGGTATCCAGCCAGAAGATATTGAGCGGATCATTAACCAACATCCTCAAATTGAACAGAGCTTTGTTATTCCCATTCCTGATATTGAATTCGGTCATCGGCCAGTCGCGGTCATTGAAACTCAATATCCTGTGCTAACAGAGACAATTATTGATTGGCTTGCGGATAAAACTGCGGCTTTTCAGCGGCCTGTTGCCTGCTATGTGTTACCTGCACAACTGAAAAACGGAGGAATAAAGGTTTCGCGCCAACACGTGAAGCAGTGGGTAACAGAGATAAATAGTAAGCATTATAAATAGTAACGTCATTTACATATCTTTATAAATATAAACATTTCCTTGCTTTTGTGATCTATGTCACCACGTTGGTTTAAGTACAATATCTTAGCCTATATGGGCAGTGACTAATTAAAGGACAAGATGATGAAAGGCTTTATTGCTATCGGCGCCGCGAGTTTGCTTTTTATAGCGGATTCAGCAAATGCTCTCTCTATAGATGCTCAGGTGGGAAAACACAGCACAAGCACCTCCGTGGGAATGGGTGATAAATATGCCGGCCTGTCTCTGACGGGTAACTGGATCCGCAGTGATCACAATGGCCAGCTGGGTAGTTTAGGTTTAGGCTTCGGGCTGCCATTGGGTCCATTCGCTGCAAACGTCGGCGCGAAAGGGCTTTATTTGTCCCCCAAAGATGGGAAAGATGGCGCAGCATTGGCTGTCGGTGCGGGCCTTAGTTGGGCTGTGACTTCTTCTTTATCCCTGTATGGTGAGGCTTACGGTTCGCCATCGGGCTTAACGTCAGGGATGGATTCTTACACTGAGGCGACAGCGGGAGCGCGTTATACGTTTTTCAGGCCTCTGAGTGTTGAGGTGGGCTACCGTGTCATTGACATACGGGGTAGTCATGGTAATCGTAATAACAAGGTTTCCGATGGTTTTTATGTTGGCATCGGTTTAAGTTTTTAATTAAACGAAAATGCTGCAAGGTTATCCGCATTAATATTGATGCGAATAACCTCAGACAGGATAACGTTACCCCACGTTTGGCAGTAGACCTGTGACAATGCCAAGTTGAATGGCAATAACGGCGAGTCCACACAGGAAAACAAAGACTAATGCAGGTTTACCACCTTTGACACGATAACCTGCCTGATTTTCTTCACGACTACGCCAAACCAACAGGGACGGCAATAATAGCGCGAGAATGGAGAGCGCAACCGCCGCAAATGTCAGTGCCATAACAAAATTAGGGTAATACAGAGCACATAATAGTGGTGGAACAAAAGTCATTAACCCTGTTTGTAAACGTCCTTTGACATTATTGCGGCGTTTAAACAGGTCAGCCAGGTAATCAAATAACCCCAGGGCAACACCGAGGAATGAGGTGGCGAGTGCAAGATCGGCAAACAGATGAACGGCAAACTCCACCTTAGGTACAGCGACAATTTCTCTGACTGCTTTCAATAACCCATTCAGGCCAGATTCTTGCGCAAGAATGCCAACAAATGTATTTGAAGAAATAGCCCCGAGCGTTACTAATTGCCACAGAATATAGGCTAACAGGGGAATGGCACTACCGATAACAAAGATTTTTCGTAGCTTGTTGGTCTCTCCTCCCATATAGGCAACGACACTTGGCACACTACCGTGAAATCCGAATGAAGTAAAAATGACCGGGATGGCAGAGAGTGCTAATCCTTGCTCAATGGGCATGGAGATCAGGTTGATTTTATCAACATGAGGCATCATTACGCTAAGTACGATCACCAGAAAAACAATTTTAGCAGTAAACAGCAGGCGGTTGATAAAATCGACAGATTGAGTGCCAATACAGACTACCCCACCACCAATAATAGTAAAAATGCTGATCCCGGCAGAGACAGAAACCGGTTTATCCAACCAAGAAGAGAGGGAGATCGCCAGTAACTCACCCGCACCACTAATATAAGCTGTTGTCAGGGCATACATAAGGAAAAGCATACTGAAGCCAGTCAACACCTGCCCACCTAACCCAAGGTAGCGTTTTGCGATAGTTCCTAACCCAGTATTAAACTCATTATGTTGATACACCTCCACGAGCAAGAGTGCTGTATAGCTCATTAACGCCCACAGGGCGACTAACATAGCAAATGTAGTTCCAAATCCCACACCCGCCGTTGCTAATGGCATTGCTAACATCCCTGCGCCAATCGTCGTTCCAGCAACGATAAAAATACTGCCAATAGTGCGATTTTTCACGCGATCCTCATTTCTGAATATGTTGAGAAATAATTATAAGATCCGCAGGTTAAATGATTGATTTATGGCTGTCAAATCTATAGTACACAGAGTGTAAATAAATAATTACACTTGTGGTGGCATTGGATAATTCGTTATCAAGCTATGTGATTCGGAAAAAATCACTAAGAAAGCAGAAGCATATTAAGTTAAAAAATAACCAGAAACTTCTTGGTTGAGTAACATAATTTATTGGTATGTTAAGTAACTTTATCGCTTTGCCAGGGGGAAACTTGGCCAACCAGGGCGATAAGATGGCAAAAAGCCAAATGAGAAGGGAGTATATGCAGGAAATTTTGTTGAGAATATAAAGTAAAAACCCGCTATTTCACCGATTGATTACGGGAAATAGCGGGTTCTTGTATGGTGCCGGCTACCGGAGTCGAACTGGTGACCTACTGATTACAAGTCAGTTGCTCTACCAACTGAGCTAAGCCGGCGAAATTTGGCGGAAGGATAGAGATTCGAACTCTAGGATGGTTTCCCATCGGCGGTTTTCAAGACCGCTGCCTTCGACCGCTCGGCCATCCTTCCATGGCGCGAGATTATGCCTATATCGTTTTGATGTGTCTAGCCCTCAAAGGAAAAAAATTGTTTTTTTTTACTGTTTGCTCAATCTTCGATCTGTAATAGCCTTTTCATTTGTGAAGCTGCTAATATTAAGCTTAGTACGCTGGCTTATTTATCGACGGGTTGATGTCGCATTGACCAAAATATATTCATATTAAAGGCAACCATTCAAAGAATGTATAAACAACCACCTATCAAGCCATCCTCTATTCCTCGTTTTTACGCGTTATTTGTTACTTTGCTTTTTACGTCTCTATTTTTATTCGGGTATAACTATTTTGATATTTGGCTGATGGATAAAAAATATGCTATCAGTAGTGTAACCGCTAAGATGAGATTGCAGATTAAAGATTATCGTTACCATGCAAGTCATATTTTTGAGCAGTCTAATACTCTGCTAATCTCCTCTCAGGAGAATGTGCCATTGTTTAAATTGCGTCCCGATGCTTATTGGCTAGAAAATCGTTATCAATCTGTTGATACCATTATTTTTGGGCAACATAACGACTCGAGTGTCCAGCTGGCTGAATATCTGTCTGGCTATTTGGATATTCTCTGGGGAGCTAATAATGAATACTTGTCCATGTACTACCTTAATGGGCAGGATAATAATTTGTTATTGATAACAACCTATCCGATTCTAAAACCAGAAATCAGGTTCAAAGAGAGCTATCTGACTCTGAATTCTGAAACCAAACGCACCGAGATGTTGGAGCAGTCTTCTGCTTTGGAGGAGAAAGAGAGCATTTCCTCCATTAATGTATTACGTGGTGAAAATATTTATTTCTACACCTATAAAGCTGCATTTAATGCAACAGGGCAATTAACCACCATTATTGCTTTTGATTTACCCATTAATAACCTTTTGCCGGTTGATATGTCACCAGCAAACTTCCGCTTGAATGCGATCAACTTACATGAACCTGAAGCTTCCGAGACTGCTGAGGTTTCATTAAACGGTTTTTGGCTAGAATTTTCTCAGCCCCTTGATGTCATGCCGTATAAATTGATTTATCAAGTCCCACTGAAGGCACTGATTGTAGATTTGTTGTTCAGGAATGTCTGGCTGTTACTTTCAATATTGTTTTTCTTTTTGTTTTCTTTGAGCGGGTTATTTTATATCCGCCGGCGATATATTGCACCAAATGCTTCTATGGATCATGAACTGAAAATTAAAAATGCCCTAAATAGTGATATTATCTCCCATATTCCTGTTGGCGTCGTGGTTTATGATTTTGAATCAAATCAGATAATGATAATTAATAAAATTGCGGAGCAGTTAATACCCCACCTGAATTTGAATAAAGTTAGAGCGATGGCACAGCAACATCATGGTGTAATTCAGACATCCATTGACGAAGCCGTTTATGAAGTAAAAATGTATAACAATAGCTTCTTACCAGAAACGTATCTGTTTTTACTGCAAGACAAAGATCAGGAAGTCATGGCAAATAAACGATTGCAATTTGCTCATCGTGAATATGATAAAAGCATTCAGATCAGGCGTTCTATGCTGTCAAATATTAATAATGAAATAAAATACCCTGTTAGCAGTATTAATGCTATTACCAAGCAATTGAAGCAGCTATCACAAGATGAAAATGGACAAAAGTTATTGGATAGGTTATTAGATAAATCAAAGTATATCACCGAATGGGTTGAAAATATTTCATTACTCAATGAGTTGGAGCTGGGAGATTGGCAGCCGGAAAATGAAACATTTTCCCTATCTTCACAATTGGAAGATATTTTGAAAATCTCTTTACCAATATTAAATGCTAAGGGTTTGAGGGTTTATTATCATTTTAATATTTCTCGTGAGTCTTTATTCATAGGGGATAGGGTAGCATTAAGTAAAATTGTTACATTGTTATTTAATTATGCAATAACGATGACCAGCTATGGTAAAATATCATTGGTTGTTAATGGTTCAGGTAAATATGACAACCATATTCAGATTGAGTTGATAGATAGTGGTGTTGGTTTAAGTGAAAGAGATCTAACCAGCTTAACTTATCCTTTTCTGAACCAATCCGTGGAAGATAAGTACTCTACAAATTCTGGCATGACTTTTTATTTATGTAATCAGTTGAGCAAAAGAATGGGAGGAAGCCTTGATATTAAAAGTAAGTTGGGGTTGGGAACACATTATGTTATCAATCTGCCCCTATTGCAGCATAAAGATGAAAATAGTGAAACGCCTCCACTTTTGGAAGGGGTCACGATTTTAATTGATATCAATAACCCTGAGATCAGCAAAATCGTCCATACTTATCTCAATAATTATGGTGCTGCGTACTTTTATAAAAGAAAAGAAAGCACTACGGAAGAATACGATATTATCCTTACGGATAGACTTTACAAAGAAGAAAAGCGGTACAAATATGAAAAACCAACTATATTATTAGTGGGAAGTTTAGCAGGATTTAAGCAGTTGAAGCCGGGAATGGTTCAGTGCAATTACAATCTTGCTGATGATATTATCAATGCAATATCGTTTCTTTTCGAAGAAAATTTCAGTTTAGATGAAATCAGGGAAATTCCTGAATCAGCAGGTGATTTAGCTAAAGGTGTTGATTTATTTGAGAATCTTGATAGCAGTATTTGCAATATCCTCAAAATTTATCAAACGCAGTTGGCAGATAGTGACTACAGGAAATTGTTTATAGAGACAGTACCTATGGATATCACCAGACTGTATACTGATATGGAACGACATGATTTGATATCACTTTCGCAAACGGTACACCGCCTTAAGGGTGCGTTTGCTGTGTTGGATTTAAAATTTCTTAGGTCATCATGTGAGGCGTTGGAAAAACACATAGCAGACAATAATGAAGTAGAAATCAAAAGTAGCATCAGCCTCATTGATTCCTTTGTCACAAAGCTGTTGCAGCAAGGTAACCAATAATATGAATAACCTTAATGTCATTATTGCCGATGACCATCCCATCGTTTTGTTTGGCATCCGCAAGTCACTTGAACAAATTGAGTGGATTAATGTAGTCGGTGAATTTGAAAATTCAACGACGCTCATTAATAGCTTGCCACATATAGAAGCAAATGTTCTCATAACAGACTTGTCAATGCCTGGGGATAAATATGGTGATGGTATCACCCTGATAAAATATATTAAACGTCATTACCCAACATTGGCAATTATTGTTCTTACCATGAACAATAATCCGGCTATTTTAAGTGCTATACTTGAGCTTGATATTGAGGGAATCGTGTTAAAGCAAGGAGCACCAACAGATTTACCTAAAGCACTTTCTGCTTTGCAAACGGGGAAACAGTTTACGCCTGAAAGTGTTTCTAAGTTACTTGAAAAGGTTAATGCTAATGGATATGGAGATAAGCGTTTATCTCCGAAAGAGAGCGAAGTCCTGCGTTTATTTTCTGACGGTTTTCTTGTTACTGATATTGCCAAAAAACTTAATCGTAGTATTAAGACAATTAGTAGCCAGAAGAAATCCGCCATGATAAAACTGGGGGTCGATAACGATATCGCATTGCTTAACTATTTATCTTCCGTCACTATCGATAAAGATATTGGTAACTAACCCATGTGTTATCTTTTCTAATGGGAAATCGGTAGCAATAGTTACCGATTTCCCATCATTCATAGCTCAGTAGGTATGAGTTTAAATATCACTGTATTTAATTAATGTTTCTTTTAATATAGCCCGTGTTACTGGCTTTGACAGGCAGTCATTCATGCCCACATTAGCACAACGCTGTTTTTCTTCTGCCAGTGCATTGGCAGTGATACCGATAATGGGTTTGGTATAACCTTTGTCCCTTAAGTATTGGGCAAGTTCATATCCATCCATATTTGGCATGTTAACATCCGTTAGAATAATATCTGGTGAGTTGTTTTTAAGATATTCAATGGCTTCAATGCCATCATTAACCATTGATGCACTAAATCCTATTGAGTTTAATTGATTGGCCAGTAAGTTCTGATTAATCGGATGGTCATCAACGACCAATATCTTAACTGTATTTAAACAAATATCAGTTTGGACGGTTTTATCTGTAACAGGGATTGTTGATACAGAAATACCGGGTAAGAAAGCCCGTTCTGCCAGAAGATTATCCAGCATATTAGGCAGTTCATTCAGTTCATAAGTGTTATATAACCAATAATTTTCTCTAATTTGTTCTGGCGAACCAATATGTTTCTCTGATATTTCTATAAAGTAATATACAGAATTTTTTGGTTTATTAGCTCGATCGCTAATTAGTATTTCGGTGCCATCTACTTGGCTTTCGTCATAGAGGGCAACCTGGAAATGATTTTGTGTAAGAAAATTTTGCAAATATTTTTCCAGAAAATCATTGCAAATATTTAACAAAATCCGCTTTTGAGTCCGCTGGTTGGATAATTGTTTGGCATGATATTTCACGCCATATAAAGGGAGACGGATAGAAAAGATACTGCCAACATATTTTTGTGAGACGAATTCAATATCCCCATCCATCAAATTAATCAGTTTTTCGCAAATAGCCAGCCCCAATCCTGTACCTTGTGAAGAGCTTTCTTTATTGGCACTGATTTGGAAGAATGGCTCGAATAACTGGAATTGTAATTTATCCTCGATCCCAAGCCCGGTATCTTTAATGCTGATATATAGGTAGCCATGCCTTGAGCTGATTTCAATAACAACGTAGCCAGATGCTGTGAATTTGATCGCATTGTTCAGCAAATTGGAGATAATTTGTTGTAATCTTACCGGATCATTATGGATGATATCAGGGATATCTGGTTCAATATAGCAGTACAAGCCTAAGCCTTTTTTGACAACCAGGGGAAGGTAGTTTGAAATCACATGTGACAGGATCTCTTTGCAACTGAAATCCTTGGGGTCAATTTTCAATTGCTTGGATTCTATCTTCGAGAAGTCGAGAATATCACTGATGATTTTCAACAATAGTGATGATGAATTATTCATTGTTGCCAGCAATCGGGTAGATTCTGGTGGTAATGTATGAGCTTGCATCAACTCCAGGTTACCAATAATGCCATATAGTGGTGTCCTTAATTCATGGCTGACTGTGGCAAGGAACATCGATTTTGCCTGGTTAGCTTGTTCTGCTGCTGAGGCCATTTCCTGCAAAGATTTTTCCATTTTGACACGGGTGCTGACATCTATCAGTACACAGATGGCGACTTCTTCATTACGATAACGTGAGTGTACGAAACTAATTTGCAAATGATTATTGTTACTGGTGACGACATCAATATAGCTACTGGTTCTATCGCAAATGATATCAACAATGCGTTTTTGATCTTCATACGTCAACATTCGAGTGTAATTATGTGCTAACTCATTACTTAAGATGCTAACGCCATCACTGATCCTTAAAATACTTATTCCTACAGGGGCAGAGGCGACAATTTTATGGTTAAATTGTTCATGTTCTTCAAGGCGAATAGCATTTTCCTCGGCTGGAGAAAACATTTTACGTTCAAACAACCAAATGAAAAAGATAATCGCAATGGCGGAAATAATATTCAGGATGATACCATTAATTGCACTGTCTTTCAGTTCATCGTAAATATGTTTTAGCGGCAATGAGTAAATAATGCGTAATGAAGAGGGCGATAGATTCCGCATTAATACTAAGCTGGTAAAATTTTCATCGTAACCAAAATACATCGGCTGTGAGTTGGAATTTATAACGAGGGGTTTATTATTTGTCTTTATCGAAAATTGCAATTCGGGCTGATTTGATTCATTTAGCATCATGACTGTAACAGGCCGCTCCTTTTTTTGCAAAAAAGTTTCTAATCTGATAGATTTTTCGATACCTATGATCCCTGTCATGTGGCCATTAATATAAATAGGCGTAAAAACATAAAGATTACCGCCATCCCCTTTGGGATTAGGTTGAATCCAAAAGAGCGTTCTTTCGTTGTTTTGTTCTCTCATGTTGATCAACCTGCGGGTATTCTCGGCGATCATTTTTTTTAGTGCATCAGGCTCTGTGATATTGTTATGAGGAAAAAAGTTCACCATGCATTTGCTTTTTACTCCAATGAAAAAAGTCTGATTTACACTGCGTATAGCGGCAACATTATCTCGCCAAAATGCAATCAACTGATCTAATGAATATAAATTATTATGTGTGGTTTTACGTAATAGTTCACAATCGGAATTCTCATTCAAAGGAATGTACGAGAGAATATCGTTATTATGCGATACGATTGTTTGATTTTTATCATTATTCTGTGATAAGCGATTTTCCGCCATAAATTGAATATCTCGCAAAATATTGGCGATATGTCGTATGTGGGAAAAGGCTATATCATAGTTGGCATTATATTCTTGACGAATATCTGATTTGAGTGCATTAAAAAGATTTGTCAAATAAAAGCTGGTTAATAAGGCTCCGAGCGCCCATAGCATAAATCCAAGCACCCGAAAAAGATAACGTGATATCTTTAATGACGTCCGAAAAGAAGATAGATATCTCAAGAGATCGCCTGATGAAATATATGATTAATAATAACTGTTCACAGCATATACTAGTGTAGCAGGGAATACAAAGCAGCATTTGCATCCTGCTGATTCTTCGTCAAAAAATTGAACAAAAAAAGCAGGCACTTAAATGCCTGCTTCTCTTTTAACTCACGGTCTTTTTATTCGTGATTCCCTTCATCAGAAGGCTCCGCGACATTGTCATTTTCATCATCGTCATCTGGTTCAGCTACGCGTTGCAAGCCAACGACTTGTTCGTTTTCGGCTGTGCGGATCAGAGTGACCCCTTGCGTATTGCGGCCAACAACACTGACCTCAGAAACACGGGTTCGTACTAATGTTCCTCCATTAGTAATCATCATGATCTGATCAGTTGGTTCTACCTGAATTGCGCCGATCACATTGCCATTACGTTCGCTGACTTTGATGGAAATGACCCCCTGGGTCGCCCTCGATTTCGTCGGGTATTCGCTTTCGGCAGTACGCTTGCCATAACCATTTTCAGTGACGGTCAGGATTTCTCCTTGCCCACGAGGAATGATCAGGGAAACAACTTTATCACCTTTACTGAGTTTGATACCACGAACCCCAGTTGCGGTGCGCCCCATTGCACGTACACCTTTTACGCGAACCGTACCGTCTTCCAGCGTTTCTTCCTCTTCTTCAAGGAAACGGACAACTTTGCCCTGTGCAGAGAACAGCATAACCTCATTGCTGCCGTCTGTCAGGTCAACGCCGATTAGCTCATCCCCTTCATTCAGATTCACGGCAATGATGCCGGCACTGCGTGGACGGCTGAATTCGCTGAGTCTGGTTTTTTTAACAATACCACTAGCTGTTGCCATGAAGATATTCAGCCCATCTTCATATTCACGCACGGGTAAAATAGCGGTAATACGCTCATTCTGATCCAATGGCAGCAGGTTGACAATTGGACGACCGCGTGCTCCACGGCTCGCTTCCGGCAATTGATAGACCTTCATCCAATACAGCTTGCCCTTATTTGAGAAGCAAAGGATGGTATCGTGGGTATTGGCTACCAGCAAACGCTCAATGAAATCTTCTTCTTTGGTACGTGCGGCTGATTTGCCTTTGCCCCCGCGACGCTGGGCTTCGTAATCGGACAGTGGCTGATATTTGACATATCCTTGATGAGACAGTGTCACGACAACATCTTCCTGAGTAATCAGGTCTTCGATGTTAATATCGGCTGAATTCTCAGTCAGCTCAGTCCGGCGGGCATCGTTATATTGCCCTTTGATAACCAGCAATTCTTCACGAATGACTTCCATCAAGCGTTCTGGGTTTTCCAAAATAAACAGCAGTTCCGCGATAGCTTTCAGTAGATCACGATACTCATCAAGCAGTTTTTCATGCTCAAGACCAGTCAGTTTTTGCAGACGCAGATCCAAAATGGCCTGTGCTTGCTGTTCGGTCAGGTAATATTTACCGCCACGGATACCGTATTCTGGTTCCAGCCATTCAGGGCGGGCAACATCGTCACCTGCTTGTTCCAGCATAGAGGCAACATTACCCAATTCCCACGCCTGGGAAATCAGGCTGGCTTTCGCTTCAGCAGGCGTGGAGGCTCTGCGGATCAATTCGATAACAGGATCGATATTCACCAGGGCAACAGCCAATGCCTCAAGGATATGGGCGCGTTCGCGAGCTTTGCGCAGTTCGAAAATCGTCCGGCGTGTCACGACTTCGCGGCGGTGGCAAACAAAAGCAGAAAGAATATCTTTCAGGTTAAGTAACTTAGGCTGTCCCTGATGCAGGGCAACCATATTGATACCAAATGAAACCTGTAATTGGGTCAGTGAATACAGGTTATTCAGGACAACTTCACCAACAGCATCCCGTTTTACTTCGATAACGATGCGCATTCCATCTTTATCGGATTCATCACGTAGTGCACTGATCCCCTCAATACGCTTATCTTTGACCAGTTCGGCTATCTTTTCGATCAGGCGGGCTTTGTTGACCTGATAAGGGATTTCATTGACGATAATGGTTTCGCGGCCATTTTTCTCATTAGTTTCAATTTCTGCACGGGCGCGGATATAAATTTTACCACGGCCTGTACGGTAGGCTTCTTGAATGCCACGGCGTCCGTTGATAATAGCAGCCGTCGGAAAGTCAGGACCCGGGATATACTCCATCAAGCCTTCGATGCTGATGTTTTCATCATCAATGTAAGCCAGGCAGCCATCGATCACCTCAGATAAGTTATGAGGTGGAATGTTGGTTGCCATACCGACAGCAATCCCTGATGAACCGTTCACCAGTAAATTGGGGATACGAGTTGGCATTACCTCGGGAATTTGTTCTGTGCCATCATAGTTGGGCACAAAGTCGACAGTTTCTTTTTCCAGGTCTGCCAGCAATTCATGGGCAATTTTTGCCATGCGCACTTCGGTATAACGCATCGCTGCCGCAGAATCGCCATCTACTGATCCAAAGTTCCCCTGACCGTCAACCAGCATATAGCGCATGGAGAATGGTTGTGCCAGACGAACAATCGTGTCATAAACAGCGCTGTCACCATGTGGGTGGTATTTACCGATAACATCCCCAACTACGCGGGCAGATTTTTTATAAGGTTTATTCCAATCATTTCCCAATACATTCATAGCGAAAAGTACGCGGCGGTGTACTGGCTTCAGTCCGTCACGAACATCTGGCAGTGCGCGTCCAACAATAACGGACATCGCATAATCCAGATACGAGCTTTTCAGCTCTTCTTCGATATTGACCGGTGTGATTTCTCTGGCAATGTCGCTCATGGAGCCACTGTCCCTCATACTCCGAATTCAAAGGCTTAGAATTATACCACAAAATGGCAGTTTTATAAAAATCTGACACGGGTATTTCAAGATTAAGGCATGTATAATGGTTTCCTATCACACATCCCCATAATACTGTTACATTTTCTGTGAACCAGTTTGCTGTGAACCAGTTTGCTGTGAAGCAGTTTCTAGGAGCGATATTGCTGATGAACGTCAAAACTCCCGATTCACACATTCAATCCCATGCCAATGTGGATCAGCAGGAAATCGAAAAATTTGAAGCCGTTGCTTCTCGTTGGTGGGATCTTGAAGGTGAATTCAAGCCATTGCACCGTATCAATCCACTGCGTCTGAACTACATTTTGCAGCATGCTGATGGCCTGTTTGGCAAAAAAGTGCTGGATGTTGGATGTGGCGGCGGTATCTTGTCGGAAAGCATGGCGCGTGAAGGTGCGGAAGTGACAGGGTTGGATATGGGTTTTGAACCCCTACAAGTTGCCCGTTTGCATGCATTGGAATCCGGCGTTTCCGTTTCTTATGTTCAGGAAACGGTAGAAAGTCACGCAGAACAACACCAACATGCTTATGATGTTGTGACTTGCCTGGAAATGCTTGAACATGTACCCGATCCAGAGTCTGTAGTGCATGCCTGTGCTAAATTAGTCAAACCTGGTGGTCATGTTTTCTTTTCAACGATTAACCGCAATCGAAAAGCCTGGTTGATGGCCGTTGTTGGCGCTGAATATATATTGAACATGGTGCCAAAAGGAACACATGATGCGAAAAAGTTTATTCGCCCTTCTGAACTGATCAGTTGGATAGATAAGACTGTTCTGAAAGAGCAACATATTATTGGATTACATTACAATCCGTTAACAGACAAATTTCGACTTGGATATAATGTAGACGTGAATTATATGCTGCACACTCGATCTGTCTGACAAAGACTGTTAAGGGATTAATAAAACAGCAACTAAATATTATTTTTAAGATTTTATTTTCCCTGTTTCGCCGATAGCCTTATGAAAGTAACATCAAGTAACTACGCAGGTTATCGGCTTTTTGCCAAAATTAATCCTCAAGTTATCCACAAAACTTCTCGATCTTGTACACTTGATAAAACTCGAAAATAACATTATCTTGTTATTACCGTTTTAATTACCCCCTATATATTGTGTTTCTTGTCATCTTGTAGTAGCAACTTGTGATGTAGTCAGTATGTAGTAGCAAGTCGCAATAAGCAGTCGCAAAACAATAGTGAATTGCAGTTAAGCCCCAACTGGCGATCAGCCATCTTGGGGGCATCGTGCTGTCAAGAGGTCAAGGAACAATATAGGCGGGATACGAAAAGAGAGAAGGTGTATTTCCCCATGAACCAGAGTCTGCTAGTTACCAAACGTGATGGACATAAAGAACAAATTGATCTTGATAAAATTCACCGGGTTGTTGCCTGGGCTGCTGAAGGTCTGAAAAATGTCTCAGTGTCACAAGTAGAACTGCGTTCCCAGATTCAATTTTACGATGGCATCAAGACATCGGATATCCATGAAACCATGATTAAAGCTGCGGCTGACCTGATCTCCGGTGATGCTCCTGATTATCAGTATCTGGCGGCACGCCTGGCTATTTTCCACCTGCGTAAAAAAGCTTATGGTCAGTTTGAGCCACCTGCGCTGTATGACCATATCGTAAAAATGGTCAACCTGGGTAAATATGACAAACATTTGCTGGAAGACTATTCCAAAGAAGAATTTGAGCAAATGGATAGTTTTATTGATCATTTGCGTGATATGAATTTCTCTTATGCAGCGGTCAAGCAGCTGGAAGGGAAGTATTTAGTACAAAATCGTGTAACTGGTGAGATTTACGAAAGTGCCCAGTTCCTCTACATGCTGGTTGCTGCATGCCTGTTTTCCTCTTATCCAAAAGAAACGCGGTTGGACTATATCCGTCGTTTCTATGATGCGGTGTCTACCTTTAAAATTTCGCTGCCAACGCCAATCATGGCGGGAGTTCGCACTCCCACTCGCCAATTTAGCTCTTGTGTCCTGATTGAGTGTGGTGACAGCCTGGATTCTATCAATGCGACATCCAGCGCGATTGTTAAATATGTTTCCCAGCGTGCCGGCATAGGCATAAATGCGGGGCGCATCCGTGCATTGGGTAGCCCAATCCGTGATGGTGAAGCGTTCCACACAGGTTGCATCCCATTCTACAAACATTTCCAGACGGCGGTGAAATCGTGTTCTCAGGGTGGTGTGCGTGGCGGTGCAGCAACCCTGTTCTATCCGCTTTGGCATCTGGAAGTTGAAAGCCTGCTGGTACTGAAGAACAACCGTGGTGTTGAGGGTAACCGTGTTCGTCACATGGACTACGGTGTACAAGTTAACAAACTGATGTATGAGCGCCTGATTAAAGGCGGAGACATTTCTCTGTTCAGCCCGTCTGATGTTCCGGGATTGTACGATGCATTCTTTGAAGATCAGGAAGAATTTGAGCGCCTGTACACGCAGTATGAAAATGACAGCAGTATCCGTAAAGAGAGCATTAAAGCAGTTGAATTGTTCTCTTTGATGATGCAAGAGCGTGCTTCAACAGGCCGTATTTACATCCAAAACGTAGACCACTGCAATACTCACAGCCCGTTTAATCCGGCTATTGCACCTGTGCGTCAATCGAACCTGTGCTTAGAAATTGCATTGCCAACTAAACCGCTGGACAATATTAACGATGAAAATGGTGAAATTGCGCTGTGCACGTTGTCTGCTTTCAACTTGGGAGCCATCGAAAATCTGAGTGAATTGGAAGCGTTGTCGGAGTTGGCCGTTCGTGCGCTGGATTCCTTGCTGGATTATCAGGATTATCCGATTGTCGCTGCAAAACAAGGCTCAATGGGGCGTCGGACGCTGGGGATTGGCGTAATTAACTTCGCTTATTATCTGGCGAAACACGGTGTACGTTATTCTGATAGCAGCGCTAACAACCTGACTCACAAAACATTTGAAGCGATGCAGTATTATCTGTTAAAAGCGTCAAACGAATTGGCGAAAGAGAAAGGTACTTGTCCGTGGTTTGGTGAAACCACTTATGCACAAGGTATTTTGCCGATTGATACTTATAAAAAGACACTGGATACCCTGACCAGCGAACCTTTGCACATGGATTGGGAAGCTCTGCGCCGTGACATTCAACAATATGGCTTGCGTAACTCAACTTTGTCTGCATTGATGCCATCAGAGACTTCTTCGCAGATTTCTAATGCGACCAATGGCATTGAACCACCGCGTGGTTATATCAGTGTAAAAGCATCCAAAGACGGTATCTTGCGTCAGGTTGTACCAGATTACGAGCTTCTGAAAGGTGCTTACGAGCTGCTGTGGCAAATGCCGAGCAACGATGGTTACCTACAGTTAGTAGGGATCATGCAGAAATTTATCGACCAGTCGATTTCTGCCAATACGAACTATGATCCGGCGCGTTTCCCTAATGGCAAGGTTCCGATGAACCAATTGCTGAAAGATTTGCTGCTCGCTTACAAATATGGTGTGAAAACATTGTATTACCACAACACCCGTGATGGGGCAGAAGACGTTCAAGGTGATCTGGAAGAAGTCGTTGAGTCAGCAGATTCCGATTGTGAAGGCGGCGCGTGTAAGATTTAATTTGAGGAAACTATGTCCTATACCACTTTTTCACAAGTAAAAAATGATCAGCTACAAGAACCGATGTTTTTCGGTCAGTCTGTTAATGTGGCGCGTTTTGATCAGCAAAAATATCCTATTTTTGAGAAGTTGATTGAAAAACAACTCTCCTTTTTCTGGCGTCCAGAAGAAGTGGATGTTGCCCGTGATCGCATTGACTATAACGCGCTGCCGGATCATGAAAAGCATATTTTCATTAGCAACCTAAAATATCAGACGTTATTGGATTCCATTCAGGGCCGTAGCCCGAATGTGGCTTTTCTGCCATTGATTTCCATTCCTGAATTGGAAACCTGGGTTGAAACGTGGTCGTTTTCAGAAACGATCCACTCGCGTTCTTACACACATATTATCCGTAATATCGTGAACGATCCTTCCATCGTATTTGATGATATTGTGGAGAACGAAGAGATTTTAAAACGCGCCAAAGACATTTCCGCGTATTACGATGATCTGATCGAGATGACCCACTATTATCATCTGTTCGGTGAAGGAACGCATGATGTTGCGGGCAAAACTATTACCATTAATCTACGTGAATTGAAAAAGCAACTTTACTTATGCTTGATGAGTGTTAATGCTCTGGAGGCCATCCGCTTCTATGTCAGTTTTGCGTGCTCATTTGCTTTTGCTGAACGTGAATTAATGGAAGGTAACGCCAAAATTATCAAACTGATTGCTCGTGATGAAGCATTGCATTTAACGGGAACACAGCACATGTTGAACCTGTTACGCTCCGGTCAGGATGATCCTGAAATGGCGGAAATTGCCAAAGAGTGTGAACAACAGTGCTACGATCTGTTTGTACTGGCAGCAGAGCAGGAAAAAGAGTGGGCTGATTATTTGTTTAAAGATGGATCTATGATCGGCCTGAACAAAGATATTCTGTGCCAGTATGTTGAATATATCACCAATATTCGTATGCAGGCAGTGGGCTTGAAATTACCGTTTGAAACCCGTTCTAATCCGATCCCCTGGATCAATTCATGGCTGGTTTCTGATAATGTCCAAGTGGCTCCACAGGAAGTCGAAGTCAGCTCTTACCTGGTTGGTCAGATTGATTCGGAAGTCAATACTGAGGATCTCAGCGGTTTCGAACTCTGATATGGCTGATTACAAAGTCACCCTGCCGTCACGGCAGGGGTTATATATCCATTACTCTTCAGGTTTGCACGACAATTTGTTGGAAGCACTGGAACATGGCAAAGTTCAGCTTGAATACCAATGTCGGCAAGGGTATTGCGGTTCTTGTCGTGTTCGCCTGGTGAAGGGCAAGGTTGGATATCCTTGTAAGCCACTGGCATTTGTTAATGAAGGGGAAATTTTACCCTGTAGCTGTTATCCACTGACAGATATTGAAATTGAGCCATAATTTCCTTTAATATTCCTGATCGTGGGCATATCGATTATCACGACGGTATGTCCATATCCTCACCATTTTTCCATCTGCCTCTTCACGATGTTCCAAAAATAACTAAACAAATACCTTTATTGCTATGTTTGTTCCTTTTATGCTGTTGGCAACAACGGATTGGAGGTGATTTAATACTTACAGTGTTACATAGCAAAACCAAATAAAGGGGCACAATAATGTATAAAATTGATTATAATTCATATCGTTCAACCAAAAGTTTTAACAGACGTTCCCGCTTCTTAGTTATGCACTACACTGCTTTGAACTTTGAGAAATCTATTCAGGCGCTGACCGGGGAACTTGTCAGTGCTCACTACCTGGTTCCAAACCCAGATGATCCAACTTACCAAGCGGCTGGATTTGATAAAATTCACATATTCAATTTGGTTGATGAACTTGAAAGGGCCTGGCATGCAGGAATAAGTTATTGGGATGGGCGAGAAGGGTTGAATGATACATCCATAGGTATTGAGATTGTGAATGAGGCCAGTGATGATGGTGGCGTTTTCACTTTCCCTCCTTATCACCCTGAGCAAGTTGCAGCAATCAAAGAGTTAGCCATCAATATATTACAACGTTACCCGGATATTAAACCGACTCATGTTGTAGGGCATTCAGATATTGCATGGCAAAGAAAAACCGATCCAGGCCCCTCTTTTCCGTGGAAAGAACTCTATGATGCGGGAGTTGGAGCATGGTATGACGAAGAAACTAAGCAAAAATATATTGAACAATTCGGGCATTGCCTGCCTGATGTCACCAAGATTTTAGAAAAGTTTAAGCGTTATGGTTATGACATCACAGGGGCAGAAAAAAAAGAAAATTTTCAATCTTTATTGAAAGCATTTCAAATGCACTTCCGTTCGTCACATTATGATGGTGTACCAGATATAGAAACCATCGCCATTTTATATGCCTTGGTTGAAAAATACTGTGATAATAAATTCTGATTTCTGATGAAATATACTCAATAAACTTCAGGTTGCAATCCGCAAGGCGACGCGAGGCCTTATATTTCCCTGCGGCGCGGGGAAATATAACACGGATCTTGAAGTTGAACATTGCAAGCCAGTCAGCATAGAAATTCCATGAACTCTATACCTTCATTTTGATTTTACAGGTTGCTGCTTTGTTGGCTGTTCTCTCACCTGATAACATCCTCAGTGACTTAGCTATTATCAAAGTTACTGGGGGATGTTGCCTTGCCGCAGTATGACGCCTTGAAATTTATGAGTCTTATAAGACTCATCTTTCGGAACAGAAGTGCTTCAATGAATAACGTGTCAATAATGAAATAGATAAGAAAGCACTTGCCTTAAGACTGTAGTGACGATAAAAAAGCCAGTTTTTGACTGGCTTATTTTTATATTGCAGCAGCTCTTACATAAAACGAGTTGCTGATAACCGGATAACAACGCAGTGTACATTTGAGAGGAAAGATTTTACAGATTTCATGATGATTTCCTTTGACGGTTATAAATTGTGATTTACTTCACGAAAATCTAAATTCTGAGAAAGATTTTATGCTCAAAAGCAAAAGAGTCAAGATATTTATTAAAGTAATTTTTAAAAATTAAAAAATTTTTGTATAAAATAATAATTTGTTGATATTTAACGAATTTTTTTTATTTATTTTTTGCTGAAGATTTTACCACCGAGTATAATTGTAGCATTGCTGATTGTTTTTTCATCTAAACTTGATTTCTGGGTTGTTTTTTAGACCAAAATAATCTTGGTGTTCAATCTGGTAGCGGGGAAAATGAATGAAGATCAGTGAAAATGGTATTAATAAACTTAAAAGCTATGAAGGCTTGAAATTGAGAGCATATCCAGATCCTGCCACTGGAGCAGCACCGTGGACAATTGGATATGGTCATACAAAAGGAGTAGAGCCTGGACAAGTGATAACTACGCAACAGGCTGAGGGATATTTACATCAAGATCTTATCCCTGTTTATGCCGCCATTGAGCAATTAGTTAAAGTACCTCTAACACAAGGGCAATTTGATGCGTTATGCTCATTTATTTTCAATTTAGGGATCGGTAATTTTGCTCATTCAACATTATTGAAAAAATTGAATACCGGTGATTACCAAGGTGCAGCAAAAGAGTTTGTGAAATGGGATCGTGCCGATGGGAGAGCGTTAGCAGCTTTGCGTATGCGAAGGGAATCTGAGCAAAAAACATTCTTATCATAACATGATCAAATAAGTATCATGGTGGTTTTTTAGGCTATCAGAAATAAAAAATAGAAGTCTAATCAGATTATTGCTAATAGCCTAATAAATGAATGACCAATATGGTAAGGACGTAATCCTGTGAATAAACAATTAATCGTAAAATAAATAACTAAATCTCTGATGTACCATGTTGTAATACAACACGATAACCATCGCTATCTTCGAAAGTTTTTCCGCTTTTATCCCAATAAGGATTATAAGAATGAATGAGAATAAACCCGGCATTTTGCATTGATTTTACATGCTCTTGCCATTCAAGTTCATCTTCTATATAAAATACTAATAAATTATCTTTAGTTGGGGCTTTACCAACATGTGTATTGTGGTGATGAGTAAATTCAAGATGCCAGGAATGGTTGGGATGCCCTAGCATAATACCATCAAAACCATCGTGATCTTTGAATTCTCCTAGTATGATAAAATCTAAGCCGTGACAATACATTTCTGCAATTTTAGTAAGATTATCTGTTGGTCGGGCAATCCTAAGAATTGTTGATTTTTTCATATTTTTCTATGTGTAGAGTTGTTTTGGGTGAATAGATCATATCTGAAAAGCATTTTTATTTTTTAGAAAAAGTGCTGGTCATTTACCAGCACTTTTTGTGCTCATATAATATACTCGATAAACGTCAAGTTGCAACCCGCAAGACGCCGCGAGGCCTTATATTTTCCCGCTGAGCGGGGAAATATAACACGCATCTTGAAGTTGGGTTGGTATATTTATAAATAAAATGTCAGTGTAATTAAAAATATTATTTAATATCAACATCAATAACTTGATAGAAAGCATTGGGGGTATCAGCAATTGTCCACACGCCGAGAATAACATGATAGCCTGAGCGATCGGGAATATCACAGTCCAGTGAGACAGTTTGGCCTGGCCTTTTTCCATTATCAAGGTACTCACAGAAGGGTTTTAGATCAAATTGTGCACGTGTTAAAGGTTTATTTGGATCCCAGCCAGGTTTGGCAATATAGAATTGCCATGAAGTGGTGCTATGCCGGGCTGTTATTGTCCATTTAAATTGGTTGATTCCTTTATTGATAGTGACATGATGCCAGCGGTCTGTACTTTGTTCATTGAGTTGTTTGAATTGAGCAACACCACCACTGGCGATTTGTCCATCTGGTGGTCCCCCTTGTGGGAAGCCTTTGGGACCTTCAACCGATTGTGGTTCATACATGACAGGTCCGCAGTTTTTATTGATACCTTTTTGGCATAAAAGTGCCCTGCTTGGCGGTGTATCGACATATCCATGATTTGAATCTGGTTCAGCAATACTAGAGAATGGGATAGCACCAAAGGCCGTTAATCCTACTAAAAGTAGAGACTTTTTAATATTCATGATGAAGTTCCTATTTTTTCCTTACTTAATTGTAAAATAAGTGAATTTATTTTCTTATTCTTATATTAATCATTAATGAAATTTAAATTTCTTATAATGGAAATGCACAGAAATATTTATAACAAAATTATATAATTATAAATACTTAATTTATGATAGAGGTATGCCAGAAAGATATAATTGCCGTTTGCTCTGACGCGATTACGGACAGTAAAAAACATTCGTTTTATAAAATTTTCAACGACAAAAATCCCTCCCTGAATTCAGGGAGGGGAAGAGCGAAATAAGAAGCAAATGAGGGTGTACTAAATTAAGTAGGATTTTGAGTACACATAGATAAGGTAGCCCCAAATGGAAGAATATGCAATAAACCAAACTTAAACAAAGAGTGAGGGTAGATATATGATCAAAGTGGGTGAAGATAATTATTGGACACAATCGAGGCTTGTTCAGCAGCTACAAAGGATAGGCATAAAACAAGGTGATGTTGTGATGGCTCATGTTGCTATGCGATCTGTAGGCAATTGTTTGAATGGTGCAGATGCTCTTATCCACGCTATTTTAACGGTTTTGGGAATTGAAGGCGTATTATTGTGTTATACGAACTGGGAACAAAATTATGAAGATAGTTTGGATGTAAACGGTTATGTCCTATCAGAATTAAAATCTGAAATCATGCCATATGATCGATCATTTTCCCGAGCAAGCAAAGATCATGGTGTATTCGCTGAGTGTGTCAGGACAACTAAAGGAGCTATTAGAAGCCAAAACCCTGGTGCTTCTGTCGTCGCTATTGGAAATAATGCTGAATATTTCGTAGAGAATCATTCATTAGATTATGGTTATGGTAATGATTCACCATTTGCAAAATTGGTAGAGCGTCAGGGTAAAATTCTTATGATTGGCGCTCCATATCAAACTATGAGTCTTTTGCATCATGCTGAACATTTGGCAAATATTCCCAATAAGCGTATTAGAAAAATGGAGGTCCCACTATTGCAAAATAACCAAGTAGAATGGGTGATGTTAAAGGAATTTGATACTGTAGATCCTGTTTGTGAAAGGTTTCATCAAGGTTATTTTAAAGATATTGTTGAACATTTTTGTCATGAGCATTCAGAGGTTATTATTGAAGGCACCATCGGATCTGCTAATACATTGCTTGTACCTGCTAAAGAGATATTGGATTATGCAGTACATTGGATGGAGAAATAAAGGAGGGAATAAATAAACAATTATTTTAATAAATTTTAAATTTCCGGCGGCCCCATTTTACCCTCATTTTACCAAGAACAAATTTCACCCATAAAAAAACCAACCGCAAGTGGTTGGTTTTTCTAGGGAAATTTGGTCGGCATGATAGGATTTGAACCTACGACCCCCGACACCCCATGAATGCGATTGTTTCACTCTCAAAGCCTTATGTAGCAAGGGCTTAAAGCGTTTTGACTGGTTTTGCAAACAGTGCATAATCTGTAAAATTAGCACTTTATACATCAATGAGTTAAGCTCTATTTTACCATGCTAAATGGCTATCTCTCCGTGAGGAACTTCTACCCATTCGACATGGTTCTGAGTATAAACTTTTGTCGATTTTGCATCACTGTGTGCCATACGTGCCTGTGGGTCTAATCCATTATTTTTAAACAAGTGTGCAGCCAATGCGCGAATTTCATGAAACGTGGGTCTCTCGTCCATTGTTAAATGTGCAGCTACTCCAACTTTGTCTCTCAAATCTGAAAATGCCCGGCTTAAATAATCCGGAGCAACTTGGGTTGGATGATTAACTTCTGCACTGATTTTATTGGGTCGTCTTTTCGGTAGCCGGTGAACGACATACGGGCTAGCAACAGAATCTCGGCTGCCATCAATGATCTGTTTTAGTTTTTCTCCGATAGGAATAGCAACGTGAGAGGCTTCTTTATGTTGCACTTTTTGTCTGTGGATATAGAGCATGCCATAAATGCCATTTTGCGACTCTGGATACCACATACAACCACAAACACCTTCCTGCGGGGATTTGATGTTGTATTTGATACGCGAGACTTCTAATCTGGCCTGAGTCGTCTGCAATGCCAAATCCATCGCTGTTCTTAACCACGGTTCTGCGGCAATACGTATTTTTTTGAAATCCTCAAAGGATAAACGACGACGAATTTTTTCTTCTGTACGCTTGCGCTTTTTACGTTCTGCCGGGTTATCAAGCATCAAAGATTCATCAATAGCGTAGCTAAAGAGTTTCTTTAAAAAAGATACCTTTCTGTTTTGGACATTAGCAGATGCTTCAGTATGGTATTTATTGAGATATTCATTAACATGCTCAAGAGATATTTCCATACAGGGAATATCAGCAAAAAATTCTTTAACTCTTTCGATATTGCTATTCCAGTCAGCAAGGGTATTTGCTGCGGGTTTTTCATCCGAAATAATTCTGTCGAAGAGTTTATCAACATGATCAGAGAAAGGTAATGATTCACCAAATTTACCGCCTGATTCCTTAAGTAAGGAAGAAATACAGACGGATTGTTCTGGGCGCATGATATTATTATATTCTCTGGCAATAGCAACCGCCATTGCCTTATCACTACCGATCACCTTTCTTTTTCCATTGACCAGCGTTAATCGATATTCTTTTATTGAGTTATCAAAATAAAGATAATCAGGTAAATGTCTGAATTCTCTTTTTCTTGGACGTCCAGCCATTTTATAAATCTTTTATTAACTTGTTCACTTGTGATGAAATAAGAGAATCAACGCCCCATCTTTCTGATGAATAGACCCATGCCGAACCATCGACAATTTTCCCTCTTAATTGACCTATTTCTATCCATCGTTTAATGGTTCGGTTATCGGGTATTGATCCTATTTCAAATTCTCTGTTACCCCATGCACTGGCTTTCATTAATTTATCATGTGAAATAGTTCCGTGATTTATTTTCATGGTCTTGGTCTTGCCCCATTATCGATACAATAATTCGATCAACGGTGTTGCAGGCGCGGGTAATATCGGCCTGATCACAGGGCGTGTTTTTGACACTGGCCGCTAATCGTCCCAGTTTGATATCGAAGTTAGTTAATAGTTGTTGTCCCGGTTGCCAGGGCTGCATGATGGTGCTCCGTTCAGTGGATGTCCCATCATGCTAGTCATTACATGGCCAAGTTTCTGATTAGGCTTAATCAGTTTTACGGGCGGAAGATGGACTGTCGGGTTCAGTGCGCTCAACCGGCTCGATTTTGACTTCGGGCGGGAAGTCGTAGAAGACGGCGCAGCGTCGGTCAGTGATGATTTGACCGCTTGTACCATCGGGCAGGGTGAGTCTGATGGGATGGTAGGTCATGCTCCCAATCATTAGATTGTTGTAGTAAACTCCCCACTTTTTATTACTGGTGAGATATGGCTAAAGTTGATGTGGTTTGTCGTTACTGTCACAAAGCGGAAGAGGTCAAAGGGCATGGAAAAGGAAGCAGCGGACATCAGCGTTATCACTGTTATGCCTGCCGTAAAACCTTTCAACTGAATTACACCTACCAAGCCTGCAAACCCGGAATGAAAGATCAGATTGTGGATATGGCTGCGAATAATGGCGGTATCAGAGACACCGCTCGTGTCCTGAAGGTGGGTATCAACACCGTTCTTCGTACCCTAAAAAACTCGAACCCAGACAGGTAACTACACTGCCGCTGGCCGCAAATAATATTCATATTATCTGCGAAATTGATGAACAATGGTCTTTTGTCGGTAACAAGAAGAATCAGCGCTGGCTTTGGTATGCCTGGGAACCGGAGCAAAAGCAAATAATCGCGCACGTATTGGGGGATCGCAGCAGGAAAACACTGAGCAAATTGCTGGCACTTCTGGCTCCTTTCGAAATTCAATTTTTCTGTACCGATAATTATGCCGTTTACGATTGCCTTTCTGAGGAAAAACACTTTAGAGGGAAGAAATTTACTCAACGTATCGAAAGAACCAATCTGACCTTACGTACTCGCATCAAGAGACTGAATCGGAAAACGATCTGTTATTCCAAATCCGAAGAAATGCATGACAAAGTGATAGGCACTTTCATTGAGCGTGAATACTATCTTCCAAAGGTTATCTAACTATTGGGTGCATGACCCAGTGCCAGTGCTATACGCATACATTTAACGGGGTTCCTATTCACCGCTGATTTAGGTAATTTTCACCATGAGAAAAAGAATTAACCGCAGTATTTAAAGCTCCTTTTCTGCATGTTACCCCTTTCAGCATTAATGAAAAGGGTCACAATCCGTGGTGCAAAAAAAACAATCCACTTGGCACAATAAAATAAAATCTCTGATTATCAGCTTGTTAAGTCTGTCGCTGAGTTTTCCCGGTCATGCTATGCCAGAAGATCAAAACCAAGACCCGCAGGTACAAAAACTGGCCGAAATCACTACCCAATGGGGGCAACTTACTCAATCGCAATCCCCCAACGAAGCGGCAAAAACAATGGCTGCACAGCAGTTATCGTCTGCGGTGACATCAACACTGACATCCTGGTTGAACCAATATGGCAATGCTCGTCTCACACTCCCTTTCGACAGCCACTTTTCGTTAAAAGACGTTTCATTTGACTGGCTGTTACCCTGGTATAACGTAGCTTCGGGTACGGCATTCAGTCAGCTCGGGGTAAAAACCCATCACGGACAGACAACAACGGCAGTCGGATTCGGCTATCGCTATGTCGCCGATAATTGGTTATGGGGTGCCAATGTCTTCTGGGATGCGTTATGGCCGGAGCAGCATCACCGGTATAGTCTTGGGTTAGAAGCCTGGCATGATAATGTCAAATTGTCTGCCAACCTTTATCAGCGTTTATCCCATTGGCAGTCCTCCCGGCTCACAAATTTCGATGCAAGACCGGCAAACGGCTGGGATATTCAGGCCGAAGCATATTTACCTGCGTTTCCTCACTGGGGCGGGCAGTTGAAGTATGAACACTATGACGGGCAGCAGGTCGCGTTATTCGGTGAATCCGAACGCCAGAAAAACCCGTACAGCGTCACCGCGGGGCTGACTTACACGCCGGTGCCGTTAGTGACACTGGGCGCTGATTTTCGGCAAGGTAAACAAGGTGTCAGTGAAAACCGTTTTACCCTGAACCTCAATTATCGGTTGGGTGTTCCGTTAAACCAACAGTTTGATCCAAACGCGGTCGCGCCATTGCGCAATTTAAGATCCAGTCAATTTGATTTTGTGAATCGGCGTAGCGATATCGTGTTGGATTATCAGAAGCAAACGTTGCTGACACTGGCTTTCCCTGCATCAATCAACGGATATGAAGGCAAGGAAGTGACCTTTGTACCGATTATCCACGCTAAATATCCGCTGGCACGTTTAGAGCTGGATACGGCTGAATTACAGCAAGCGGGCGGGAAAATACTTGATCAACGGCCGGATAAAGTGACGTTACAGTTGCCGAAAACCACGAAAAACCCCGTTCGGCTTTCGGGGATCGCCATCGACAGCCGGGGTAATCGCTCCAACCGGGCAGAAATCCTGATAGTGAGTTTGCCGACCGAAAAGCGATGGCAGGTGACAGCGAATAAAACACAGGCTAAAGCCGATGGTCATGACAGTGTGCTCTATACCGTTCTTGTCACTGATCAGGAAGGCGCTCCTGTCCCTAATCAGGCCGTTATCTGGTCAAGTGATAACGGCGAATTATCCCAAACCCGGCAGAACACGGATGCGCAGGGGCAGGCATCGGTCGTGCTGCGCAGCCGTCAGCAGGGGCTGCATGCGGTACGTGTTTCCGTGGATGAAGAGGTTGTCATTGCACCTTCAGTACAGTTTGATGCGGTGCTGATACCCGAAATCACCGTTGATAAACACAGCGTTAAGGCGGATGGAAAATCAAGGGCAACCTTGACTGTCACGGTTAAAAACGCCGGTGGTCAACCTGTGCCCAATCAGGCTGTTGGCTGGCAGACCCGCCTTGGCCAGTTCTCCGCATTTTCATTAATGACTGATGCGAAAGGGCAGGCCACGGCTTATTTAACCAGCAAAGCATCAGGAAATGCAGAAGTGACAGTGGCGGTTGGCAGTGAAACAGTGATGGCTTCTCCGATTCGCTTTATTGCTTCGCTATCCCATACGCTTCAGGCGAACAAACCAACGGCGATTACCGATGGTCAGGACAGTATCCTTTATACGGTGAACGTGCGCGATGCAGCGGATCAACCCGTTGCCAGCAGTCAAGTGCAATGGTCAGCGGATAACGGGCAACTGCTGGACAGGCAGGAACAGACAAACAGTCAGGGAGAAGCGACAGCCCGGTTAGTCAGTCGCACCGCCGGGCGGGTAACGGTGAAAGCAGACGTGTCAGGAAAAATCCTCAATGCCCCTTCGGTGACTTTTAAACGTTTGCTGAAACCCATTATCACGGTGGATAAAGTCCGGGCGAAAGGCGATGGCCAGGATACCGTGGTGTTGACCGCCACGGTGAAAGACTCACTGGGGCTATCTGTGGAAAATCAGTCAGTGAGTTGGCAAACGGATCATGGCATATTGTCCTCAGAACGTACACAAACTGACCATCAGGGACAAGCGCAGGTTCAGCTGAGCAGTACATTTGCAGGGGAGCACCAGGTTCAGATCCAGGCTGGCGATAATAAAGTGACCGCCCCTATTGTCACCTTTGATGAAGTGCTGTTATCCACCATTCGGGTCAATAAAACCCGTGCCGCGGCGGATGGCGAAGATCGGGTGATTTTTACTGTCACCGTCACCGATATTCATGGGCAGGAGCTTGCGGATAAAGCGGTTGACTGGTCTGGCAATCTTGGCGAGATGATTTTTGCAGAAGGCGGGACAGACCGTCAGGGAAAGGCAACCGCAACCCTGGTCAGTCGTCATGCTGGACAGGCTTCGGTCACCGCAGAAGTGGGTGAGCAGCCAGTTGTCTCCTCTGTGGCATTTATCCTGCCGTTGCGCCTGGTTGATACTGTTGCCGTTGACCGTCAGGGCGGCAATGCCAACCAGAAATCGTTTGGTCTCAGGGGACCCTCCGTACTCTGGCGTGGCGCGAAATTCCGTCTTATCACGGCAGGCAATACAGGCCGGGTGAACTGGCAGAGTAA
The DNA here is from genome assembly GCF_030272115.1 of Xenorhabdus bakwenae. NCBI lineage: Bacteria > Pseudomonadati > Pseudomonadota > Gammaproteobacteria > Enterobacterales > Morganellaceae > Xenorhabdus > Xenorhabdus bakwenae. The sequence goes on from NZ_CP119194.1 coordinate 293,773, forward strand.
CTCGCCCTCGGTGACGGTATCGGGGGATGTGGTGACGGTACAGCAAAATCCTGACGGCGTCAGGCTCACGGGTACTGATGAGACCGGGCAGCAGGTCGAGCTGACCTTGACGGTTCACACCTGGTTTGAGCGCTCCGGCCTGACGAAAGATTTTTATTCAAATGCGAAACAGCTTTGCAAATCACTGGGCAGCCGGATTGCCTCCAAATATGCGCTGGAACAGCTCTATGAGGAATGGGGGAACTTTTATCTTTATGATGGCTGGGCGCGGGAATTTTATGTGACCTCGACGGATTATCTGGCCGCCAGCTCAGGTTTTGCAGAGCATCAGGCGAAATGGGTATTTTGGGCAGAAACCGACCGGTGGATGCGAAATGGCTGGCCGATGACGGGATTCGCGTGTGGCAGGTAGCAATACTGAATAGTGTGTTCCATTATTTTACCTATAAAAGAAATGAGCGGCTGTTTTGGGCAGTTACTTGAAACGCCGCTATTTTTTCTTCGTTTTGCATGCCTTTTCTTGGATACGGCATCACCACCAGTGGTGATCCTGATTCAGACGCAGGTTCCCCCCGAAAAATTCTGATCATTTCAAGTGCTCATCTCTTTGGAATAACAGATTTTCTCGAGCAATCCGTCTCCATGCATGACGTTTTTCTCATTCCTGAACTGACAGATATCGCTCGATTGATTGGAGAATCTTTAACGGGTTATTCGCCTTCACTAATAAAAAAGTTAGTTAAATATAAATAAATATTGGTTATTATGATGGAAATAAATATTTCATTTAATTAATTAATAATTAAAGGCGCTCATGGTAACGACATAATCAAAAAAATTAACGGTATAATAAAAAACCTTATTAAATTAAAAAGATATCACATCGCAATAAAATCGTTGGATCATAGTCCATATTGGTTAAAATGTGTTGAATATCACATTTTAATGTAATTGATAATTTTAATTTCATTTACAAAATAAAATGAAAGCAGAGGAAAAGACAAATGCTGAAAATAATGCGGTTGCCATTCAGCTAATTGTTTTTTATGGAAATAAATTAGAATAAAATATGGTTATCACGCTAAGTGTTTTAAAGTTCCGTTAATTGGTCATTTTTCAGGTAAAAATTTAAGAGTAAAATCACATTTTTAACGGCAAATAATATATCATTGAGTTTTCGATCGCTTTCTCACTACCAGCATAATGTATAAAAATACGCTTTACTGTCATTAATCAATGGAATAAAAACAACTATGTTTAAAAACAATAAAGGGCATGATATGAGAAAAATGGATAATATGGAGTTTAGAATATTACAAATGCTCAGGAAAAATCCGTTTCTCGCCCAAAAAGAAATTGCTGATATTATTGGTGTTAGTCGTTCAAGCGTCGCAGGATATATCCTTAACCTGCAAAAAAAAGGGCATATAAAAGGAAAAGGATACATTTTTTCCAGTGGGAATTATGCCGTAACGGTGGGGGCTTCCAACATGGATATTACCAGCTTCGCTTCGACTGAATTATTAAAGAAAGATTCCAACCCAGGGAAAACAAAATATACGCTAGGGGGTGTTGCCCGAAATGTGGCGCATAACATTGCCGCGTTAAAGAATGACAGTTATTTAATTTCTGTTTTTGGTGATGATTCATATGGAAAAAGACTGTTTAGAGAAACCCGGTTAGCCGGTGTTGATCTTAGCCATTCTCATAAACTCAATGATGAAAGAACTTCGATTTATCATTCAATCGTTGATAGTCATGGTGAACCGCACACCTCCGTGAGTGATATGGATATTTTGAAAAAACTCACGCCTGAGTTGCTAAATAAATCTAAAGCTCTTATTGAGCGGGCAGGCATATTGAGTATCGACTGCAATTTGAGAGAGGATACTCTGGAATGGTTATTTAAAAACTCAGGGAATGTGCCCATATTTGTTAATCCTGTCTCATCATATAAGGCGGGCCTGGTACGTAACTGGCTATCCTATATTCATACTATCAGACCCAACCGGCTGGAAGCAGAAAAAATCAGTGGCATTAAAATTAACTCAATAAAAGAGGCTAAGTGGGTCACATCATGGTTTCATGAACAAGGGGTACAGCGGGTAGTTTTAAGTATGGGCGCTGATGGTGTTTACTACAGTGAGTTAGATTATATATCGGGTCACTCTCCGGCATGTCCTGTTGATATTGTCAATAACACGGGTTCCGGTGATGCAATGATGGCGGGATTAGTGCATTGCGCGTTAGCAGGTATGGATTTTAAAGAAAGTGTCTATTTCGCCCAACGCTGCGCTGCACTTGTCCTGTCTGCTGAATTAACACATTCACTCACCCTGTCGCCATTTGCTGTTGATAAATTACTGCTATTAGATCCGATAGCAATGATGAATAACCAATAAATATCATAAAAATAAAAAATGAGAATGTGAGTATTGTGGCCAGGGCCGGGCTGGACCCGGCATTTTTTTCAATGTCCATTCATGTCAATGTTTATATCCGATTGAATTAAATTCAATCGTCATGCGAAAGGAATGGGAAGTAAGCTTAAAACTGGCAAACCAGTCCGGTATGGACACAATTTTGGAGGTAATTATCCCAAAAACCTTGAGGGTAACGCCCTAAATCGCTGTCCAGGACCGTTGGTTTTTGCCAGCGAAAATGATCGAACCCTGCTTTTTTAAGCGCTTTTTCATAGCTCTCACGACTCCAGCGATAAAACGTGAAAGGGCTTGGAGGGGTTGACAGAAATTCGGCCTGGTGACGGAAGCCATTTTTCCAGGGGTCTTCACTCAAAATTTTAAAACCATAATTCTCACAGTTTCCGCTTTCTAACCGATAATCAGGTGATGCCATATAAGCAATTAATTTGCCGGAAGGTTTTAAATGCTCAGCGGCGGCTTGAAACATCGTTTCCAGTTCTTCTGTGGATTCTGCATAGTGGAATAAAAAAGCGGCGATAACGATATCAAATTTTTCATCTAATTTTATTTCACATACATTTTGTACATGGAACTCAATATTATCCCCATACCGTTTTGACTTGATTTTAGCGAGTTCAATCATTTTTTCAGAAATATCGACACCAACCACTTTTGAAGCCCCACGCTGATGCAATTCCCGCCCAAAATAACCATACCCGCAAGCTAGATCCAGAACTGACTTTCCTTGTATCTCACCGACCATGTTGAGTATATCCCGAAGCTCAGACTGTCGCTGGGCTACCGTATTGGAAAACTGCTCGTAATGCTCTCCAATTGAATCATAGCTTGCTTGCTCTTCCATTATTATGGCTCCTGATAAAAAATAGAATAAGGGTACTATTTTATAAAGATAAAGTATCATGAAATAATGAGGTATAATTATTTTTATAACATGATTAATTTTACACGATAAACACTCTGTTTGAATTAAAGCAAAAATAATCAGATATTGCTCTATTATAATAGGGGGAATGGGATGGGCGGTGTCGGTTCTTTTTTGCCACAGGCAAAAAAGAATTGTTTGCTGACTTATCCGGATTTTTTCCGCACGCTTTCCGTCTGTGTTCAGAGACGGGCAGGTGGGAATGAGAAAGCGCTGTACCTTATTATTCTGGCTGGGATGGATGCTCGCATCAGCGGGTCAGGCCAAAACGGTGATTTATACTGACAGCCAACATCCTCCCGTCAATCTTTCCCCTGATACACAGGTAGTCTGGCTGGATACAGCTGAACAACAGCAGAAGAAAATCTTCTCTCAACTTTCTGCTGACCCTCAACAAGCTGCGGTACAGGCACAAGCTATTCTGCAATCTTCCCAATGGTTCCAGCAGGAACAACAAATTATCAACGCTTATCGTGCCGTTGTTGAAGCCTGGCAATTAGGTGTGCGCAAGTACCCTGCCGTGGTCTTTGATGACCGGGATGTCGTGTATGGCACGGCGGATGTGGCAAAAGCGAGTGCCCTCAGGGAGCAGCGCCAGCCATGAAGACACCCCGCCTTGCTTTTCCTGTTGTCATCACTCTGGTTGCTGCGTTTGTTCCCTTTGCGCAGGCTTCCCTCAACACCGCTCAGATTGTGGCCAGCAGTCTCTCACCCGCCTGTATTCAGTGGCGGGTCAGCGGCATTTGTTACTGGCTGTTTTGTTCCTGGCATGGTTGCACGGTAAAAACCTCGGTTAAAGTCACCCACTATCTTCCCGAAGCGGTCGTGTCCACCTATCACTCCCCTGGCGGCAATCCGTGGTCAGAAATGGCCCAGGTCAGCCGGTTATCCGGCGGGCTGGAAAATGCCGTCACCGGGGCGTTATCCCACCTGAGTGCCAGTGGCGGTAATCACAATACCCAGATTGCAGGACAACGGCGCACCAGTCTGCGTTTTAAATATGCGGATGCCATCGGGCATCCCGCTACCAGTCTGATTGGCGGACAAATCCCCGGTTATTCTTGCCGCAGTGCGGCCACCCCGTTGGTACCTTATTTTCTCAGCACGCTGGATACGGTCGCGTGGCGCACAGGGTTGCCGGAGTCGTTCTATCCTGAAGCGCTTATTCCCGGTCAGCGGGAGCTGGGCAGCCAGATGACCGCCAATCTGTGGGGCACGGTTTACCCGCGCTCAGGGTTTGTTAATCAGACTGATGATGACAAAGCGTCTGCCGTGGTGGCGCAGCGGGTGGCGGATATTATCACCCGTGCCGGGCAGCCGCATGTTTATCAGGCATTAAAAGGTCAACGCGCTGACGGTTATTGGCCACCCGAACCGGTAACAGAAAATACCGGTAAGAAAAATCACCAGTGGCAGCGGTTATCACCGCAGTTAAGCCCGTCCTGCGCGGTGTTTCCTGACGGAGAGCATACGGCTGCGGTCAATGGCAATCAGGTGTATGCCCTGTGGCAACCCTACAGCTGTTGTCAGCGCCGGGGACAGCGCTTTTTGGGCAGTACCAGTACCGATAGTTAAACAGGAGGTTTTATGCCGAAAAGAAAAGTCTTGTGGCTGATGGTCAGCTTACTGGTCAGTGGGGTAGCGCAACCGGGATGGGCTGAAAACGGGTTGACGGTTTCTCTGCCCCAGGTCAATCGCGGTGCCCTGGGTTATGGTGCTGATGTTTCCGGTGCTGTCTCCGATACCCTGTTTTATACCCTCGGTGGCGGCTCGGTGATTTCACAGCCGGCCACCCGCCGTTCCCTGACCCAGCTGGGCGGACTGGAACTCGGCTGGAGTTCCGATTTGATGTGCGGCAATTTTGATTTGAAAACCACGGTCGGCAACCAGCTGAACGGCATTACCGCCGGATTTAAGAACCTGATGAGTGAGGTGATCCAGGGGGCCACCGGCGCGGTGGCCAGTCTTCCTGCCATGATCATTCAGCGTGCCAATCCGGGACTCTATGACATGCTGACTAATGGGGTCTTGCAGGCCAATGTGGCATTCGACAAGGCCCAGTTTAATTGCCAGAACATGGCCAGGCGGATGATGGATTTTGCGCAAAACAGTAAATGGACCCAATCGGCCGCGATGCAGGAATACAAAACGCAGGTGAACAGTGGGGATGCGGATGCAGTGAGAGTGAATAATGCCGGCAGCAAATCGACCGGCACAGGCGGGCATCCGTGGATTGGCGGGAAGAAGCAGGGGGGCAAGGGACAGAATGCCATCCGGCCCACGCGGGATTTAGTCAGCGCGGGGTTTAATATGATGAATCATCTGCCGGTGCTGAGCCAGTCGTCAGTCAGTACCAAACAGTGTGATGGTGGTGCCTGCCGCCAGTTCCAGAATGCTACCGAAGCGGCAGAGACCGTGGTGAAGGTGCTGGGCGACCGGGCTATCCGTACCTGTGCCAATGCCGCAGAATGCACCAGCGGTGGGGCGTCCCAGCAACCGGGCGCAACGGTGGCCGGCACCGGCTTTGCCCCGATGCTGGAAGAGAACACCAACGCCAATATTGAACAGCTGGTGAAGCTGGTTAATGGCACGGAAAAACCCACCGCCGCTAATCTGGCCAGACTGAAAACCGGCAGTCTGGCCGTGACCAAAGGGGTCATTCAGGCATTGCAGCGAGATCCGGACAGTGCCGCGTTGTCCGCGCGTCTGGCGGGGGAACTGGCGATGGCTGAAACCACCGAGACGGCATTGCTGATGCGGCGAATGTTAATCACCGGCATGTCAGAACCCAATGCCGCCGCCCAGCCGGAAGCCCTGGCCGAAGGGGAACGGCGGATTGAGGCGCTGGACAGGGAAATCAATGCGCTGAAAAATGAAATGTGGCTGAAACGGGAACTGTCGCGCAACGCCATCCTGACCATTATTGAACGGGAAAACCGCCGCATTGAAGCCCATCCCCAAAAGCAAGTGCCGGACAGTACCGATGCGCGTTTTTATCAGCTGGAAGTGCCCCACAGTGAACGGCGGTAAGGTGATATGGCAGCGATGATCCCCACATTGAGAAAAGGTGTTGTGCGATTACTGATTATCGCTTTGGTGATGGTTATCAGTTTAGCAATAGGCTGGGCCGGGCTGCATCAGGCCGAAAAATTCACTGAGATGTACCATTGGGTGATTGAAACTAAGGGATTTTGGTTAGTCTGGCGATTATGCCTGTATGCCACGTTAGGTTGGGGCGGATGGAAAATCTGGCAGGTTGTAAAATGCAGGCCAGAATATCGTGCTCCTTTAATGCGCATTATGGTCGCCAGTCTGTTATTGATCCTGCTGGGTGAATATGCCCTGTCAGGTACGATTGAGGTAACGCAATGACCACCAACAGCTATCTGGAATACTTTCTGACCCTGCTCGGCTGGGTGGTCAATAACGGATTATGGCAAATTCTGATTGCGACGGGGCTGTTTACCCTGCCTCTGGTGATAAAGGTGATTGCGGTCTGGCTGAAAGTGAGAGAGTGTGGCGAAGAGGAGGGCCGGGGTGGGTTGCAGTCACTTGCCCGGATCGAAAATACCTTGTACGGTGCCTTCTTCGTGATGGTGGTGTGCTGTGTGCCGCTGGTGAATGTCAGCCTCACTACCCTTCAGTATGACTCGTCCCGTGCCAAAAGTTGCGGCACCTGGACACCGAAAGCGCCGGATAAAAGTGGTTATGCACCGGTGATCGCCAGCCTGAATAATCAGACGGCGGCGGTGCCCCTCTGGTGGGCCGTGGTACACCGGCTGTCAAAGGGACTGACACAGGCCGCGGTGGCCTCTATTCCCTGCCGGCCGGATTTAAGGCAGCTGCGTTTTGAGGTGCAGCATACCCGTATCCGTCATCCGGCACTGGCGGCGGAGTTGCAGGATTTCACTAATGACTGTTACGCACTGGCGTTGTATCAGTGGAAACAACGGGATCAGGGACAAACTACCGAACCGGCCACACTGCATGATATTGAATGGCTGGGCAGTCGCACCTTCTTATCCGGCGATTACCGCACCCTGCAATCCCGAATGCCCAGGGCGCCATTTCCGTGGAATGAAAGCCGGGACAGTGGCCGACCCAATACCGGGCAGGGCGGTTATCCCACCTGTCGGGCCTGGTGGTCAACCCCCAAAACCGGACTGGAGGCCCGGGTATTGGCCCAGGCCGATACGGGATTATGGCTGCGTCTGTCGGCCGCCCTCAAAATGTTGGGCAAAGAAACCCGTGAATATAAAGAAGCGGTAATTCGTCGTCTGGTCAGCCCAGTGAACTTGACGGTTTCGCAGGAAGGCTACGTGTATGCGGGCTATGGAGGCAACGCGGATTTTACGGTCTGGGACGGTTCCAATCGGGTCGGTGCGGCGGCGGGAACCGTATTAGGGGGATTAATCAGTGCCCCAATGTTTGATGCGGTGCGACAGGCATTACCCATGATGCAGGCGGTGATCCTGATGGCGTTGTATATTCTGATCCCGTTGATCCTGCTGTTTGCCGCCTATGAATTTAAGACGGTATTCACACTGACGTTTGCTATATTTTCTTTGAATTTTCTGACCTTCTGGTGGGAAACTGCCCGCTGGCTGGACAGCTATTTACTGGACGCCTTGTATGGCTCAGACACCCATAGCCTGTTGAATCTGGCGGGGTTTCAGAATACCTCGGATGATTTGATTATGGGGCTGGTGATGGGTACATTGTTTATTGTGCTGCCGATGGTCTGGCTGGGCGCACTGGCCTGGGCGGGTGTGCGAATGGGCGATATGGCAGGCATGATGAGTCAGGGCGTGGGGCAGGTCAGGCAGTCTGCGGGTATGTTCGGGCAAATGATGATGCAAAGGGTTATGTCGAAAGGAAAATAGTAACGCTATATCTATGTTACCTTCTTCTTGATAGATGATTCATAGCAATTTATTGTTTTATAAAGAATTTTAATTTTTCGCGTTAAAGTAAAAATAATGATTAATCCTCTTTGTGATATGTCAAGTTAGTGTGAGGAGTTTTTAACTTTTTTGTATAATGCAATGCTAAGCCAATAAAAAGAACTTATTGATCATCATCACAATAGAACAACATTTTTATTTCATTATTTTTACCTTTGTGGATAATTTGACTGTGACTGTGACTGTGACTGTGACTGTGACTGTGACTGTGACTGTGACTGTGACTGTGACTGTGACTGTGACTGTGACTGTGACTGTGACTGTGACTGTGACTGTGACTGTGACTGTGACTGTGACTGTGACTGTGACGAATATCTCTGTAATAGTAAATTTTTTATTGGCGTTTGTTTAGTTGTGCTAATATTTTATTTTCACTTATATCAACAAATGATGATATTGTTACTTTGACAAAACTAAGGATTTTTTATGTATAGTGAGACTTCTGTTCCAGTAGCTGCCAATTTGCAATTAGTTTATGTTTCTGACGTTGAGCGTTCGACCGCTTTCTATAAATCTCTATTTAACACAGATCCTATTTTTACTAGTCCTAGGTATGTTGCTTTCCGTGCTTCTTCTTCTGGAGATGCTCTTTTTGCTATTTGGTCTGGTGGTGAAACCCCTGATCAACAAACTCCCCGTTTTAATGAAATAGGTATTATGCTTCCAACAGGTGATGACGTTGAGCAACTATTTCAAAAATGGAAAGGTAATCCAGAAATTGAAATTGTAAAAGAGCCGTATACAGATGTATTTGGGCGCACTTTTCTTTTAAAAGATCCGGACGGTCATATTATTCGAGTCTGCCCACTGGATTAATAAAATACAGAAATGTTTAGAATTATTATTCTAAATTCATGCAATATTTCAATAAGTTTCTGTTTTCTAGCTTCTTTGATGAATATGAATTTTGGAAAAAATTTTGTTATAGCACCAAAGAAGCTTATGTTAGTTGCATAATGCAATTTTATTTATTGGTTATTAAAATAAATTGTTTACTTTTTAATATTGATAATGTTATCTCTATGGAGTATGTATGTCTGAATCTTATAATAATGAGATTGATCTCCTTCGCAAAAAAAATTGTAAAGTTGTAGAGAGATACTTAGAATTAACTAAAGGTGAAGCACGCTTAAAAAGACATAAACTTTTTGCTGAGGATGCTGAAGGTGGATTATGGACAACAGAAACTGGTGAACCAATTATTATACGCGGTATTGATAACTTAGCACGTCATGCTCATTGGTCGCTTCAATGTTTCCCTGACTGGGAATGGTATAATATCAAGATATTCACTACTAACAACCCTAATCATATTTGGGTGGAGTGTGATGGTCATGGTATTATTTGTCTCCCTGGTTATCCTGAACGTTACTATGAAAATCATTTCATACATTCTTTTGAATTAAAAAATGGGCTTATCATACGTAATCGTGAATTTATGAATCCAATTAATCAGCTTAAAGCGCTTGGAATTAATGTTCCAAAAATAAACAGACAAGGAATACCAACTTAATAATTATTGATTTTCCTCATGGTGGCTAATTGTAGTTAACTCGATTCTCTTTGCTTAAAAAATAATTTCAATCGCCAATTAAAAGAAAAAATAATAAAATGAGTAGAACATTAAAATCTGAATCCTACAATATAAAAGATATAATAACTCCATCTAATCAGGCTTTAAATTGGAAAATAGAAAAAGAAAAATGCGCTTTATTAATTCATGATATGCAGCGTTATTTTGTTCATGCTTTACCAGATAAACCTGCACTCAATGTAATTAATTCTATTGTAAAAATATTACGTTGGGCTAAAGACAATAACATTCCTGTTTTTTATAGTGCTCAACCTGGGCGAATGACAGTAGAACAGCGAGGGCTACTTGCTGATTTATGGGGTGCAGGCATGCGTACCACGGGAAATGATCGGAAAATTATTGATGAAATTTCTCCGAATCCAGAGGATGTAATACTTACAAAGTGGCGTTATAGCGTTTTTTATAAATCAGATCTTGCTGACAGATTGCGTGAACGTCAGTGTGATTCACTAATTATTACCGGTATATATGCATCTGTTGGTATTCAGGCTACTGCTATTGATGCATTTAGTCATGATATTCGTCCTTTTATAGTGACTGATGCCATTGCTGATTTCACTCAAGCAGGACACCAAAATGCGGTCAATTATATGGCGGACAATTGTGCTCAAGTAATGACATCAGCAGATGTGGTGAATTATGAGTAGACTCTTGTCTTCAATTATTTCTTCACCTGAACAACCTTTTGCGTTGTTGTATCGTCCGACGGTCGATTCAGGGAAGGTTGATATTTTTCAATTACATCTAGAAAAAAAACTGTACCCTTGAACATGCTGTCAGCAACCATCCGTTCAATGAAGAAAAGTTGCTATTGTTACCTTTTCGACAAGTGATTGAGCGAGGTTATTCGGCGGTTGATGATGAAATACCGATTCTAAGTTTACCCATTATTGCGCGTCAGCAAGTTTCAGTATCATCACTGATAGAGCAGTTACCTAAAGTGCCACTTTCTGTGAATAATGTCCATTTTAATCTGGATGATAATCAATTTGGTCAGAGAGTAACAAATCTGATTGAGAATGAAATTGGTCAAGGAGCTGGCTCTAACTTTGTTCTTCATCGTAAGTTACGTGCAACGATTTCAGATTATGAACCTGCACATTTATTAAGCCTTTATCGTCGATTACTGAAAACAGAAACTTCTGCTTACTGGGTTTTTTTAATTAATACCGGTGAGCAAGCATTTATTGGGGCTTCTCCAGAACTACACGCTTCACTGCATGGTGGTGAAGTGAGTATGAATCCTATCAGTGGCACTTACTCGTACCCAGTAGATGGACCAACGGTTGAGTCATTACTGACATTTCTTTCCTGTCCAAAAGAAACCAACGAACTTTTCATGGTCGTAGATGAAGAGCTGAAAGTGATGTCTCAGTTATGTGAAAAAGGAGCACAAGTTAGTGAGCTAAAATTGAAGCAGCTTAGTCATGTCGCACACACGGAATACGTTTTACGTGGGGAAAGTCATGCTGGGATTGCTGATATTCTACGTGAGACTTTACCCGCGCCAACGGTGATAGGAAGTCCAGTGCAGAGTGCGTGTGATGTTGTCATGCATTATGAACCAGAAGGACGTCGTTATTACAGTGGCGTAATTGCGTTAATTAATAATTCATCTGATCAGGCATCTCTTGATTCGGCTATTGCGATTCGTACTGCGGAAATCACTCCCAATGGACACGTTGAAATCGGAGTGGGGGCGACGATAGTCCGGGATTCTAATCCCGTTGATGAAGCAAATGAAACTCGTATCAAAGCACAATCGCTATACAGCGCGATGTTGCAAGAGACATACCAGCCCCTGAAAGCGAATTTACTTAAAAATAAAGTTAAAAACTTAAGTGATATTCCCGCCATACATGATGCGTTGATAAGCCGGAGTTTAAAGGTATCTCATTTCTGGTTAACTGCACCTGACAAACGTATGCGTTGTTTACCTCATTTCGAAGGGAGGCGGGTATTGATTTTGGATGGTAATGATACGTTCACGTCGATGTTTAAAACGTTGTTCGCTTCTCTTGGGGCAACTGCATTCGTTGAAAAAGTATACACAAGTGTCAATTTTAAATCTTATGACCTTGTTGTCGTCGGACCCGGACCAGGAAATCCGCTTGATGAAAGTGACAAGCGTGTTAAAGACATTCGTAGCGTCATCAAACGCATGATTGCTGCTGAACATCCTTTTTTTTGCAGTGTGTCTTAGCCATCAAATTCTATCTACGTTATTGGGATTACCGATTATTCGCTTATCGCCAACAAATCAAGGGGTACAGAAAACGATTTGGCTTGGTGACCGTCAGGAACGTGTCGGTTTTTACAATACGTTTTGTGCTAAGGCTGATGAGCTAACCGTAAACAAACTCCATAAAAGTGGGATCACTTTTTACTTTGATGATGATCGGCAAGTGCATGCCATTAGTAGTGCCAAATTCTCATCTGTTCAATTTCATCTGGAGTCTTTTTTGACCATCAATGGACCTGAGATTCTAGACCGTTTTGTTAAACCGCTTTTACAAACTCAATATTCAGGAAACAAAGAAAAATGCATAACAGCATAAAGATTGATTATAACGTAGTGAATGCATTTACACACACACCGTTAGAGGGAAATCCTGTTGCTGTATTTCATGATAGTGAGGAGCTATCTGCGTCGGTAATGCAGGCGATTGCCCGTCAATTACAGCTATCAGAAACAACATTTATCAGTGAAAGAACAGAAGATGGTCATGCTCGTGTGAGAATTTTCACACCTGTTAATGAATTACCATTTGCAGGGCATCCTCTTATGGGAACAGCAAGTGCGTTTTCACGTCGTCATGGTCTAAATCACTTCGTTTTCCACACAGATATCGGAGCGGTGCCTATTTCTGTGGAACATCACAGCGAGATACTTAGTGAAGTGAAAATTACAGTGCCGTTAGCAAGTGCTAAGCCTTTTATTGAGGAAAAGAAATTGTTGGCTGCGCTGGGTCTGGAAAAAGCGGTTCTCCCTGTTGAAATCTATGATGCGGGAGCACGACATGTGTTGGTTGCGGTAGATAGTATTGCAACATTGCGTGGGCTTCAACCAGATCATCGGGCTTTAGCTGATTTTGATGATTTAGCAGTGAATTGTTTTTCTCTGCAAGGAAAGCAAGTAGAAAACCGTATGTTCTCCCCTGCTTATGGTGTGACAGAAGATGCCGGAACAGGCTCTGTTGTTGGTCCGATAGCCCAGCACTTAATCAAGTATGGGCAGTTGCAGATGGACGAAAAAATGGTCATTGAACAAGGGATATTACTTAATCGTCGCTGTGTGATGTATGGAGAAATTAAATCCGAAAATGGTCTCGCTTCTCATACTGAGTTATCGGGGCAGGTTTGTTACTTCTCAGAATGTTGTGCGTGTTTCTGATGAAGGTGATGATCTCGATTAAGAGGTATTGAGGAATCGAAAATGAAGAGACTTGAGTCATTAACTGGAAAGTTAGATGTTCCTTTTCCGCATTATGATAATCCTCCTCTTTCACCAGAGATCGTGATGAAGGAGTGGTTAACACGTGCGCGTAGTGGTGATGTATGTGAACCCGATGCATATACTCTTGCGACACGTAGTGCTAATGGTGATATTTCGATGCGTACTATGTTTCCCGTCCGTTTTGATGGTGATGTATTGTTATTTGCGACTCATAACTCTAGCCGTAAAGGCCAGGATATTAACGCAACAGGTTCTGCTGGTTGCCATATCTATTGGCGTGAGTTAGGGCGCCAGTTAAGTCTTTCAGGGGCAGCGGTATTGGCCCCCGATGATGTAGCTGATGGGGTGTGGAATGCTCGTGATCCTGCTTATGACCCTGTATCAACTGTTTCTTATCAAAGTGACCCTCTCACAGATATTCCCGTATTATTCAATGAAATCGCTAAATATGACGGAAAAAGTAAATTGCCGCGACCGGAACGTTTTGTTGTCTATCAACTCATGATAGAGCGTTGTGAATTCTGGGCAGTTGATGCGTCTCGTATTCATAAGAGATTGGTTTATAAACGCACAGAGAAAGGGTGGAAGAATGAACGACTACAGCCATGAAATTGAGATGCTTACTGCTGAGCAAGCCAGCCAGAACCCCAACCGTTTTGTTCAGGCGATCATGAAGTGGCATTTTTCTGAAAAAACGGGACCAGATTTTTGGTTAGCGATGCGTAAGGAATTACCGTTTAATCCCATTCGTGACGTTAATACGTTCGATGACTTACGGAAATTTCCGGATATTTCGGAACGTCTTCGCACTGTTCCAATTCAACAACTTCTGCCACGTGGATTGAAGAATGATCATCGGGTTTCTGTATATGAAAGTGGAGGTACAACAGGAGCGCCAAAATATGTTGTGGCCTATGATGAGTGGATTGAAACACTCGTTGATTGGCGAATGTCGTCGTATAAAGATCGTCAGGGAAGACCCGTTGGCAATACACTGGCAGCAGTACCTTCTGGGCCTCATATCGTAGGTGCGATCAATAAAACCCGTGCTCAAAAGTTAGGTGGCCTTTATTTTACAATTGATATTGATCCTCGCTGGGTTAAGTCCTTAATTAGGGAAGGCGATACGGCAAGTGTCCGCCGCTATTCTTCTCATCTGGTAGATCAAATTGAAAACACGTTACTTAATCAAGATATCCGTTTCCTAGTGACGACTCCCCCTGTATTACGTGAGTTAGTGAAACGAACAGAGTTGATTGTTCATATGAGACGTTCGTTAGCACAGATTACATTAGGCGGAACAGAAATAAATCTTGATGAAGTGAAGTTTATTGCTAGCGAAATTCTACCTGAATGTGAATTTAGTACGAGCTACGGTAGTACTTCAGCATTAGGTGTATCACGGTCGTTGCTAATTAAAGCAGACAGCGCTCGGGTTGAATATAACAGTTTTACTCCATTTATTACCTATGATGTTGTGGATCGCAATACGCTGGAAACGGTCGAATATGGTCAGCGAGGAACCGTTGTTGTTTCTCACCTTAGTCGTTATGCCTTTTATCCTCGAATATTAGAAAGAGACACTGCAATTCGTTTACCAGGGGACGGAAAAGTAGGGGATAGGGTGGCGGATATTGCTGCTGAGACAACGTTTGGTGGTTGTAAAGTCATTGAAGGTGTCTACTAATGTTAGAGCCGGATGATAAGACACTGGAATTGCCACTCATCGAGGTGATTGCGCCGATTGCGCCGAAAAGTTTTATTCGGCAAAAAATGATTTACAACGTTCAAGGTGTTCCCGTGGGAAGGTTGACACAGGTGCCCGCAGTATATGCGCATTATTCTGTGAATTGTTTACGTCAGGGAGAATCGCTTTCTATCGAGAAAAGGGATGAAGCATTACAAAAAGCAGCAGAGCTTTTTATTAATGGCAATTTGTGTGGACTAACGGTAGATGATTATATTGCTAAGGCTGTTTCAGTGACAGGCCTACCTGAGTATGTTGTCAAAAATGCGGCCAAAAATATTGGTCATGCGACAGCATCTGCGATGAATCTGGCTCAATTGGGTATTCCACAAGGTGTACCAACAGAGAATACTACTCAGATTCTGGAAAACGGGTGTGCACAATGTGTTCGGCGAGGAGATGTATTGGCGGTCATCGCGCCGGGTAATGGTCCTGGTGTTCATGCCATTTGGCCACAGGCAGTTGCACTGGGTTACCGAGTTGTATTGCGTCCTTCTGATCGTGAACCTTACACGGCGCAGCGCTTAATTCAAGCGATGTCTGAATCCGGGCTAGGGGATTATGTTGCAATGTTACCTTCTGATCATAGCGTTGTTGATGAGTTACTTGATATTGCTGATCTTAGTGTGATCTACGGTGGAGATGTGCTGGTTGATCGTTTTGCTCATCGTTCTGATGTCTTAGTCCAAGGGCCAGGGCGATCAAAAATTGTGATTGATGCTGACTATCCCCGCAATGCCGCATTAGAACTGGTCTTTGAATCGGTTATTGGATTAGGGGGAGCCGCTTGTGTTTGTGCCAGTAGCGTGCTTGTGGAAGGCGATGCAGCCGCCTTTGCGCACGAGTTTCATGCTTATGTGTCAAGAAGGTTAAAAAACGAACAAGAACAGCATCGTTACCTTCCTGAATTGTCGGCTGAACGTTATTCATGGTGGTTAGAACAAGTCACATACTATGCGGGTGCTTTAGTGCAGCCACCTGATGTGTTTGACACACAGTCAGGCGTAAAACGTGTTATGCCATTGATTATGTTGGCTGAATCGCTTGATAGCCCGTTAGTTCAGTTGGAATTTACTGTTGCCGCAGTGACTTTTGTGCCTTTTCGTTGTGACGATAATCTTGATGTTATTGCCCCTGCTTTAGTGGTGACTGTGGCGTCAGAAAACCCATCTTTGATTTCCCGCATTGCTAATATTCCGGCTATTCGTAATTTGTATATCGGTCAGGTTCCCACTGTCTGGATGCAGCCTCATGTTCCTCATGATGCATTTATTGCTGAATTTTTAATGACAACACGAGGTTACAGAGTGGCTTATCCTGCACCGATGAATGGGTAGGTGGTCTGTGTGTTTAAAAATGAGAAGTTAGTAATTATTTACGAAAATGAGTTCAGGTGAAGGTAATGAATAAATTAATGAATGATGTAAAAAATAATGAATATGATAGAGCCGATTTTCAAGGTGTATACCAAGGAAAATCACTCATAGCAAGTGCTGAAATAAAAACAGCCCCTTGGGAAATTGGGCATGCTCAACCGATCGTTCATGACCTTTTGAAAAAAGAGGGCTCCTGGGAAACTCTTAGATGTTGGTTGTGGTTTAGGGCGTAATGCTCAAGCAGCCGCAGAAATGGGCTATGATGTTACGGCTATTGATAGTGCACCAACCGCCATTGATAACTGCCAAAACAGACAAGTGACTAACCGTATCAGATTTAAAGTTGCCAACGCTTGTGCAACTGAACTGAATGAGACATTTGATATTATTTTGGATTCTGCCACCTATCACGCTATTCCTTCTAATGATCGTGTCGCCTATATGAGCGAAATGTACCGTTTAGCGAATAACACAACGGAATATCACTTGATTACGTTTGCACCTTCCTCCTGTGGAATGCCGAAACCCCTATCTATTGAGTTATCTGAAATTGCAGATACAGCAGAAAAAAGCGGCTGGCAAATTGAATCCGTTTCTCGAGTTGAATACAAAGGTAATGCGGAGGCGATTGCTGATTTTTGTAAAAAGAAAAACTTAACGATTCTGCTGGATGAGGAAGGACTTACTCGCTTACCAAGCTGGCACATTATTCTTAAAACCGCTCTTTAATAAAAATTATGTATAAGGAATAGTAATGAACCAGCAGAAAATGGCGTTCTTTGGACTCTGTCTCGGCTTTTTTATTGCCATGATGGATACAACAACTGTGCCACTGATTTATACCTCATTGATTGCAGAGTTTGAAGTGACACCAGCGATGGCAGCATGGGTTAATAATAGTTATTTAATTACTTATGCGGGCTTTCTTTTATTAGGTGGACGCTTGGGCGATGCTTATAATCGAAAAAATCTCATTGTTAGCGCATTGATTATTCTTTCTATTGGCGCATTGATAAGTGGCTGTGGGCAAACACTTATGCAGGTCATCGCTGGTCGGGCATTGATGGGAGTGGGAGCTGGCTTGTTGACCCCTCAGAGTATGGCTTATATCTCTATCATTTTCGCACAAGGAGGACGTGGCACGGCTTTAGGTATTTGGGGAGCTGTTGCTGGTATTGCTACCGCAACAGGGCCTGTCGTGACTCAGCTCTTTTTGCAAGTTGCTGATTGGCGCTGGGTCATGTGGGTAAATATCCCAATTGCGCTACTGGGATTAGCAATTATCGCGATGTATTTACCTGCTGCACCAGGGAGGGGGTTGAAAGGGCGTGAAGTTCTTGTTAATGGGGCTTTTGGTTTCTCTCTAGCAGTGATCATTCTGAGCCTGCAATTAATTCATGGTACAGAAGGTCTCAGCTCTGTAACCATACTTCTGTTGGTATTGGGAGGAGTTATTGCTGTTTGGTTATTACTCTATGAGCTGCGCCAGCGCGCAGAGTGTATTTTACCTGCCAGTATTTGGCAGGATCGAACCTTCTTACGGACTTGTTTAGTTTCTGGCCTTCTTGGTCTTGGCTTGACAGCGTTCTATCTTCCATTGGCTTTTTTGATCGAAATTCGAATGAATTTTGGGCCGTTAGCTATCAGTATCATCATGATTACGATTGCGCTTGCTAATGCGTTAATCGGACCAATAGCGGGTTATTTTTCAGACAAAATGGCACCTGAAGTTATCGTTCGTTATGGTTTGTCTGCTTTTGCGCTAGCAGTATTACTGATTGGTGGTATAGGAATATTTGCAGCGGGAGGTTCAATTGCGTTTATCGGTATGATTATTGCGATGGCTCTGGCTGGCGCAGGTACGGGGTTAGCATTTGCACCTCTAGCTAACCTTGCGTTGAGTCGAGCTGTACCAACCGCAATAGGTCGAGCGGCAGCATTTTTCAATGGTTCGCGGCAATTAATGAGCGCCTTAGGTAGCGTGGTTGTTGCAGTGCTGTTTGATTATGTTGTCAGCCAATCTCATTTGGAAGGTGCATCACATATTTCGGAGAAATTAAACCCGTATTCTCCGGTGGTGGCTTCTGCAGCACTTGCTTGTTTCTTATTAATTGCACTGTGCCTAGGCATAGGCGCATGGTTATCTCGTTGTTATTGCTCAAAAGATAAAAATATTACTCAGAATTAATAAAAGGATATTAGACATGAATACTTGGGTTGTTAGCGGTTGTTCAAATGGCTTAGGTCGATGCTGGACGGATTCTATTATTAAAGAGCGCCATGATCGCGTTATTGGTATCACTCGTTCTGAGTTTATTGCACGTGAAATGGTTGAGCTTTATCAAGACCGTTTTATTCCTTGCATTGTTGATATTAGGGATGAACAAGCGCTTGCAGAAATACTTCCCGCATTAGCGCAAAAAGTGGGTATACCAAACCGGATAGTAACTTCTGCTGGCTATGCTCAGTTTGGTACGTTAGAAGATCTTTCTACACAGAAGTTGCGAGAGCAGTTTGAAACAAATGTTGAAGGAACCCTTAACGTTATTAAACCGTTATTACCACTTATGCGTGAGCTGGCAGAAGCAAGAATTCTTGTTGTATCAAGCATGAGTGGGGTTGCATGTTGGCCACTTTTAGGTGCATATCAAATCAGTAAACATGCTATCGAAGCTATTGGAGAAACGTTGCGGTTGGAATTGGATAATACACAAATTCAAGTCGGTATTATTGAGCCAGGTCCTTATAAGACAGGGTGGGCGACAACATCGGCACGTAGAGAGAATATTAGTGCAGCTTATGATGAAAACGCCCTGAAAAAGCGTGCAACATGTGGTTTTCCTGTTGAAGATCCTAAAGCAAGCTTACCATTTTTCTGGAAGATGTTTGATACCCCTGTTATGCCTGTTCGCATCACAACTTCATTACCATTTGTAGAGTTAGTTTGTTCACAAGCTGAAGAAAAAATAAAAGCATGGAGGATGTCCTTTGAATAATAAGACGCTAAGTAAGCAGCCAAGCTGGCGCAGCGAGATTGATACTATCGTTGAAGCTTATTCTTTAGAGGAAAAAACAGAAATTCCATCTGCTCATACCCTGTCGATATTGCAGGGTAGCTCCTTATTAAGGATATTAGATGAAACACCACCAACAGGCCCTGGTAAATTATCTGATGTTGTGGCTGTGTGCCGCGAATTAGGCAAAATTGATGCTTCATTAGGTTGGTTGGTTGGTGTTGCTAATTCTGGGTGGTCAATGAAAGCGAATTTTTCATTGCCTGAATCTGTTTGTGCTGACATGGATAAAAATGCTCTTTTATCTATGGTGTTAGGACGCCCTGGCACACTTAAATCGACGCCAAAAGGCGAGGGATGGGTTTTAAATGGTGAATGGAAATATGCCTCTGGATATCCTTGGTCATCGTATTTCTTCGGTTTGGCTATGTCTGATGATGATCGAGTCCGTGTTGTTGTTGTTCCATCTGACAAGTTACATATTATTACCCCATGGCAATCAATTGGATTGATTGGCACTCAAAGTGTCACTATCCGAGCGCATGATGTTCATATTCCCAGAAAACACACGACAGATTACCAGCCTATCCTTTCTGGTACTTCTCTTCGCCATCGTGAGAAGCCTTCTTATTCTGGTTATTTTACCGGAGTTTTAATGAATTGTTTAATAGGCACGATTTTAGGTGCAACGGAGAGTGCTATGAACTACGTGATAGAAAATATACAACAACCTATCACTGGGAGCACTTATGTCTCTATGGAACACTCTGGTCCTGTTCGGTATGAATTAGGGAGATTAAGCAGTGCATTTGATCTCTTATTACGAGCTGCTGAGTACAACGCAAATGTTATTGATGATGCTGCATATAACGGTATGGTATTACTGACAAATCGCCAACGAGTAGAAATTCGTGCACGCGCAACACAAATTATGAGAGGGTGTACAGAAACAATCCAGTCTCTGCTTTGGCTTTATGGCTCATCAGGATTGGACAAAGGATGCCCTTTGGAAAAATTTTGGCGTGATGTGAATGTGGGAAGTCGACACGGTGGTTTTGCGAAATTTATTCCGGAAGAACTAGCTGGTATTACACTGTTAGATGGTGATCCTGCATCGCTTTCACGCATGTTCTGAGAGACGTTACTTGTTGGAATCGTTAATGTTGCAGTATGGTGGAAAACAGTTTTTTAAATAAAGGAGAATGTAATGAAACACCATGTTGATTCATGGCAAATAAACACGGGTTTGAAACCCCTTAATGATGCGCTAATGCATATTCTTGGAGAGAGACCTGATGCACCAGCATTGATCCATAAAGAAAAAATCTATAGCTATAGTCAGTTAATTCTTTTTGCTGATACACTCTCTAATCAATTCAAAAAGTTGGGAATTGGTGAAGGAGATAGAATTGCACTGGATGCACCGAGAAGTAGTGAATTATTTTTCGCTATTATGGCTTGCTTATTATCAAGAATCTCATTTATTTCGGTGCCTAGGGCAATAGAAAAAGAACAAAAAATAAAGTTTGCTGTGCAGACGAATTGTATTGCACTTTTTTCTCTTTCTAATGAATTTATTAAATTAGGTGCGCAACCTGTTGATGTGGGCAATGTATTGATGCTACATGATACACAGCCTTCAAGAGAACCTCATCCGTTATCTGGAAAAGAGATCTATTGTGTTCGCACTTCGGGAACGACAGGAGAACCTAAAATAGTTCCTATTTATGTTCGACAACTTCAGGCATTTTTGGAAAATATCCTAAGTGAATTTGCTATTCCATGGAGACGACGTTGGCTATGGATTCACGATCTTTCGTTTGATCTGTCTATATGGGAGATTGTCGGTAATCTGGTTCACCATGGTTGTTTGGTTGTGTTGGAAGAAGAAACTAAGCGCGAACCTAGCCTGATTTGGCAGGTATTAGAACGAGAAAAAATCAACCAAATTATGGTAACCCCTTCTGAATTTCGTTACATATTTAGTGAGAATCATTTGTCTGATTTATCTCGTTTATCATTACATGAAGTGCTCTTCTGTGGTGAAAAGCTGTCGGTTGAAACGTTGAAACCTTTTTTCTCTGTTTTTCAATCAAAGAAGGTTAAATTAATCAATACCTACGGCCCATCAGAAGCAACGATATTTTGTTCCGCACATACCGTGACTGAAAAGGATCTTCAAATGGGTTCTATTCCGATTGGAAAACCATTCACTAATATGCATTTTTCTTTGGAGGGGCAAGAAGGTGATGGTAGTGGAAATTTGTTGTTGGAAGGAGAGCAGGTTTTCGAAGGATATGACGGGCACCCTCTTGAACGCCAAGGTTATCTAACAGGGGATATTTGTCGATGTGATAGCTACGGTGAATATCACTATATAGGACGAAAAGGAGGATTTCATAAAATTAACGGATTCCGTATTGATCTACTGGAAATTGAGGAATTTTTGCAATCCATTCCTGGTATTGGTGAAGCGGTGGTCTGGATTGATGATACATTAGAAGCCTCACCTTTATTATGTGCTTGTGTTAATGTGATGTCTGATGCGACTATAGCAACTCGTGATTTAAGAATGGCATGCACGCAACTTGCAACATGGTTACGACCTTCTCATTATTTAATTGTTCCTCAGAATGAGTGGCCAATGAATATACGAGGAAAAACTGACAAGGTTGAATTGAAAAGGAGGTTACATGAAAAATAACGAACAGAAACTTAATGTATTGTTACATGAAATACAAATCATGCTGAATGAGTCAGATGTGAGAAAAGACGACAATTTCATTGAATTAGGGGGTAATTCGATTATGGCAATGCAAATTGTTCAAACATTGAAAATACGAGACGGCATTTTGGTGAATTTGGCGCAATTACTTGGAACTAGTATCTCGCAAATTGAATTAATACGAGTAGATGATGGAAGTAAGGAGGGGAAATGAAAATTTTAAGTATGGATTATCACTTATCCCAAGCAGGATATCTGAAAGAAGTCGAACATCCGAATAAAATGCAAATTGACACTATCAAATATGCGGGTTATAACAAATTTTGGGTTGAACCAAATAGTATTCGTGAAATGGCATCGATTGCGGCATATAAAGCACTTTCTATTACAGGAATTCAAACCAAAGATATCGGTTTTATTGTAGCTGGTCAGTCTGGTGTACCAGACTATATTGGTATTGATTTAGCTTGCCAAGTTGGAGCTGAACTACAATGTTCTGATATTCGTACTGTGAATTTGGTTGAAGGATGTGGGAGTGGCATTAGTGTTTGGTTTCAGGCTATGTCACTGACTAATATGTTACCATCAGGAAAGGTGGGATTAGTAGTAGTTGCACAACGTGTTAGTGATGCACACCAAGATAGATTTGGTGTGATGAATGCTGCTTTAAGTGATGGTGCTGCTGTTGCCATTGTTGCTTGTGATGATTGGGTAACATCTTCACCAACATTATGCTATCTCGCTGGTGATGACATGTCTGACTGCTGTTATGTTGATATGATGCGAGTCGAGCATGGTGGTGCTTGTCAGCCTGTGTTACCAGAAGGATATGATGCTCGACATGATAAATTAGGACGTGAGCGAATCATGGATATCTATCAGTTTACACCTGATGATCTGAAGGCATTCTTGACATTACGCGCAGATAATATTGTTAAAATTATTAAACGCGTTATAACTAAAGTTGGCCGTCCTCTGAATTCACCGTTCTTATTACAAACATTGGAAGGCACACAAAGCATCAAGGATCTATGTAAAAAAATGGATATTGCGCCAGAAAGAAGTAACTTGAGCTTGCTCCCTGAATTGGGACATGTTGGATGCACAGATTTGCTTATTTCGTTGAAGATGTTAATCGATAAAGGGGATATCCAACCTGGTGATGATATTATTATGAGTACAATTTCTACTGGACTTAAGTGGGGAGCTGCTATTTTTCAATATAACAGCGTGCAAACCTAGTCATTTGTATAATATAACGGAAAGAATGAGATGCTAAGTGGTATTTCTTTGATTAAACTGGTTGTAGTATTAGGGTTAGCTATTTGGAGTTTACTGGAATCATGGGGGTTAATAAGAGATTTTACTGGAGCTAAAAAAATGGTTGGGCGCATTATGAATATGGAATCAATTGAAATGCCACCTATAATTCCAACGAAATTATTAAGTCGACGCATTACCAGAGAATGGTGCCATTGGGCAGGCGCCGTGATATTGATTGCATTTAATTTGATTTCATCGTTTTTACTATTTATTTCGGTATATTATTTTTTTGATACAAATATAATAGATGAGTTCATCAGTAATAGATTTTTAACATGGGCAAATTACGGTGTTTCTGTATTTATTGGTATGGGCTTTTTATTAAGCTTTGTCGGAATTTGGTTTGCTTATTACATTAAGCAAAGTGATTTAATGCTTATTCATTTTACATTAATTATCTTGGGGGTTGTAAGCGCTATAGTTATTAATTTAAACACCATTAATTAGCTTGCTATAAATAATGGTTAAATTATTTATGAGAATTTCATTGCAGAAATAATCCTTATTGCAAGGCAGGTGGGAAATATACATTTCTTTAAATGAGATAAATTAATGCCTGTCTTGTATTAAAGGGTGGTTTGATTTTAGATAATGGAATTATCTTTTATTATAAAAGAATAAAAAACACATAGAATAATGACCAGATTCAAATGACAAGACAGAACTGTTTTATGGTATATGTAGACTATATCAAACTATACTGGTTTAGTTATAGTCAAAATATGTGATAAAGGAATAACAAAATAATCTTAAGAAAGGTAACTGTTATGCCAAAAAATGAGTTGAACAATTTTATTATTTCCGATGAGCACATCATGATAACACCAAAACAACTTAAAGCAGAGTTTCTTCTTCCTGAACAGCAACAAGATGAAATTGAACATTTTAGAAAAACTATTGCAGATATTATTTCAGGTCACGATCCTCGTTTATTAGTCATATGTGGACCCTGTTCAATTCATGATCCACAAATGGCTATTGATTATGCTCGTCGCCTAAAAACGCTATCCAATCAAGTCAGTGACAATCTCTATCTGGTCATGCGGGTTTACTTTGAGAAACCGAGAACGATTATTGGATGGAAAGGATTAATTAATGATCCTGATATGGATGAATCATTCAATATTGTGAAAGGTCTAAGAATTACACGAGCTCTATTAGTTGAGCTAGCGGAATTGGGACTACCGTTGGCAACGGAAGTGCTCGATCCGAATAGTCAGCCGTATTTAGACGATATGTTTAGTTGGTCAGCGATTGGTGCTCGTACTTCGGAATCTCAAACTCATCGTGAAATCGCATCGGGTTTGTCTATGCCTGTTGGTTTTAAAAATAGTGTTAGCGGAAGTTTAGCTCCCGCGATTAATGCAATACGTGCAGCAGCAATGCCTCATCGATTTATAAGCATTAGTCAAGAAGGAGGAGTTTGCTTACTACAAACAAAAGGAAACTTAAATGGACATGTTATCCTGCGTGGTGGTGTGATGCCGAATTATAGTCCAGTTGATATTGCTAGGTGTGAAAGTGAGATGGAGAATGCCGGGCTTAAGCCATCAATTATAATAGATTGTAGTCATGGCAATTCAAATAAAGATTACCAACGTCAGCCTATCATAGCAGAATCAGTTATTGCACAGATATGTAATGGAAATAGAAACATTGTTGGATTGATGATTGAAAGTAACATTCATGAAGGAAGTCAGCCAATAAATCCACGCCGTAGTGCGATGACGTATGGTGTTTCTGTCACTGATGGTTGTATTAGTTGGGAAAGAACAGAAACACTATTGCATCAAATTCGTCATACATTGAATAATAATCTTAATCTGTTCAAGTGGTGTAATAAAGGGCAAAGTGAGCTGCAAGCTTTAGTGATTTGAAATATTGAAATACAATTCAGGTAGCGATGATTAGTTAACTTATTATGGGTTCATTGGATGAACCCTATAGTATCTGTAGTGGTATAAGGATCTCGGACACGTCAAAAGCCTGCTAATGTTATTAACATGACAATGAGGTGTGACGATGAATTGAAACCCACCAAACGCCAATATTCCGCTGAATTTAAACTGGAAGCGGTTCAACAGGTTGTTCTCCATCAGCAGCGGGTTGTTAAGGTCGCTCGTGCCCTGGGGATTGATGCCAGCACCCTGGGAAAATGGGTTCGCCAATATCAGGCCGAAATGCAGGGAATGACGCCTGTGGGCAAGGCACTGACGCCCGAACAACGCCAGATACAGGCATTAGAAAAACAGGTGAAACGCCTGGAAATGGAAAAAGAAATCCTAAAGCAGGCGGCCGTGCTGATGAGCGAGATGCGCCGTGGCGCTATGCGTTGATCACACGGCTGAGCACCCGATGGGCGGTCACGGAATTATGTCAGATGCTGCAGGTGTCACGCAGTGCCTATTATAACTGGCGACAGCGTCCTGTCGACACGGACCGTATGCAGTTGCGCATCCGGGTTCGTGAACTGTATAACCAAAGTCGGGGGGCGATAGGCAGCCGCACATTGAGCCATCTGCTGACAAATGAAGGCAGGTCGGTTGGTCGTTGGAAGGCCAGACGATTAATGCAGAAATGCGGTCTGCAAAGCCGTCAACCGGGGGCTCACCGTTATCACCCAGTAGGAGAAGAGTCTGTCGCTTCCCCTAATCTCTTACGGCAACATTTTTCCCCGGCCTGCCCAAATAGCCAATGGTGCGGAGATATCACGTACGTTCGTATAAAAGAGGGATGGAGCTATCTGGCCGTGGTGACGGATTTATTTTCCCGCCGGGTGGTGGGGATGGCCATGTCTTCTTCGCCTGATGCTGGGCTGGTCTGCCGGGCATTGAACAATGCCCTGGAAACACGTCATATTGAAGGACGGCTGATTTTTCACTCAGACCAGGGAAGTCAATACAGGAGTAAAAAGTTTCGCCGCTTACTCTGGCAAAATAAAATTATCCAAAGCATGAGTCGCAGAGGCAACTGTTATGATAATTCCCCCATGGAACGGGTATTCCGGAGTTTGAAAAGTGAGTGGCTCCCGCCAGAAGGCTATCTGGACATTCATGAGGCAATCAGGGATATCACTGACTATTTGGGCGGATATTACAACGACATCCGTCCTCATAGCTTTAATGGGGGAATTTCTCCTGCTGAATACGAAAGACAGTGGGAAGAGGCTAGAAATGTGTCCGAAACTTCTTGACCGCTACAATTAGTTAGTGTCTCACTTTTGGGGGGCAGTTCAAGTGAACCGGGATTCTTTTAACCGCTATAGTTAAATATGAAAAGCAGTAGAAAAAGGCTACAAAAGTGTCCGAAATTCCTTGATATATATGATTGGCTATGATGGTGGCGAGTTGCTGTAAAATGGCCTTTGAAGAATAAATATATTAATGAGGTTAACTAAAATGATGCTTTCGTTTGATGAAATACAAAAAAAAGTTAATGAATTAGGCGCAAAAATCAATATCCACTATAGAGATCTACACATTTTTGCAGGATCTCCGGGGGATGGCAGACCTCATATTACTTTCGACGATAACCAATATAATTACGTTCATGCTGAAAGGGGATTCGAATTTTCCAGAAAAGTAACTTCATCACTGGATGAATTGCTTTATTGGATTATGTCTGATTTTGTTCATGGAGTATCATTTCAATATGAACTGAAACATCGCATTGAAAATAGAGACGGGAGACGTATTGCTTTTCCGATGATAGTCGATCTTATGGGGGAACTCAATCCAGCATGGAAATTAAGAGCACAAAATGAGATTGATGAAACGCTTTCCAGAAGTCCCTATGACGACAAGCAGTATTAATGACAAAGATCCGGAATTTCAATGTGGCCGACTTTGTTCGTAAGTTTGTTATGCGACACGAGGCTGTTCCTGTGATTGTTTCAGCCAATAAGTAATAATCAGTGCGAAGAAATCTGCTGTCTCACCAGCAGTGCCCTACCCGGCTGTGCGTTAATGGTAAGGCTCCGGTGATCTCACTTTGCTTTGTCAGATAAGAACAAAGTGGGATTTAGCTAAATGGGTTCTCAGGCCACGTAGGTAGTCGACGGAGGACATCACGTAACCAGACCTAGGGATAATGACCATTCGCGTTGGCCGTTTCCAGCAAACTCATCACCATAGTGACCCGCTGCCCTGCGGTTAGTGAGCTCGCAAACAGCCAGTTTTTTCGCCCCACGAATACACCTCGGATCGCATTTTCCGTCCGCTTGTTGTCTATTGGGACCCGCCCATCATTCAGATAGCATAGCACACCAGCTATATTAATTACGGGCATCTCACAAGCCTGTCTGCGTGATAAACAGAGGGAAATACCATTTTTTATCAAGAAAATAATGATATTTTCCCCCACACTCCATCATCAACAAAAATTTGACCCCACTCAATCTAATCGATAAAGTATTTAACTGTTACCAATGATCCATTGCCTGTAAGGATCAGCGTTGAGCGGCGAACAAAAACTCCCGTAGCCTGAAAGGGAGTGCATACCATGCGGTACATCTGCGCACTTTTGGAAGCAGATATCATCAGACCAATAACCCACGATCTGGTGATGAAAGTTTCCCGGTGTTATTCATCACCGGCTACCTACATAACCGAGCAGAACATGCTCTGCCTCATGCTAATCGATACCGTTTTAACCGGTACAACATTCACCCACGTTTTGTATTTATCACGATAAACGTCCCGGAGCTTGTGCGGCGTCACTTGCGTTAACGCGCAGCGATGACCAAGTGACGCCGCCAGGCGTCAACGTCCAGAGCATGTCCGGTCTGGCTTTACGACCCATTTGAACCACGCATTACTCAAAGTCACCCGTTATTTCAGTCATTTTCTGATCCTGAACCCTTTTATTCGTTTGTTTTTTAACCCCCTGCCTGGCAACAGGCTGATGCAGTAAAAAGGAGAAATCACACCACGTCATGATTAATGAGGCGTTCATCCTGACTAAAATCAGGCTCTGAACGGGGAGTACTCCATCGCCGTGCCCGGCACGTAGCGAACTCCTGCAAAAACTCAACGCAATTTTCCCCTGCTACACATTATCTGACGCACCACGGAACGGTGAACCTGAACCGACACGCAGGGACTTGTTTAAAAAACGAATAAAAACAGAGAGAAAGTGACAAGAGAGGCGTAGATGGCGCAGAAATCGGCACGTTCAAAAATTGAGTTGTTCAGAAAAGAATTTATCACCCATGCCCGAAACGGGCGCGGAAGTTTTGCGACGGTGGCGGATCGAGAACGAATTGCCTGGAAATTCCTTAATTTTCTAAAAGATAACGGGATTAAGCTCCGACAAATGGACAGCCTCAAAGCCAAATACATTGAGCGCTATATTGCTGAGCGTAAGGCCAACAAAATCAGTCACCGAACCCTGCAAAATGAGATGTCAGCCCTGCGGACGATTTTAAGGCAGGCGGGCAAGCATAAACTGGCCGCACCGGATAACGCCCGCCTGAGTAACCGGGCACTGGGGATTGTCGAGACGAGTCGCACAGGCACTAAAACAGCATTAATGCCTGCGGAATTTCAGGCAGTTTTCCAGCAGGTTGAGCAAAAAGACCGGCGCGTGGCGGCGGTCATGCAACTGGCGTATGTACTGGGGTTACGTACCAAAGAAGCGGTGGAAGCCTATAAATCCTTAGCCACCTGGAAAAAAGCGCTGGAAAACGGGCAGACCTCCGTGCGGGTGGTATTCGGCACCAAAGGCGGGCGGCCCAGACAGACGCTGATATTGGATCGGGAAGCCTTGCAACAGGCGATTGCCTACGCCGAATGCGAGCAGGCAGGGCGCAGTGGAAAACTGATTGATAAACCGACGGTTATTCAGGCCATAGATCGTTACCGGTATATTGTCAGAAGGGCAGGTCTGAGCGGCAAGAAAGCCCCGCACAGTATGCGCTATCATTTTGCCCGGCAATCGGGTGAATATTACACCGTGCAGGGTTTCAGTGAGCGGGAAGCGCTGGCATTAGCATCGATGGATTTGGGGCACGGTGATGGGCGTGGGCGCTATATCCGGCAGGTGTATTACCCGAATATTGAGGATGAATAAGATCATCGCGCTTCTGATATTATTTTTTTGTCCCGGAAAATAAATTACCCATTGACCTTATTATTTCGATTGATTAGCGTAGAAAAGTTTATCGATGATCCGGTCGCTTATGAGGATCACCTTCGGGCAGCGACACCCACACTCCCGTAGCCTGTAAGGGAGCACACACTGTGTGGTACATCTGCGCACCTTTGGAAGCAGATATCATCGTTGATGATGATGATGATGAAGGTTATTTAATCCATTCTGGCATTACGCCAGTCACCCGGACGGGGAACATACTTCCCGTCGGGCAGGGTGTTCTCCGTCTTTTTTTATTCACAGGAGAACATCATGCAAAAAAGTGAACTTATCATGCTGGACAGTCCCGCGCTGTCTGCGGCATTTCCCGGCAAAAAACCGCTGGAACGGTTGTTTCTGGGGTTTCTGATTGGCAATACCGCCGCACAGTTATGCAGCGATTACCCGCCTGAGCAATGGACTGGCCGGCCGGTGTCTGAGTCGCTGGCTTATATGGTGCCGGCATCAGCGAAAAATTATCCGGTTTACCTGCCGGACACGCAGTTAAGGGTGACACTGTCGGCGGATGCGTTCGGACTGGCGGTGACGTCAATCGTGCTTGCCCGTATTGCCGCGCTGAATGAGCGGGATGCCTGTCGGTTTTGCGAATTGCGGGCATATGCGAAGCAACACCCGGAAAACGCGCTGATAGGGTCAGTCATGACATGGGTGCCCCCCGAGGACTTTATCAGCCGGTCATTAATCGAAAATAAAAATAATCATTCTCACTGACGTTATCAGCCCATGACGCTGTTAACTCTTTTCTTAAGCGCCTGACCAGGGAGCCGAAAACACCTTCCCGGTCTCGGGCGGGTGTTTTCTTTATTTGACCTCAAATCAAGGAAATACGTATGAACCCGATTTTTTTACCGGTACCGGATGACACCGGTACGGTATCCCATGAAGAACTGTTTACTGTTCAGGTCACCGGCCTGATGCAGCACCCGCAAGCGAGGCAATCACTTCGGGAAGAAACCCTGACCGTGTGCGAAGCGGTCTCAGTCACCGAAGCGGTACAGCGGCTGAAAGTTATCCACCTGCTGGGCGACTGGCCGGTGCCGGAAACGTTATCTGACCAGTTTAAGTGCATTTTTTTCCCGCTGACCGTCATGATTTATGACGCACAGGATGAAAAAGTGCTCGGCGGCCGATGCTATGACGAGATTGTCTGGGCGCAGCCGGTGACACGGGCCTCAGAACGCCTGTCACTGGAAAAGCAACAGCAGCAGTTGTGTCAGTCAGCCGTGCTTGAGCAGGGCTGGCAGAATGCCCCGGAAGCCCGTGTCCTGAGGCATGAAGCCGCGTTATTGTCGTTGCATGTGATTTCACCTCGTTATCAACAATGCCGTGAAGTGCAGGAGATTCTCCGGCACGGCACGACAGTCAGCATTTAACCCGTGAGGTATGACTATGGCACCTTTACGTTTAACTGCCTGGCAGGTGATTGCCGGCACACTGCTGAAGCGGCATTTTGGCCTGAACCTGGATGATACGGTCCTGTGTGAAGCGGACACGGTGGCTGAGCTGATGGCCAGTGGCGTCCCGCCCTTTGAAGCCATTAACGCGTTAGTGGATAAGTACGATTTAACCCGGCTGAATGCGCAGGATATGCAGGGCAGTACACCGTATCTGGGTATTCATGATGAACTGAGGGTACTTTTCGACTGCGGTATTACCGGGACGCTGCTCAGTCAGAACAACGGGTCACTGTCTGAGTAACCCCTTTTTTTAATCACCCATCGGGGGAATGGTGCCCTGATGGCTCGGTTCCTCCGGTTTATGCTTATTAATCCAATGAGGAACCTGACCATGGCAGAATGGGTCACCAATCAACTGGACATCACCGGCAAGTCGGTGTGTATTGACGTCATGCAACAATGGGTCTGCGGTGAAGAAATTCCCCGTTACCGTCAGGCAGTGCTGCAAAGCCTGCGGCTGTTTCTGGCCGGCTGTGCGGGGATACTGAAACCGGCCAAACCGCAAACCTATACGCCTTACCCGGCGTTAGTCCGCGGCACGGTGGCGCCGACACCGCAGAGCCTGGCGTTTGAACAGTGGCTGAGGCTGTTGCAGGATAATGTGCCGTTAAACAGCGACAACATTAAACGGACAGATAACCTGTACCGCCAGTCCGGCCTCAGCCTGATGCGCTGGGACAGCATCCCGGCACCGGCGCGTGACAGTATCGCCCGTCTCCTGACCCGCCAGTATACCGACTGGTTTGGGATGGTGGGCTGGTCTGACACGCCCGATATCGGCGCGTGCTGGGATAAGCTGAGTGTTTACCCGGCATCGGCGCCGCCCTGCGATATGCTGATGATAATGCCGACCCGGCTGGCGACTGAGATTAACGGTAACAGTGGGTTGCTGAAAGGCATTGCGACGACGGCACAGTTTTACGGCGGGCAATACGGCCTTGAATGGCCGTTGGGTCACCATGTCCGCTGGGAGCGCCGCAATGTCAGCTGCTTAACCGTGCGCTTTGACTCCCCGTGGTCACCGCCGTCGGCCGAACTGATGGGCGAACTGTCATCGGTGTTTGACTGTGAAATCCGCCACGGGTACAGCGCATCGTCAGGTCAGCTCAAAGGCTACGATTGCTATGACCAGGGCGAGCATGTGGACAGCGGCAACGGGCAGTCAGGACGGGAAAACCGGCCGGCGCTTTATCTGGTCAACGAGGAGAAGCAGGCGGTGAACCTGCCCGTGCCGGCCATCGCGGTCGGGCCATAGCCATTCGTTTAACTCACCATTAATGTATTGTTTTATCTTCACTTCAACCGAAAGGGGAAAACAGGTTCCCCTTTCGGAACGTGTTTTCCCTTTATTTTTTGCAAGGAAAACACGTGATGTCATCACAGCCGGATCACCAGAAAGAATTTATCGCGCTGTTTAACCAGACGGCGCATTATCACCGTCGTTATCAGGTTTTTCAGGATTTTTGTAATTGTGCGATGGCGGCAATACATAACAGGTACTGTTACTGCGAGGCGCTGGAGCAGTATTACCTGAAAACCATCAAAAAGTACGAACGGGAGGATATTGACCGGATTGTGCAGCTGTTTTCCTATACCGTTCTTGGGTTGGCGCAGGCACCCTGTGATTTTCTGGGCAATGTGTTTATGCAGCTGGGATTGGGGGATAAAACCCTCGATCAGTTTTTTACCCCCTGGAGCGTGGCCAGAATGATGGCAGAGATGCAGTTACAGGATGTCTCTGAATTATTGAAAACCCAGCCCTTTGTCACCTTCCATGAGCCTTGCTGTGGCGCGGGCTGTATGACTTTAGCTGCTGCTGAGGTATTAAGAGAACAGGGACATGATCCGTTATCAAGCCTGTGGGTCTGTGCCATTGATATTGACCCATTGGCCGCAGTGATGGCTTACATCCAGCTTGCCCTGACCGGCATTCCGGCTGCGGTGACCATCGGGGATGTGCTGCACGATGGCGGCAGCCAACGGACACGTTACACGCCGGCGCATTATCTGGGTAACTGGGCGAGCCGTTTACGGGAGCATCAACAGTCCCGGGCCGCCTGAATTTTTTCAGCCTCTATCCGATGACTCTACTGCGCCTTTCGGGGCGCTTTTTATTTTTAAATCATATTAATAGATTGATTTATAGTGAAAATTAAGTTGATTGAATCAGCGCATCAAGGGATGAATCGAGTCAGTTTAATTTTCATTTCCGCATAAAGAGTTTTTCCTTGTTTCAGACTGGGATTCACCGACACTGGGTCAAATTTGAACCCAAAGAGGAAAAACAATGTTTCAGCGTTTTAAATCCCATTTTGCCCGTCAGCCTGCCACACCGCAAACATCATCCGAACAACAACCGGAAGCCCTTCGTGACCGTGGGGGCTATTTCCGGCCGCAATCGGCAGATGAACTGTTGGCAAGCCCACCGCGCCGTCAATACCTGCAACAATTATGGCAGAACAGTGCCTTGCCGGAAGGGCTGTATCAGCGTTTTTATCTCGCGCCGGTGAAGCAATTACTGGGCAGTGTGCAGCAGGTGCCCGCCACACCGGAAGGTGACTGGTCAGGGAGTGGAGGATTTGCTGACCTGACACTGCAATTTACCACCTGTGCCGTGCGGCTGGCGAAGGGGCATCTGTTCCCCCCGGGAGCCGCCCCGGAAACGCAGGCGGCCCAGAGTCTGTTATGGCAGACCGTCGTGTTCTGGGCGGCGTTGTTTTACCACCTGCCGTTGTTGCGGCAACTGGACGGGGAGCTGGAAGACGGACATCACTGGCAGCCGGGTGTCTGTATCCCCGCTCAGCCTTTTCGTTTCCGCTTTCGCACACCGGAAAATGCCCTGACGGTGCCACAGGAAGCCTTGCTGGCCGCCGGTTTGTTACCGGAAAAAGCCCTCATGTGGCTGGTTTCCGTACCGGAAGCCTGGCATTGTCTGATGTTGCACCTCAATGGTCGCCCCTCCTCCGTCCCCCTGATTGATGCGTTGCTTCAGGACGCCGCCGGGCAGGTTCATTCCCCGCTGGTGAAACAGGGGGGGTTGCCAACGGCAGCCGAAGCGGCCCTGGCTTCCGAAGCCGGTACCCGGCCGGAAACCCAATCAGCCGCTTCCGAAAATGCAATGAAAAGTCCTTCTCCATCGACGGCGGACGATACCCGGACGTTATTGTCATTATTTCAATCCAATGATGAAGTTTCATTGCCCGTTAATGCAAATGAGAACGATAACGATTTGAAAATAAGCAAACGCACAGGCAGGCCATCAGAAAATGTTGCTCCTGCCGGGGAGGAGTCGTCATGATATTAATCATGAAACAATTTCAATTTGTGATTGATTTTTAACGGAATGATTAACCGCTTTCTCTATTGAAAAGCCGCCGGGTTGGGTTGCTGATAACAGGAAAAAATGATGCACGGAACAGAAGAAACCATGGGTTGGGAAGCGTTATTAGACGAGTACTTTTTTTTCACATATCCTGAGGCCGGATACCGAATGGAGTTACCGTAAAGTGACGAAGGGTTTTATCCGGTTTATGGGGGAAGCGGTCTCACCGATGCAGGTTATTCACCGGGATGTGCTGCGGTGGCGGCGCCATCTTCTGGTGGAGAAAAAGCAGTCGAGCCACACCTGGAATAATAAGGTGGCGCATATGCGGGCGATCTTTAATTTCGGCATGGAGCAAAAACTGCTGCCGCACACTGAGAATCCGTTTAACGAGGCGGCAGTAAAAAAAGAAAAGAAAAAGAAGAAGATTTTGAGTCAATCGCAGATAACCCGTATTAATCTGTTGATGGGCAAGTTTGCGGAAGAAGAAAGAACCGGGGTGATGCCACGGGGAGGGCGTTGTGCCCTGTATCCGACCTGGTATTGGTCAACGGTACTGGCGACATTGCGCTTTACGGGGATGCGCCAGAACCAGCTACTGCACCTGCGGCTGCGGGATATCAATCTGGACAGCAATTATATTGAACTGGGGCTGGAAGGCAGTAAAAACCACAGTGAATGGGAAGTACCGATTATCCCGCCGCTCAAACCCCGGCTGGCAAAATTAGTGGAAAGGGCGATAGCTGCCGGCGTGAAAGCCGACGATCCGATTTTCGATCTCAGCCGGTTAAGTGTGCCGCACCCAAGCCGGCTTTCCCGTTACCAATACGATATCAACCGGGAAAAACAACAGCTCCGCGCTTTCTTCCGCAGACTGTCCAGAGAGTGTGGGTTTGCGGTCTCGCCCCACCGCTTTCGTCATACGGTGGCCACAACCCTGATGAAATCGCCGGATCGTAATCTGCCGCTGGTGAAACGATTACTGGGGCACCGTAATGTGGCGACCACGATGGAATACATTGATCTTGATATGGAAGTGACGGGCAAAGCCCTGGAGCGGGAACTGGGATTGTATACTGACTTTGCTGGTGAGCGGGCCGATGAGAATGAATAAAATGGCGTAAAAAAAGACAGGGCAGATCTCAGACAGGATTGAGGAGGTGGCGGTGTGAGTGCACTGCCCTGCATCAAATATTGATGGTATGAAAAAAGGGCTAATTCCGGTCTCCTGTCCCGTAAAGTTTTTCCCTCACTTGACATCAGAATCAATTACTGAAATCATTACCTTAAACGAGAAAAGGGCGGCTGTTAAAACAGCTACCCTGTCATCTTGTCTTAAATGTTCTTCTCAACTAAACAGTACAAATTGAACTGATTAGGATTTAACATTTAATTAACGATTGATTCTTTTTCGCGCTTTTGTCAGGAAATTTAACAACCTACGACAAACCCGCATGGAAACTTGGTGCCGGACTCGGAATCGAAAATCGTTGTAACTTATTGAAAATAAAAAATTTATAATTTTACTTTCCTTTTATGCCCCTTTTAATGCCCCTAAGTTTTTTTGCTTACTTTTTCTTTTCTATCTAAATGATTTTACTTATTTATCTTACTTATTGTGTGTTTTTCAATCATCTTAAAGCAAAAAAGCCGTGAGGGTTAAAAATGGTCAAATTGGGCTGCCATTTTACGCTCAGGGCTTAAGATAAAAAATATTCATTTTTACGACATCGATCACAAATTACAGCGGGTTATTCCTGTGGTTTACTGCGAACCTTACGTTCAATTAATCGTCCGTACCTATCAAAATAACGGCTGGGCCAGATTTCAGAGGGATGGATGCCGAGATAATTCGCAATTATCCATTCGCCTTTAGGCCACTGTCTGCTGAGTGCATTTGCCAATGTTGATGAACTGAGTCCCGTCTCACGGGAGAGAGCCGCTAAGGTTGTACCACGTTTACGTAATGCGGCGATGATATCAGCCTGATGCCAGTCATTTTGAACATTGTTGTTATTCATTCCTGCTACCCCTTCCATTAATTAATATTGATGGTGGCGATTCAGACAGGGTTCGCGGACCGGAGATCAACCATTCCGGCAAGGCAATGCCTTCCCCGCCTGAATCACCATTGAAAGGGCGATAACAGGCACACTGGTAGAAATTTCCTACCAGTGGGTTGATCAATCAAGGCCGCGACGCCTTGGCCATTAGATTTGGCTAATGGCGGGAATACTTTAACTAATTGTTTTACCTAATACAATAACCGAACGACTAAGTTTAACGGCTATAAACCCGTTCAACATAACGCCCACGACCATCACCATGCCCCAAATCCATTGAAACCAGTGCCCTTGCTTCCTGACGGTTAAAACCATGTTGTTGGTAAAAGTTCAGCGCATCCTGCGCCCACGCATAGCGCAAACTGTGGGGAGAATGGCAACCGGTTAAACCAATCTTTGTGGTGTGCGCTCGCCAGTAGTTCATGGCCTGTTTGAGATCCGGTTTATCAATCAACCTGCCGTCACATTGCTCTGCAATAGCCAACGCCTGTTCTACACTCTCTTTTACCGCGGCAACATCCAATACACGGGTTTGCCTTGGCCGGCCACCTTTGGTTCCGAACACAACATGCAGTTTCGGCTCTGGCTGTTCTAACTGTTTGCGCCAGCTCTTCAGTGAAGCACTGCATTGCACCGCTTCCTGAGAACGCAATCCCAGCAAGCGGGCGAGTTTCAGTGTGACGGCAAATCCGGCATCACGTTCAAGCGCTTTCTGGTAAACGACCTGAAACGCAGCATCAGGGATAGCCTGTTTCGTTCCGGCGCGGCTGGTTCCGCTTAATCCCAATGCCTGATTGCTTAAACGCGGCGAGGTTTCGAGTTTCTCCCGGCCTGCCATGCGGAAAATATTGCGTAGCGCAGCCATTTCATTTTGCACCGTACGCTTGGCTATTCCCTGAGATAAACGGGCACTAACATACTGTTCTACATGTTTAGCTTTCAAATTATTAAGGTTTTTAACCTGAATATTCAGACTCAATAACAACGCGCCCAAACGTCCTGCGATCCGAATACGGTCATGGCAGGTCTTATGACTGCCGCCACCTTTTCGGGCAAAAAACTTCAATTCTTTAATCAATCGACTCATTGGCTTCCTCCATGCTTATATCTGACAACCTACAATCTCTGGCGCGCGACAGTGTGGCAAAACAGGCAATGCCTGCTTTACCTTTGACGGATATCTGTGCGCCAGAGTGAACGCAGGTTGAGGTATTGCGGGGTATCGGTTGAGTACACGGTACTGCCGCCTGCGTGTGCAGGTCATCCCCACCGGCATAAAGCCAGCCTCGATATCGTCAAGTTCTCCTTTTGATGCTTTTTCAATCTAAAAATGCAGAGTCAGATTCACTGCTTGGTAAAGCAGACGCGAGCCTGTCAGGGTTACGTGGTTCTCTGGCTGCGGCGTCACTTTCAGCGGTAAACCGGCCAAAAGTGACGCCTTGGGTTCCACAAATAGTCAGCAAAAGTTATGCAACGTTGAAATGCCATCAGACACATCAAGACGCCGCCAGGTTCAGTATCAAACGGGAGCAATGAGTTAATTGTTTAGGTGCAGAAAATTTATCTGCTGAATAATTCAAGCAGAGATAGCGAAAAGTATGAATCGGATGCGCGAAAGCCATCCTGCTATCCATTGAAGATAAAGGAAAATAGGCTTTATGTTGATATAAAAGATAAGTGCATGATCTAATGTTCACTACACTTGATTGGCAATATAAAAACACCTTTTGGGTGTATTTTTTAGTTTAGGGCTTTAGCCAGTTTAAGAAGCCCTATGCTTCTTAAACATAAAACCACCCGCTATGCGGGTGGAGATCAGGGGGTTATACCAAGAAAAACACCTTTCCGTTACGATATAGATGTTCAAGCTAATATGCGTAACTAAGAAGGAAAGGTGTTTATGGGAATTAAAGCACAAAGCTTGGCCCACACAAAGTGGCTCTGCAAATACCATATCGTCTTTTCGCCGAAATACAGACGTAAAGTTATTTTTGCAAGTTTACGTTCAAGTATAGGTGAGATTTTAAAAAACCTTTGTAAGTACAAAGGGGTAGAAATAATAGAAGGACATTTGATGCCAGATCATGTGCATATGTTGGTGAGTATCCCGCCGAAAATCAGTGTATCGAGTTTCATGGGATATTTGAAAGGTAAAAGTTCACTGATGATATTTGATAAGCACGCGAATCTAAAATACAAATTTGGCAACAGGAAGTTTTGGTCAGAAGGATATTATGTGAGTACAGTAGGACTCAATGAAGCCACGATCCGTAAGTATATCCGAGAGCAGGAAAAGCAAGATTTCATACAGGATAAATTGAGTGCACGTGAGTATGAGGACCCCTTTAAGGGGTAAGCCAAAGAGACAATGACATTTAGCTTGAACAAAGAGAAAGCGGCGTCATTTTGGCGCAGTCGGTAACATGCCCTTATAGGGCGAGAGCAAACCACCCGCTATGCGGGTGGTTTTGATTTAAAAAACCTTCATCGCCAGACAAGGGTTTTATGTCTGACAATATCTGCTTCCAAAAGTGCGCAGATGTACCGCAATGTTTGCTCTCCCTTGCAGGCTACGGGAGTTTAGGTTCGCCACCCGAAGGTGATCCTGACAGGCGATGGATCGTTTTGTAGAAAAAGATATTAACGGTTAGTCAGGGAGGAGTCAAACTGCTATCGTTCCTGTCATCCTGATTTTTGCCTGAATTTCC
The DNA here is from genome assembly GCF_030272115.1 of Xenorhabdus bakwenae. NCBI lineage: Bacteria > Pseudomonadati > Pseudomonadota > Gammaproteobacteria > Enterobacterales > Morganellaceae > Xenorhabdus > Xenorhabdus bakwenae. The sequence goes on from NZ_CP119194.1 coordinate 333,039, forward strand.
GTGCAAATTCCGCAAATCCCCCTACATTCCGCCAAAATCAGACAAAAATTGGATTTAATTGGTTAATTAATTTCACTGATGAATGTGTACAATAAACAACCTTAACTCGTCGGGTGCCATTTTAATTCAGCACAATGCCGATCCCTGATTGATAAAACATAAGTTAAATTCAATGAAAAATAACAAGGAATTGCTGTACCTGCAAGAACGCGCTTACCTGCGAGAGCTGGCTGAGCACATCGCAAAAGCGTCGCCGCATCTGGCTGAATTTCTGGTTTCCTCTCATGACCCCGATATTGTCCGTGTTTTCGACGCCTTTGCGTTTTTGATTGCCAATCTGCGGGACAAGCTGGAGGATGATTTTCCCGAAATTGTTCACGGCATGCTCTCCCGCATCTGGCCGTTAGCCCTGTCGCCTATTCCGCCCACAACGATAGTCCAGTTTACGCCTGCGGATGACGAGCATCAGGGCACGGCCGAGATCCCGATCGGTACATCGGTGTCTGCCAGCCTTAACGGGCAGTGGCTCGGCTTTAAAACCTGCCGTCCTTTGCATATTGAACCGTTGATTGTGCAGGAGCGCACCGTCAGAAAAACGGGCACCCACAGTGAAATTATCCTGACACTAGGTCAAACCGGTTCGGCATCGTCTTTCTGGCAAAGTGGTCCGCTGACGTTCTTCCTCGGCACCGACACAGCGCGTGCCGCCCAGCTCAGCCTGTGGCTGGATCAACATATCTGTGATGTCAGCCTGAACACACAGGGCGGGCGGCGAACCATTAAAAGTTTTCCTTATGGCTGGTATGGCCTGCTTGACGAGCCGTTGCTGCCCACCGCCAAAAGTCCCTGTTCCGGCCTGCAACCGTTGGTGGAATACTATGCGGTGCCGGCGCTTTATAACTTTGTCACGCTGGATATCAGTAGTCGCTGTGCGCAAGTGCCGCTCAATGACGATGGCACGTTTGAGCTGATTTTGCGGTTCGAGGGCGAATTGCCGCTGGATGATGTCGAGGGGGTATTTTTGTTGGGTTGTGTTCCGGCGATTCATCTGGAAAACCAGACCAGTCCGCCTGTCCGGTTGGAAGCCGGTGATCACCGCTATCCGCTGCCATTGGGGGAGTCAGTGTGCTTGTACCGGCTGCGGGAGGTTCAGAGGGTGGTGCAGCCCGAAGACAACGAGCAGCGTGGTACGCCTTATCACTGGCTGCCGATTGAGCAGTTTGTTCCCGGGCGTTTTTTCGATGACGATGAGCAGCCTGACACGTTTTACTACCAGCTCCAGACTGAATCTGATTTTCTGGGCAGAACCCGTCACCAGCTGTGCTTTTTTGATTTGACCGGCAATCCGGCCCACACTCTGCCGGATATTGCTGTCTCGTGCTCTTTCACCGGCTACCATGAGCAGGCACGGATGCTGGAACAGGGCGCAATTACCGTGACGCCGGAAAGTGCACCGTCTCATCTTGATGTACAAAATATTATTCCTGTGGTGACCGATTATCCGCCCTTGTTACAGGAAAATAACGGCTGGCCGCTGCTCTCCTGCCTCTCCAGCCCGCCGGTGATGTTATTTGCCACTGACAGCCTGAAACAGTTTCTCCGCCTGTTTGACCCGCACCGCGAGACAAACCGTCCGCTGAGTCGCCAGTTCCAGCAACATATTGACGGCATTGTGCAGGTTAAAGAGCGCCTGACCGACCGCTTAAGGCGTGGGCAACCGATTCGTGGGTCTGTGTTGTCGCTCACGCTGGCTCCCGGTTGTTACCGCACGCCCGGTGAGATGTACCGCTTCAGCCGGTTAATCAATCAGGCGATGGCCTGCTTTATCAGCCAGTCCACGTTCGTCATGCTGGAAATTTTCACCCCGGACAACCCTGACGTGTTGTGGCAGTTCTGGCACGTCGATGGATTACGCCCGGCCATGTAAGGCATTCATGTCATAAACGAGAAGGAATAAGGAATAAACATGAAAAGTGGATTACGTTTTACCTGCCGTATCGCGGGTGTGCCGGAAGACACCTTTGCGGTCGGTGATTTTTCTTTGCAAGAGGGATTATCGGAACTGTTTACCCTCAACCTGACACTGGTCAGGGCCGGTAACGCAAACCCGTTCAGGCCGCAGGCAGAAATTGATTTGGCCTCGCTGCTGATGCAGGAAGCGGTGTTGCAGGTTTTTTATGGTGAAACGGTGCAGCGCAAAATCACCGGGATTGTCTCTCAGGCTAATTGGGTGGGCACCGACGGTAACAAGACGCGCTATACCGTCACCGTCCGCCCTGCCTGCTGGCGGTTGACGCTCAATCAGGACAGCCGGATTTATCATCAGCAAAATGCCCCTGCCATCTTAAACAGCCTGCTGAAAAAACACCGGGTAAAAGCCGATTCAAAACGCTACGATACGCATCAGGATCGGGAATATGTGACCCAGAAGCGCGAATCCGATTATGATTTTTTCAGCCGGTTAGCGGCGGAAGAGGGATTCAGTTTCTGGTTTGAGGATGAAACGCTGTTTTTCAGTGACAGCCATCTGGGCATGACCGCGGGCTTGCCGCTGCAATACCAGCCCCAGCCGGAAACCGCCCACGGAACAGACACTATCTATCAGGTGCAACTGGGCGTCGGGATGAGTCCGCAACGCAGTTTCCACAAAGATTTCAACCCGGAAAAACCGCGCTATCACCTCTCCCATATGCACAGCAGCGAAGGTTTCCGCGATTTCGGCAGCCAGACCCCTTACACCGTGTTTGAGAGTTACGGGCGGTTCCAGAAAGATGCGGCCGCCAAACCGTTTTTAAAATACCGGCAGGAAGCGCTGGATAACCAGAAACAAACCGGCAGTGGCCACAGTAACTGCATCAAACTGATGCCGGGTAAAATCTTCGAGATAAAAAATCACCCCCATAAGCCGATTAACGCGCGCTGGCAAATCGTCACCATCAGCCACTACGGGTGCTGCCCACAGGCGTTCGGCGACAGCAGCGGCACCGGCACGACACTGAGCAACGATTTCCGTTTTATCGATGGCCTTGCTGACTACCGCCCGCCGTTCCACTACAAACCGTTAGCCGATGGGGATGAAACTGCCATTGTGGTCGGGCCGGAGGGCGAAGAAATTTTCGTCAATAAAGACGGGGCGATTAAAGTGCATTTTCACTGGAACCGCGATGACCCGCCGGATGATGGCGCTTCGTGCTGGGTACGGGTTGCTCAGGGCTGGAACGGTAACGGTTTTGGTTTTATGGCGATCCCGCGTATCGGGCAGGAAGTAATTATCTCTTACCTCAACGGGGATATCGACCGTCCGATTGTCACCGGTTGTGTCTACAACGGCCTGAACCGCCCGCCACTGGATTTACCGGCAGAAAAGACCCGCACCACCTTTAAAACCAAAACCCACAAGGGCAAAGGATTCAATGAACTTCGGTTTGAGGATGCCAAAGGCAGTGAGGAAATTTATTTCCACGGCCAGAAAGATTTTACCGCCCAGATTGAAAATGATGTGCTCTGGCATATCAAACACGACCAGAAACAACGTATTGATAACAACCGTTACCACGATATCCGCGCCGATGACCATCATCAGGTCGCCGGTTCACGCAAAATCACCACCGAAGGCGATGTATCGCACCGGATTGCCGGTAGCCAGCATACCCAGACCGGGGATGCCACCGTGATTGACAGCGGGCAGGAAATCCACCTGAAAAGCGGCGGCAAAGTGGTGCTGGAAGCGGCAGCAGAAATCACGCTGAAAGTGGGCGGCAGTTTTCTGAAAGTCACGCCGGGCGGCATTCTCTGTTCACCGATTAATGTCGGGCAGGGTTCAGGCGGCAGCGGGCGCGGGATTTCACTGCAACTTCCAGAAGGGGTAGCGCCGCTTGCACAAGTGGGACAACTTCCGATGGCGGAAGCGCTCCCGGCAACTGAATTTCCGGTGCAACCGGCTTGTGCAGAACTGGCGCAACAGGATGCCAGTTTAGTCATTAAACCTGTTAAAGAGTAAACACAATGGAAAGAGCTATCACCATGGAGAGCACAGGATCCGCAATAAGTTGGCAAGCCTGGCTGAATGAACCCAATAAAGTGCCTGTATTCTTCATTCTCAATTCACTGGCTAAACCGAATCCTGTAGAACCATTTTACCGTCATGACTGGGTTGAGCAGGCATTTCCTCTGTATAGCGGCACCCCGATGCGCAATATGTTGAAACAGAGTCCGTGGTTGGTACAACCGAAGGCTAATCAATTAGTTCAGATAGGGGTAGTGCTGGATCGCCATGAGCTCAGTGACAACAGTTGGGGTTGGGCTTACCGCAGTCATACACCGTGGCAAGGACAGATTAAACACTGGCAACAGCGGCAATGGGTAATGATGAATGGCGAACCAATGTTGTTCCGCATGATGGATGCGCGGATATTGGGCACACTGGTGCCGGCTTTCACGCCCAGCGACTGGTCACTGATGCTGTCGCCTGTCACAGAACTGATGATAGACAGGCCGCAACCGATGAGGTTTTGCCGTCCCGAAGCGTGTAGAGAAGGTAACAGTGAAATTCCGTTTACATTGGGTGAGCATTTGCTGGCAGTCTGGCTGCAATCTCCTTATGGTCTGAAAGTGTTAACCAGTTCACTTTATAATGATTTATGGGAAAACCACGGAGAAATAGCGAGGCAATTGGATCAGCCTGAAGGCCGTTTGGAACAACAGATTGAACAATGGTTGCGGAAAAAAATTGAGGCAGGGCATCATGCTGAAAAAATATCCTGTCAGGATTATCTGCTAGCGATGGAACAAGAAAAAGAACAGGAGAAAGATTTATGAGTAATGCAAATTCAGTTTATTGCCCTAATTGCTCGGGGTTAAAGAACAAAATAGAAATTCAGCTTGTTGATGAACACAATGAACCCATTTCTAATATGCCCTATATTTTAAAAAATAGTAAAGTTGAGCGTAAGGGAATGACGGATGGAAACGGAATGATCCGAGAAGAAAAATTGCTTGCTTCTCCTTTACGTTTATTTCTCAGTGGGCAAAAACTTGCCGATGAAATGGAAAAACGTCCACTCAGATTGAAGCGTAACAGTGAATACACGCGCTCTCCTGAAGCCATGAGAGCCATTTCTCCCGTTTTTAAAGAGAGCCAGGGATCAGGTCGCCAATATCGTTATGCAAAAATTGGAGAATTAGTTGATAAATTTCCAGTTATTGAAAAATGGAAAGGAGAAAAACCTCTTCCAAGTTACCATTTTCCTGATAGTGAACCACAGGGTCTTGAAGTTTATCCATCATATGTAGGTGAATATCGCTATGTTATCGAAGTGTGTCCATTTAGAGCATGGTCTTTGTTGTTGCATCATCAAAAAGATTATTCACTGGTTAATGCCTATAATCTCTCACTCATGAGCATATTAACTTATGCTGAAGATACTGAAAATTACTTGGGTTCAGTCACAAATTTCTTCCAAAAACAGTTACTCGATCTGTCACGTTCACCTTATAGGGTCAATGACCAGTCTTTCTCCCCTATTGTTTATGATGTCCCATTTAGCGAACGTTATACAGAAATCGTATTCGTTGATTCAAAAAAACAAACAATTCCTAAAGGAGATACTCAACTTTTTTATGTGGCAAACAAGAAAGAAATCATTATTGGATGGCGTGGTACTGAAAGTGGAACAGATGCTATAACAGATTTAACATTCCAGCCACTAGAGCTAGGTTGTACTCCCAGAGGAGTATGTAGTGGTTTTATCGAAAATGGGAAAATACACAAAGGTTTTTGGGAAGGTTTTCATCTTATAAATCAATCAAAGGTTCTACAGCTTGATAAGACAATAGGTATATTTGATCATATTATTAAATTAGTGAGGGGACGAAAATTATTTGTCTGTGGCCATAGTTTAGGTGGTGCGCTTGCTTTAATTCATAGCGCGCAATTAAAAGCACATAATCCTTGTCTTTATACTTACGGTATGCCACGTACATTCACCCAAAACGCGGTTCAAGAGCTTGCTGATATTACTCACTACCGCCATGTCAATGAAAATGATACTGTTCCTTCTGTGCCTTTTAACAAGGATATGGACAATATTGCATTCCAAATAGGCGCTACTCCTTCTGGCGTCTTAATTGAATTATTCGATAGCTCTATTGCGGAAGATGCCTCAAAATGGTATCCATCAATTTTGGCAGGAAGACTTGTTGCAAAAAGTTTTAAATTATTTAGCAAAAATGATGATCCTTTTTTACACCATGGCAAGTTAGTTTATTTTTATGTTTCGTCTTATTTAGAATCAAAACCTAAACTGTATTTACTACCATCATTAAATGAAAAAACTCAAAAAGATACTGCCGAATTTATCGAACAACAAGCACAGTCGAAGACAGATCAGTTCAGGCAGCAAGAAATAAGTTCTCTATACCCAGATAATAATGAAAACTCTACTGATAAGGGGGGCTAGGAGCCTTAGATCATAGTAGTACTTTATATTCACGTTATATTGACCAGAGATTAAGAGAACTGTGTGCGCTTCCCCCAGATAAAAAATTTCAAAGATCTAATGAAGACTTGTCATTTTTGGAAAGTGAACCAACCTCCATTCGGGCAATGCTGGATAGAAAAAAGGTTAGAAAACACTATTTTTTAATGGAAATAGATAATCAGCTAGCAAGTACGCTAGAAGTTACTCGAAATGATAAAATAGGTTCATTAGCCTTGCTACGTTATTCTGAAAAACGATAAAAATAATGAGGAGTCATAGAAATGGCAATAAAATTTATGCCAACAACATTATTACCACTAACTCTGTGTTTGACTGGATGTGACTTTTTATCGAGTATTATCTCTGAATCTTGGCATTCTTATAGAAATAATGCTAACCCATTTTTTCCACCCCAAGAAAATAAATGGATCACAGTTGAAAGCATTGTTCCACCAAATACTAAACCGAGCTTAAAAGGAGGTTATACCTCAGTTAAGTGTCTTTCTGCTCATCATACAGCGGGTGGCACGCTTTATCATGAACCTAATCATCATTGGAATAAATTTAATATTTTAGTTGATCCAAAGACAGGTTACTTTAAGGAGAAAATACCTTCATATGGAGGTGGATGGTGCCAATGGAGAATCGATACTATTACCATATCTCTTTCGTATATAAATGTTGAACATATAATGAAAGGAGCTATTCCCTACACTGGAACTGGTATAAAAGCGTTCATTAATGGAGCAAAAAAACCTGAAAGTATGAAGGAAATGCTAAATACGATTGATTACCGACCAACTATTTACCCTTTTCTAAGAAAAGATTACGACGCTCCTAATCAAATAGGTTTGTATGGTAAATCTGGTGGTTTAACATATTTTGGGTTAAGACTCACAGATGGAAACGAGTGGAAAATAATCTACAAGCCTATTTTAGATGAAACTAAAATGCCTAAGATCATTATTCCTGCTGGTGACGAACCTTCCAGAGTTGAATATCCTGATGGTAAGGTTGATTTAGATAGGGATTCCATTGATTATTGGAAAATAAATAATACATCCCAATGGGAATAGTTATAAGTATCTATTAAACCATCTCAACATCAGAAGCTAACATAATTTATTTATAGTTTTTGATGTTGGTTTTAATATCAATTATTAAACACCTATTTTTTAGAAACAGGGCTAAAAATGACAAACAAAGCCGTTATTTTACTAAATGACACCACCGATCACGGTGGAAAAGTGATTACTGCTGTGGGGGGCTACACCTACAAAGGCATTCCGGTTGCTGGGGAATCAGATTTAGTTGAGTGCCCCAAATGCGAGGGCGTTTTTCCTATTGTCGAGGGCAGTGAAAATTTAAAGAGCCATGGGAAAGCTATTGCAGTAGAAGGGATGCACACAGCGTGTGGTGCTAAACTGATTGCCAGTCAGAAAGAGTTTTTCGCTTAATAAAACCCCTGACGCGCCACGCTTGTCTTCTCCATGTTACGGGCTATGCGTTAGCCCGTAACATGGAGTGCTGAGAAACAGGTGAGGTTTTGAGATTTTTTATCCTTAAAGATCAATATCTTTTTTGTTTCTCCCTTTTTGATCTTCATCGTTTTGGTTAATAATGGTTATTTCCTACCCTTTCAGGGGGGATGTCTGCTTCCAAAAGTGTGCAGATGTACCGCAATCTTGCTCTCCCTTGCAGGCTACAGGAGTTTTATTGGCGATCCTGACAGGAGGGAGTCAAACCGTTAACGATTCCCGCCAGCCTGATTTTTGCCTGAATGACCGTACCTATTCCGATAATCCCCCCTATATCCTGCCAAAACTCGCCCAAAATTGGATTTAATTCGTTAATTAATTTGATTGATTAGTGTGTAGAATAAATGTGCTTTTCGGTTCAAACACGCAGTTTATCTCGCTAATAGTTAGCATAATACCGAAACCCGATTGATAAAAATATAAGTTAAATTCAATGAAAAACAACAAGAAATCGCTGTACCTGCAAGAACGCGCTTACCCGATGGCATTGCAGAGCATATTTTCCATATTACGGCCATGAATGAATGCCGTTATAATTTCTCTTCAAATAGCATTAAGCCTGATTACCCGGAATTGATATTCCCCGGGGCACATTCCGATATTGGCGGGGGCTATAACCCAACGGAAACAGAACGGCTATTTATCACCCGACCTCGCAGTCTAACGGTGGATGAAAATACTCCAGATAATTCCACCTGGATATATAAAAAAGCCCAGGAGGAATTATCGCAGATGAGAGGCTATCCTGCTATTGCTCCGCTACTTCACGGCAACGAGGTAAAAGTAGAAACATGGCAAAATAACCAGTTTTATCCCCGTAACGAGCTGGAACGCTTTCAAAAACAAGTGGCAGCGGCAGCAGTGCTGTATCGTGAAATTACCAATGACTGGTCTAAAGTCGTTATGCGAGTAATGCAGGATGCAGCACAAGAAGCAGGTATAGTCTTTGGTAAACCCAAAGATAAAGATGACGATTACCAACTGTCCCCGGAGCTTACTTTATTAGCAGAAAAAGCGATTAAACAAGGACGAGCTATTCGGCAAGGTCAGGCATTAATTCCTTTTACTGCTGAAGAGTTAACTATGATTCAAACTAAATATGTACATTGCTCATCTCACTGGAATTCTGTGGTAATAAAAGATGAACAGATTCAAGGTGGCGTGAATGCGGTAGAGTTAGTCAGTTTTGTAAACCGTCCTTGTGAAAAGTGGCACCGCGCAATTTTTGATATTACTGGTAAGGAAATTTCATAATGAAAAACAAAAGATTTTTGGTCTTATTATTTATTTTATGTGCGATAGTGGGATTAACCGCCTGCCAAGCTTATCTGCCCGACAAAAGAATAGTGAATTACAAACCTATTGTGCGCCACAGTGAGCCATTACCCTATGATAAATGGTGGTTTCAGTTTTATACGCCAGAATATTTTCCTGCCAGTATCAGTTTTGTCCAGTTTCAGGACGAAGATAATTACCTTGTGCAAAAATTTATGCCAGATGGAGCAAGTTCAGATTCTAAAAGCCTACATAGTTGGAATAAAAATATATGGGCGAGTAGTGGTATTCGAAACTATGGAGAAGCACTACCCCGTTCATTGACCGTTTGTTGGGATTCAGTGATTGATAAAAAATCTTACCAGACAACTTTTAAATTTACTTCTGAAGTCTGGCAGTTAATGCGCGAACCGTCTAATTCGCAAGCAGTTAAGGGGCATATATTCTATCGGGATACAATATTTGTTGGGTTAGCTCCGGGGGGAACGACTCGAGCTTGGCTACGGAGTTATGGTAAAAACAACGGTAACAATATCTTAATTGCCACTGGTGAATCCGTTTTCGGCAATAAGATGACGGTATGTCAGGGTAAAACAAAGCATTCTAGTGGTTATGGAGACGATTACCCGGAATATATCAAAGATTTTATCAAAGGGAAAAAATACCCCTATGGAGAATGGTAAAACGGCCACTTTGAAATCGCCTCAACATCAGAAGTTGGCATGATTTATTTATGATTTCTGATGTTGATGGGAGGCAATAGTGATAACCAGCCGGAAAGCGTTTCTTACTTATTTTTCTAGGCGTTACTGACGCGCTGCGCTTGTCTTCTCCATGTTACCGGGCTAATGCATTAGCCCGGTAACATGGAGAAATGAAATAATACCTGCCAGAAAACAACTTACTTCCTCACTCATTCCTCGTTTATCCCCTCGCTTTTTGTTTTCCTCACTGCAAAAACAGGTGAGGAATTTACGATTTTTTATCCTTCAAAATCAACGATATTAGTCTTTCTCGCTTTTCTTGTATATATACGCGAGAAATGAGGAATACGATGAACAGTACAATATATCTCCTCGTAATCCCTCATTTTTTTACTCATTTTTAATCATCATTCCTCTGGTTAATGATAGTGAGTTCCTGGCCGTTGCGGGTAATCAGTCCATCATTTTCTAACTTGGTTAACCAGCGGCTGAAATTCTTCACATTCACGCCCATCGCCTTTAAATCATCACGGACAAGAGCAATGAAACAGGGTTCTTTCAGGGCAGTGCGCGATCGGATGCATTGCCATAGTGCTGTGTGGTTATCTGTTTTATTGGAAATGTGTTCAATATCGTCCTCTTCAACCGGATCACGTGGCCTGTCAATCAGAGCCAATGATGTAATATCTTCACCGTCTTTATCGGTAAAGAGTTCAACTACGCGCATGTCATAGGCTTTGGTTTCCGGTTCTTCGGCATCTTTCATTTTGGTGCAGGTAATAACCAGTGCGCCGCCTTTTTTCCCTTCCCGGTTGATCCGATATTCAACATCCAGCGCAGCACGAAAGGCACTGGAACCCCTTGCACCTTTGCTTTCATCCTTGCCAGAATGGTGCACCACGAGAATGCTTGCCCCTGTCTTAGCTTTCAGTTCGTCACAGCCCCGGATAAACGCACCCATATCTTTTGAATCATTTTCATCAGCGCCGCCAAAACAACGCGCAAGGGTGTCCAGAATAATCAGACGTACCGGCTGGCCTGTTTCAGCTTCAACCTGCCGGGCGGCAATGACCAGCTCATGTACTTCGGCAGACGAGGCCGGAAAAACCGGCGTATTGATCAGGTACATATTTTTAACGGTCTGATCATTAATGATTTCCCATGCTTTAATGCGCCGGGGTACGCCGATCCCACCTTCACCGACAACGTACAGCACGGAACCCTGAGCAACCTGTTTTCCTGCCCATGCCTTACCCGTGGCAATATGACAGCTCCATGCGCCTGCCAGAAAACTTTTATATGACCCGCTTGCCCCGTAAATGCTGCACAGGGAATGCGCCGGAATAATGCCTTTAACCACGTAGTCTAATTCGGCATCAAAGCCTTCTGAACCAATTGACAGTGGTAATTTTGTTTTGCGATTAGGATAAATGCTTTCAACATTGCCATAACGACGGGTTTCTATTGCGTCACTGTTCATCGGTTCCCTTACCTGAAATAAGCTCTCACAAAATGCCTGCTTTGCTGTCTCAATGCCATATTGCTGGCGATAATCATCCCAGTCAGCTTTATGTTCTGTAGGCGGTAACGAGATCCATCCATTAACCGCAAGGGCTGCTTTTTCTGCTGAAATCTTGCCGATATTTACTTTTGGTTTGCCGTTCTTATCCAGATCACTGGGGCTATGCCAGTCATTATCTGCTGCAATAATGATTTTTATGTCCGGCCACCGCTCCCGAACGGCTTTGGCAACAGAATATAAATTACCTGCATCCAGTGCTGCCAAAACAGTGCCTTGACAGAGATGGTTAACCGTGAGTGCTGTGGCGTAACCCTCTGTAATGATAACCGTATCGGGGTACTCCTCCCGTTCTGATACGGCAATAAAAGCGCCTTTCTTCTGGCTGCCAGAGAGTAATTTTTTCTCACCATTGGGTTTGATGATCTGCGCACCGGTGACTTTTTTATCCAGGGCTGTCAGTGCCAGCACAGTCGAATTATCGAACAGTAGCCGCTGATTGAGGCATTGTATCCCCTTTGCCGCCAGATAGGGCGATTGCCCGGCGACAGTTTGTGCCATCAGTGCCGCCACTCTTTCGGCAATCGGCTGTGTGGAATAATGGATTTCTTTGGCGGGCTTGGGTTCAGGTAAAGGTAGTGCCAGTACATTAGCGACCACTTTAGCTGCCTCAGCGATGGAGATCCCTTTGGTTTTTGCCACTAAATCCAGCCCATCACCATAGTTTGGGACGTCACACTGGCGGCAGTGCCAGTTGCCGTGATGGTGATCATCGATAAAGTGGAAACGGTCAGTACCGCCGCAGACAGGGCAAGCGCCATGTTTACCTTTTGCAGGGATCTCAATGCCACAGGCAGGCAACAGGTTTTGCCAGGAATACATGGCAGACGCTTTGACAGTCTGGATCAGGTCAATCGGTTTTTGGCTGCCTGATGTTTTTTGGTCTGTAAATTTAGGGCGAGTTTGGGTATGCTGTGTATCAGCCATCATTTTTACCTTGCTTAATGATTGTTGGTGAAACGCCTCAGATGTGTGCTACCACACTGGGGCGTTGTGTTTTATAGTCCGTTTCTTATGTCATAGTCTTTTCTGTATTATGCCGCCCGTGATTCGGCGATCCGCTGAGCAATCCAGTTATCAATTTCTGCTTCAATAAAGGCCACTGAGCGAAGGCCAATTTTGACCTGTTGCGGAAATGTCCCATCGCTAATCAGCTTGTAGATCCACGCCTTGCTGTAACCCGTTCTGCGCTGTACTTCCGGCAAACGAATAAAGTTTGTTTTTGCTGTCATTGTCATATTTGCTTCTCCTGTTACCGAGTCCTTGAGCGCTCATCGTGGACGTTATTTGATGACAGGCGAATTATTGAAAAAACAAAACACAATGAACAGCGTTAACTCTTTTTCCCTCGATGAGAATTAATTTTTAGGTTGCATTATCGGTTTTTTCTGTCACGGAGCGGTTTGGCGAAGTCATACGGTGTGATGGAGTTTTCCCGGTTTGCATCCAGATAGTCCGCCCACCACTGCACCATCAGCCGCCGTTCATCGAGATGTTTAGACGTGTGAATATACGCCGCCCGGACGTTGTTGCGCTCGATATGGCTTAATTGGCGCTCAATGGCGTCATCGCTCCAAAGACCGGACTCACCCATTGCACCGCGTGCCATGGTGCGGAAGCCGTGCCCGCAGACATCGGTTTGCGTGTCGTAACCCATCGCCCGTAGCGCCTTGTTGACGGTGTTTTCACTCATGACTTTCGCATTACCGTGATCGCTGGGAAATATCACGTCGCAATTGCCGCTCAGTACGTGCAAGGCTTTGAACAATGAAACTGCCTGACGGCTCAATGGTACAAGGTGATCGGTTTTCATTTTCATGCCGCGCTCTGAGAATCGAACGCCTTTGATGGGTTTTCGTGTGGCGGGAATTTTCCAGACCGCGTGGTCAAGGTCGATTTCCTGCCAGCGGGCAAATCTCAGTTCGCTGGAGCGGACAAATGTTAGCAGCGCCAGTTCTACCGCGATCTTGGTCAATAAGCGCCCGCGATAAGAAGATAAGCGAGCTAAAAAGTCAGGCAAATATTCATGGGGCAGTGCGGGATGGTGACGGGATTTTGTGGTGGTGAGTGCGCCGGCCATATCATTAGCTGGGTTGGACTCCAAAATATCATTCTGGACGGCATAGCGCATGATAGCGGTGACACGTTGCCGTAACCGCTGGGCAATATCGTGTTTGCCCTGCTCATCAATGGCTTTGACTGGCGCTAACAACTGGCTGGTGCGGAGTGTGGTAATATCGCGGGCGCCGATATGCGGGAAAATATACTGCTCAAGGCTGCGCAGCACTTTTTGGCGGTGGCTGTCGCTCCAGCGTTTGTTACTGGCGTGCCATGCACGGGCGACCTGTTCAAAGGTGTTTGTTTTGGCAGGCGAGGGCGTACCGCGTTTTTCGGCTTTGGGGTCGATGCCCTGTGCCATCAGCTTTTTGGCTTCATCGCGTCTGGCACGGGCATCGGCTAACGACACTGCCGGATAAACACCAAATGCCAGTCGGTCTTCTTTCTTATCGGTGGGGCGGTAATACTTCATGCGCCAGTATTTTGAGCCGCGTGCTGTGATTTCTAAATAGAGACCGCCGCCATCGGCGAGTTTGTAGGTTTTTTCTTTGGGTTTTGCAGTTTCGATTTGTCGTGCGTTTAGTTTCATTATTAAGGGCATTCCGGTAATCGAATGGTAAGTGCCCCGAATTATGCCCTTCGCTGCATCTTGATTGCAACAGACGAAACTAGACCTAAAAATAAGAAAGGGTGTTGATTTTTCTGGGTTTGAGAGAAATTGTTTGACTGGGCTGGACTTCACTGGAAGTTGAAGTGGTGCCCGGACTCGGAATCGAACCAAGGACACGGGGATTTTAAAAAGTTCATGGGCTATTTTAAAATCAATAAGTTAATGAAAAATAAAGCGTTAATGACCGCAGATATGTATCAATATAAATAAATATGTTTTTCCGTCGCCACTTATTTATGTACTTTTGGGGGATTTATTCAGATTGTCATAGGGGTTTAGTGTGACCGCTGCATCCAGATGATCTGGAGCGAAATGAGCGTAACGCATGGTCATCAAAATAGTAGTATGGCCTAAGATTTGCTGTAGTACCAAAATGTTGCCGCCATTCATCATAAAGTGTGATGCGAATGTATGCCTGAGAACGTGTGTCCGCTGGCCTGTAGGCAAATCAATATTTGCCTTTTTCAATGCGCCTTCAAATGCGTCATAGCAATTTGAAAATAAAGCCCCTCGTTTTTTAGGCAATAGTTCATATAACTCTTTCGAAATGGGGACGGTTCTATTTTTCTTGCCTTTGGTCTGGGTGAATGTGACCTTGTAAGGCATAACCTGAGATTGAGATAATGATTGCGCTTCTCCCCATCTCGCCCCAGTCGCAAGGCAGATGCGCACTACATATCCCAAATCTTTATTTTTCGACTCATCACACGCGGCAAGAAGTCGCTTTATATCGTCTTCATAAAGAAAAGCCAGCTCCTGATCACCCTCTTTAAACTGGCGAACGCCATCAAGAGGGTTTTCACCTTCCCACTCACCCAGCCTTTTTAATTCCGCAAAAACAGAATGCAGGTAAGATTGTTCTCGATTAAGTGTTGCTTGCTTTGGTGCGGCTTTACCTTTCGCGTTCCACTTTCCGTTAAGACGATGCTCACGATAGACCGCAAACATATTTTTATCGAATTCGGTAACATAAGGGTCACCCATGCGTAAGCAAATTGCATCCAGCTTAGATTTTCGTGAGTGACCAGAGTTAAGCGCTTTGCCGTGCATCTCATACCAGCGATCAACCAATTCGCTTAGTTTTAACGCTTGTTTTGCACTACCATTTGAGATGTCTTTCGGCAATAACTTTCGCTCAAAAGCCAAAGCCTCACCTTTGGTTGTGAACTGTTTTCTGATGCGAGTACCGGCTTTGCCGTTGGGATAACATTCACAAAGCCATTTGCCAGTTGGAAGTTTTCTTACAGTCATAGAAATTCACCAGAGTTCAGTTGCAAAATATCATCAAAAAATTCAGCCTTACTATATTTCTTTCCTGCATACTGTATTTTTGATGTTATCCTTTTAACTTTAAATGTTCTGTTATCAGATGCACTCATGCAAAAACAACTAAAGTATGGTTCACCATCTGCATTAATTGAAACCTCATTTAGCAAAACTTCTCTTCTGCTTCTATTGTCGCTTAGATCTCTATAACTAAATTCTATAGAAATAGACTTGTCAGCCCATACAATTGACAGTCCGTCTCTGAATTCGTTGGTCTGTGATTCACGCCATATTTCAGTATCATGAGATTTGTCTATGGTAGAGTGTTCTTTATCATATAAAGCCTCATCTATAGCCTCTTGTAGATTTGATAGCTTTTTGGGGCTTAGTGTAATGAGGTATTCTTGGATCTTTCTATTAGCCTTAGTTGATATAAGATTATCGACGACATCAGTAGCATTCTTCTCGACTTCATCTTTATACCATGCAATTATGCTGTCTTTTCCTTTAATTTGTTCCTTTAACTTTTTATTTTCTTTAGAAAATTCGTGGTACATTGCTGAACCACCAATAACAGCGCCTAATAAAATCCACAGTAAAGTAATCATAACTATCTCCAATTTTATTATTATTTCATCAATGAAAATTTTTAAGTAATAATATTTAGCAATGTAAATAACTAAGGCATCGATAAATCTAACGATGCCTTAATTATTTATTTCTTACGCTTTCTCTATTTCTCCTATACGCAATTCCATCGCCAGTTTCCTGTACCTTTAAACGTGACGCCTTAGTCATGGCGCGATATTGTTCAATTAGTTCTTGTTCTTCTGCTGATATACCCATTGGTTGCATTCTGCTTCCTGTGATTATGTAAAGTGTATCAAAACCAATTGCAGTTAATCTTTGCAAGTGCACTCCTTCGAGTGGGATCTCGTCCTGTTCGTAACGATGTAGCGAGTTACGCGGGCATCCGATAAAGGTTTCAAAGGTTGATTGGTTTATATTTAAACGGTTACGTTCCTCTGTAATTCTGCTTCCCATTGTGCTCACTAAAGTATCTCCTCTATATTGTTTGGATAAATCAATAACGTAAAAACAAGTAGTTGGTGGTGCACAATGTAACATTGTGATACATATGAAACATATTCATAGATCACAATTTCAAATTGAAATTATTTCAATAATTAATTTAAATAATAGTCAGCTATGTAAACGGTTAAAATTTGAATAATCATCCGTTTTTGACCTGCTTATCGGGTGTTGATTGTGCAAAAGCAGAACCTACTGCCCGCATGTTTGCGCGCGATTCATCACTCATAGCGCGATAGTGTTCGATTAGTGCTTGTTCTTCCATCGATATCTCTCCCTGTATAATGCGCTGACCAGTCAGAATAAACATCACATCTGCGCCTATTTCGCTAAATTTTGAAAAAAAAGATGCTTTGGGTTCAGTTTTACCTGCTTCATAGTCGCAATACGTTCTGAAAGCAACTCCACACATCTTTGCTACTTCACTTTGGGTTAAACCCAGTTTTTCTCTTTCTGTTCTTAGACGATCACAGATTTGCATTTTTTCGCGATTCCATGTTGACATATTGCAGTTTTCTGCAAATAATAGACACATTCATAACTTAACGGATCACAATATAACATTATGGCACAAGATAAGCATGTTGGGCGGTCAAGGCTGCCGAGAGAAATCGCCGCTAAAAAAATGATACCTATTCGGTTAACTGTCGAAGAGGATGAAGAATTAAAAGTAATCGCTCTTGAAGAAGGTCGTTCCAAAGCTAGTTTAGCTCGAACTTACTACTTAGCAGGTAAGCGAGCCGCTCAAGCTCAAGTTGAGTAGGTGATAATGATAAAAAATCTCATTATCAATTATTACGTTGTTTCACCTTACGTCTCGATTGATAAGTATGCAGAGCTTAGTGGTATTCCTGAAAATACTTGTCGTGGCATGGTAAACCGAGGCGAGATAATCATCCGACCAAAACAAGGGGCTAAGGGTAAAATTCAGGTCAATATGATCGCCATGCTGGAAGATGCAATCAAAAATAGTTGAAGTGTTTAATCAAAATCAGAGGGTAATCCAGATGAATAACTCAACATCCCTGAACTGTTCAAAACAGCAATTAGCCCTGATGGCGCGCCTGTATGATGTTTTTAATGATTTCAAAAACGAGGTGGCAATCACCCCTGAATATATCCCGGACACGCTGGCGCAGTTTGCATATGTATCACTCAAAAGGTATTCAGAAATAACCCAAACCCCTTTGGTTACATGTCGTGCAATGGTCGCTGATGGCCGCATCATCACCAGACCGAAGAAAAGAGCCAACGATACGCTAGAAGTCAACATGATCGCTATGTTGAAAGATGCTATCGCAAATAGCTGAAATATTAACTCAACAGAGGGTAATAAAATGAAAAACTCAACATCCCTGAACCATTCAAAACGGCAATTAGCCATGATGGCACGCCTGTATGATGTTTTTGATGATGTCAAAAACGAGGTGGAAGTGACGCCTGAATTTATCCAGGACACGCTGGTGCGGTTTATGCAGATGGCGACGGGTAATGATTATCACGTTTCTAAGTCAGCGTGTATTGGATTTGGGGAATTAGTACAGGCTCAGTCGGGGGTAGATGCTAACTCGTTGGTAGATTCGGTTAAAAAAGCGCTAAATGCTACAGGGTTAAAGAAGTTTGATCATAAATTGCTTTGTAATACCGAAAAAACTCTGCAACAAGTTTTGTCTGCTGTCCGTAATACTTTTGAAAGTAAATCGTTCGAGTTTAATGAACAGCATTTATTAAATGCGGGAGGGGTTTCTTCTTCTTCGGTGTGTGGTGCTGGCAAACTAAAAATATTTAAGCATGGTATATATGTAGGTGATATTACCTTTGAATTTGCTGATCAATAAACAGCCCCATAAATTGAGGCTGAGTGGTTCATTATTTGAGGGTATTGAGCATGCTTACAAAATTAGCGCTGAGAACATGTAAATCTGCAACAGCCTTATCTGTTCGATTTTTCATCGGGTTATTTACATGTGAAAAAGAATTCATGAGGGTTAAAAAAATCCTCTCTGCTTTCTTCTTTTAGTGAGGCCGCTATAGCGCAAGTCATGATTTCAAGCGCGGTTATTCTATCTTCAATAAGATGTGCTTCACGCGATTTTTTTGCATCTTCGAAGAATTGGATTAGTTCATTTTTTGAGGTCATTAGATTTAACTCCTTTTATAGGTGGTTGATGTTTTTCGCCTGAGTCTCCGCTCAAAGAAACCGCAGGCGCAAAGAGGATACCACAGTACCATGCGCCGGACATGGCTAAAAGTCGGCAGCACAATAATAACGATGAGGTAATAAATATGCGAAATACTATTCCAACACCAGAGGAATTAAACAAGGGGAAAATTAAATTCGGCACGTTATTCATTCGCCCGTTACGTATCAGCGCTGTTTGCCCGTTCATCCGTTATCAGGTCGGGGACGGTGAATATTGCTACGGTAAATTTAATTCCAAAGAACAGGCCATTGATTTTTGTCGGCAGTTATATGAGGAACGGTTAGATGAACCAATTAAAGAGAGTGCAACACAAATATAAAATTTCCAGTGATGATTTTAATAAAAAAGTCACTAATAAAAACCATTTGGCCGAGATTTTAATCTCAATTGGTTTGGCGACAACAATGTTAACCCCGTTATTATCCCTATTATGAGGTGATGCAATGGCGAATACTGAATCTCATCGCGCAATATCATTAACATTGGATGAGAAAATACGCGGTATGAATAAAACAGCTGAGTTTTTAAGTGGCCATTTTGATAATGATGGGTTGCGGACAGATAAACAGCTGGCGGATTTTCTTGATTACATGCGCGACCGTACTAATAACCGTGTTTGGAATAATGAACGGTTCCTGCATATGATGTTTCATATGGCCGGATTTGATAAATCCCGTTATCACATCGGAATTAATGAATTTACGCCCGAAGAGAAAAAATCGTTTATTTTTATTCTTCATCAATGTCAGGCGATATGCTCGGTATTACCCAATAAGTTGGTTATACCTAAATTAACGCCGCATTAATTAATCACTGTAATCAAATTTTTTATGTGCTGACGCACAGGGCTTTTTATTACCTAAAAACAGGAAATAGAAATAATGAAAGAAAGTTATTTAGCAAAATATGCCAGAAAAAACGCTGATGAAGAATTCATCAAACAACTGGTTAAAGATGTGCGCCAGGCAGAACGAAAACATTGCGCGAGTTTATATGCCGTCCGTTTGGTGAAGATGTCCTCCCATGTTCTGGATAACGCGCTGTCGCCTTCTGCCAGCGCTGACCTGATGCAACGCGAATCTGAAAACATCGAGCGTGAGGCGCAGGAGTGGAGTTATGTCTAGGGAACTCGACCGCGCCTGTGAACGCATCGCCGAAATGCTGGCGTGCCGGATAGCCGCCCATGTTAACCGCCCGGTCGGTGTTTCTGCGTTTGCGTGTGAAGACTGTGGCGCACCCATTCCTAAAGAACGTCGCATGATTATTGCCGGTGTCACCCGCTGTGCAACCTGCCAGAGCGTTTTTGAACTGAAACAAAAACATTACCGGAGTGTGTGAGATGGCTAATAAAACCATCCTCAAATGGGCGGGTTCGAAAGCCCGCATTATGGATAAGTTGCTGCCACACTTGCCTGCGGGTAAGCGACTGGTTGAGCCGTTCGCGGGTTCTTGTGCGGTAATGATGAATACCGATTACCCAGAGTATTTGGTTGCTGATGCGAATGCGGATTTGATTAATTTATACCGTGAAGTTAACGCCGTTCCTGTCGACGTGTTTCTTTGTAAAGCGGAAGATTATTTTGAAGATTGGTTTCATTGTTTTAACACTGAAGATGATTATTACAAAAATAGAGACATCTTCAATGAGCGGCCTTTCGCAACCAGTGATGCTGATAAAGCGTGTTTGTTTCTCTACTTAAATCGCCACGGTTATAACGGACTTTGCCGCTATAACACCAAAGGTGAATTTAATGTTCCTTATGGGAAATATAAAAAGGTTTATTTTCCAGAGGCTGAAATCATAGCGTTTCGCCGTAAATCACGGGAGCGTGCGAGTTTCTCATGTCTTGAATGGCAGGACACATTAACTCTCGTTGATTATGGTGACGTGGTTTATTGCGATCCGCCGTACCTGACCAAAGGTAAGGCATTCACCCAATATCATGAAGTGAATTTCACCCCTGCTTATCATGAAGCATTGGCTGTTGATTTGTACACGCTCAATGCGCATCTCGGTGTCCCTGTCACCGTATCCAACTCAATTGCCGCCAAATCGCTTTATGCCGATCTCGGTTTCACTATCCATGAAATCGACGCCCCGCGCACGATTGCCGCCAATGGCAACCGTCAGCCTGCGAAAGAAATTATTGCGGTGTTGGAGGGCGCAGCATGAATCAATTACTGAAACATCACTGCACCGCACAATCCGCGTGCTCTGTTCCTGCGGCAACGCTCCCTGCTGGGAAAATGATTAAACTTTTCGAGGGTGATATTTCGGGTGAATACCATTGCGGCAACCCGGTGTCCATTCACTATCCATTGTTGCCATCCATACCGGGTTTACATCACCGGCAACCACAGACGAAAGAAATTCATTCAACTGAGCAGAGACAGCAAACACCTTTGTGCCAACTGGCAGATGTATTGGATCGCCACTGTCAAAAAGTTCAACCGTTTTTCGAGTCGCCTGGGCAGAAAGATGAATATTTGTCAGTAGCTCTTCCTGAGTGTCCCGATCATCCCATTCGAATATATGGTGCCGGGGTGAATGCAGATATGCGGTTTCTAATGCGTGCCGAACTAGTTCTTTCCATTCTCCGTAAGGTTTCCAGTCGGATGGAATGTACGACTTCAATAGCTGAGCAAGATGCCTTCGATGCTCTTTTTTGGGCAGCCAATGACGTGTTATGTGGCATGCCGTTACGCCAAGAAAAGCGTCGCAAGCGTCGTACATCACGCGGGCTGATAAAAACCTTACTTCGCCTTGAAGAACGGTTGCACCGGATAAGAAGCTAATGTGGTTCGCGTAATAAGGCGGATCAGATGATATTCCTGAATTATCCACTTATTAATCCTTAATTATGGTTGATTGACTTTATGACTGAACAGCATTGCCGCAATGTACAAAATTCAATAGCGGTACACAATCGCCAACGCACTGCCAATGGCAACTGCCAGAGGGCGAAAGAGATTATTGCGGTGCTAGAGGCGCGTGCATGAGCGAATTGCAGGAACACAACAGCGACGTATATATATCAATGCGTCGCCAGCGTGAAGAGTTTCAGCCGGAGTTGCCAAGCGATGCGACTCTGGCTGAGCGCATTATGTGGGAAGCTAATCAGGACGACGCAGAGTGGCGGCACGATATTATCGCCCACGTCCCTGATTTTCTGGCGATCTATTTTGCCACCAAATACGCCAGAATATTTAAAAAATCCGGTCGCCGCCGTGCCAATGAATTTTTGCTCAAAACAGCCAAGAATGTATTGCCACGGTTTGAATTGGTGATGAAACAGTACGAATTCAAGCATCGTGCTTCCGGGACGGTTCCCTTTCCGTTTATTGAACAATTGGAGCGTATTGCCCAGCTAGACCGGTCGGCCATCAAATCACTGGCAACAGGCATCACCAATTTTATGTCTGAAACCTATCAGTCAGTCACCCATGATTTTGCGGATAACCCGCCTGTAGAAGAGTGTGAAGCGCGTAAACGCCTAGAACGGGTTTATACCTTACTGGCTAAATTAACCCTGCAATCAGGCACGCAGCCGCCGTACTGGCAGCAGTTCATCAAAGGAAGGATAGAACCCAATGATGATCAGCTCTGTGCCGCTTTACTGCGCATGATGGATGCGCAGTGGTGGTATCGCCGATTAAAACGACTGTGTGACATTAAACTCGAACACTTGGCCATTGCTATTGGTCAGGTGCAAAAATCAGCGTCCCCTTACGTTTCCCGCACTACTCTGCACCGTTGGTTGGAACAAAAGCGCAGTAACTGGCAGTTTCTGAAAGAGTTCGATCTCGAAGACGAGGACGGAAACCGCACCGAATTATCAAAAATGGTGCTCGCCAGCGTCTCTAATCCGGCAATCAAGCGTTGCGAATTGATGGTCAGAATGCGTGGTTTTGAAGATTTGGCTAAAGAAATGGGGTGTGTGGGGGAATTCTACACTATTACTGCGCCATCACGTTTTCATTCAGCCTATCAGGCAGGTGGCTTTGTCAAAAACTGGCAAGGCAATGATCCACGGGAAACCCAGAAATATCTTTGTAAAGTCTGGGCAAAAATTCGTGCCGCTTATAGCCGCGCGGGTATTCGCGTTTTCGGCTTCCGCGTGACTGAGCCTCATCATGATGGTACGCCACACTGGCACATGCTGCTATTTGTCCGCCCGGAACAGGTGGAAGCGTTACGGGATATTTTCTGTTATTACGCCCGTCTTGAAGACTCCGAAGAATTGCAGACACAGAAAGCCCTGAAAGCCCGTTTTCACGTAGAGCCTATTGATGAAGAAAAAGGCAGTGCGACCGGTTATATCGCGAAATATATCAGTAAAAATATTGATGGCTATGCAATGGATGACGAAGTGGATGGTGAAACCGGGCAGAAATGTAAGGACATGGCGAGGGCAGTTTCAGCGTGGGCGTCACATTGGAAAATTCGCCAGTTTCAACAAATCGGTGGTGCGCCTGTGTCTGTTTGGCGCGAATTACGCCGCATGGGGGATGATACAACCTCATCGGACGGTTTAGATATTGATTTTGCAGAAGTTCATAAAGCGGCTGACCGGGGTTATTGGGGGGAGTACACCAAAGCGCAGGGCGGTGCTTTTGTACGTCGTGCCGATCTCGTGGCGAGACTGTGGTATGAACGTGAAGAAAAAACAAATGCTTACGGGGAACCCGTTGATTGTATTAAGGGGGTTTTCTGCACCTTGGTCGGCGAAGATACTCCGATCATCACTCGCGTAAAAAACTGGCAGATTGTGCCGAAGTTAAAGGCAGATAACGATCCTGCCAATGGGAGGTTTTTGCCTTTATCTGGCGGCGCAGCCGCCCCTTGGAGTTCTGTCAATAACTGTACGGAGGCACGGAGGACGATTAACGACAATAAAAATTTAGTTGAAAAAATTATTGACTATGCCGACTCAATCGGGATGGATTTTAGCCGATTTATGGCGCGGTCATTAATCATGAGTGGAAAAATTAGCATCAATGAACAGCCATTTAAGTTGTGGACGAATGGCAGTTTTATTCCGGTGGAAACAGAACGGCAGAAACAGGTGCGCCGCGAGGCACTGCGGCAGCGGATTAATAAACTTGGGGAAATGAGGAAAAACCTATCGTGACTATGCGTTTCGGCTCGGTATGTTCCGGTATTGAGGCCGCCAGTGTGGCATGGGAACCACTGGGAATGTCCCCGGCATGGTTCTGTGAAATTGAAAAATTTCCCGGCGCCGTGCTGCGCTATCACTGGCCGTATGTCCAAAATCTGGAGGATATGACCCGAATTCCCGCCATGATTGCCGAAAATCAGGCCGATGCGCCGGATATTCTGGTCGGCGGGACACCCTGTCAGGCGTTCAGCATTGCAGGTCTGCGCAATGGGCTGGGCGATGCGCGGGGACAATTAACACTATCATTCGTGGAGTTAGCCAATGTTATTGATTCAGTCAGGGCAGCAAACGGGAAACAGCCAGCCATTATCGTCTGGGAAAATGTCCCAGGAGTTCTGTCCAGCCGGGATAACGCATTCGGCTGTTTTCTTGCAGGGCTTGCCGGAGAAGATGCCCCGTTGCAGCCATCAGGGACGAGATGGACAAACTCTGGTTATGTGTCTGGACCACAAAGAAATGTCGCCTGGCGAGTGCTCGACGCTCAATATTTCGGAGTGGCCCAACGACGCCGTCGTGTGTTTGTTGTCTCAAGTGCTCGAACAGACATCTGTCCCGCAACGGTACTTTTTGAGCCAGACCGCGTGCGCCGGAATCCTGAACCGCGCAGAACGGCGGGAAAAACGGTTGCCGGCAATGCTGGAAGTTGCGCTGTTATCGGTGGTATCGGGGTGATGACCTACCGATTACTGTCGTTTGGTGAGTATAAAGTGGATGATATTTCGTCAACGCTCAGGTCACGGGATGATAAAAGCGCGACTGATCTCATTACAACGCAGGATGCCGTGCGCCGTCTAACGCCTGTTGAGTGCGAGCGGTTACAGGGCTTTCCTGATAATCACACTCGTATCCCGTGGAATGGAAAAACATTGGAGAATTGTCCTGATGGTCACCGCTATCGGGCAATTGGTAATTCAATGGCCGTGCCTGTGATGGCATGGGTTGGGAAGCGAATTTTAATGCAGATGAGGCAACCATGAAAAAACTGACAACTGCCAGTGAGTTATTGAAAGCTGATTTCGATGTGTACTGTGCTTGCTATAAAAAATGGCGGAAAAACGCCAGAAATAAACCCGGCCAGCGTCCACCTAAAATGACTAAATCGCGTCGGGATGCCGTATTGCGGCAAATAGTTCAGCGTGATTTAGCTGCTGGCATGCTGATTTTTAGAGGATAAAATGATTACCTTAAATTTAACCCCTGAAATTGTTAACAGTATCAATCATAAATTTGAGTCAGGTTTATTTGTCTGGCAGGCACGCTGGAAAGCCAATCAACATCACCGAAATCGCTTTTTGCATAAAGCCAGACAGGTGGGTGCTGATTATTATTTCGTACTGGAAGCCTTAAGTGATGCCTGTCGGACAGGCCGGAACAAGTTTTTTATGTCAAATGAAGAACAACTTCGTAAGGCATGGTCACAAGAGGCATTTGAAGAGCTGTTTTTGTGCCGCTTGCCTCATCCGCGTTGATAATCAGAGAGAACAAACCCAATGGCGAAATCTCCCACAGAACGTAAAGCTGCCCAACGTCAACGCCAGCAGGAAGCTAGCGTCACCAAAATAGAATTGTTGCTCGATAATCAAGAATTAGCGATGTTGAAGCGCAATTGTGCCCTGAGACGGCCGGGACGCGATCCCTATGAGGTGGTTGAATACCTGACGTTATTGATTCGCAAAGATGATGCTAAGTTGAAACAAAAAATGGAGACGCTGGCAGCGCGTCAATGTGGTAAGTGTGGTGATACGTTGCCAGTTTCAGAATGTTGTTTTGCCGGTGATTCAGCGTGCTGGGTCACGCTGGGCTGGCATGAGGTAAAATTGTGATGGTGTGACATGTCACAGTATTATTACTAAACCCGCTTTGCGGGTTTTTAATTGGCCTGGGCCTAGTATGTTATTTGTTTTTCCTTAGTGGGTTTGCTTTCCAGCGCTTAACCAGCCATTCGAATTCTTGATAGGTGGTTTCAGATTGAATATGCTCCCTGATGGCTTTAATCAAGGGTTCAGCAATATCATAAGTTTCAATCACCGTAGTATATGATGTGCGTTTAATCATCTTTTCGTCATAGATACCTTCTCGGATGCTAACCGCGACTCTTTCATAAAAATTAAGTATGTATTGAAACTTACGACGTTCAATCATTTCCTCTTCTGAAATTGTTTTTCCTTCGCAGGGGAAAACGTAGGAGCGAAAAGATTTACCTGAACGATGTACCTGCTTAAGAACGTGCAGGGATTCTATATATTGAATATCCTGACGACTCTCAAACAAAAAATTGGCTGTCTGGGTTTTCTTTGCCGTGCGAACGTTATAGATGATCGTACCAATAGCGACTAGAACACCAATAAAAACAATAGTATTACTGATGATTTGTAGTGTTGCTGCATCTAATGTCATTTTCTTTCGTCCACAAAAAATAAAAAGGCGGGGTTATATTCCCCGCCTCATAGAGGTTAGTTTCAGATTAGAAGCCGTCAAATTCATCAAACAGTTTTTTCATGTTAACCCCCTTTAAATACTGCATACATTTAACTGAGTAGCGAAAAAATAAAAAATATATAGTGAAAATCTAACCGATGGTTAATAAGGAGTCAATATACAGGAGGATTTTTTATTGCACAAATGTGCATGAGATTGCACAATTTTTTAGAGGGTTATTTTATCAAGGCAGCCCAAGCAGGGCAAGGTTTCCCCGCCCCTGCACAACTGCACAAAAACACGCCCTTTTTGTGTGCGGGCGAGGCGGGGGAGCAAGCGCGAGCAAAGGGGGGGATAGGCCTCTTTCCGGGCAGGGTGTGGAATAGTCGAAAGAGTGCCTTTATACCGCATGAGTAAAGCATTGCAGCGTGTTGTGTGAGTAGATGAGGGAGCAGGCGAAAGCAGAGGAAAAATCAACACAGCGCGATTGAGTGAGTGCTATCGGCTGTGCTGTTATCAGTGAGATAAGTCAGGCAGGTTATGGCTTACCCGTCAGGGCATCGAGCAGAGCATAAGGGGCGAAGCGCACCACTTCTTGCCCCGCCCATTCGTTGATCGCTTTCAGGCTTTCCATAATCGGATGCAGTTCATTAATGGCAAACACTTTCGCCGCTTTCTCCACATCACCGAAGTTACCACCGTTGGAGGGAGAAAAGCCCATCAGTTGCGGCGGGACGCGGTGCATGGCGAGCAAATCATCGCGGGTGGCTTCCTTCACATTGGTAAACTCATCTTTAGCGCTGATCTGGCTGAATGGCAGGATTTGCAGGCCGTCTTTCTTACCGTTGGCGGCATACACAAACATGTTTTTGAATGCCCCATCGCGCCGGGATTTTTGCAAGGATGCTTTCAGGTTATCGACGCCTTTCGGGTCAGCCAGCGGATCAGTCAGGTAGACGATAACGCCAGCATGACTGCCGTTTTCGTAGTAGTTCATGCGGAACATGGTCGCGGAGCGGTTCAGGTTGGCCGACAGCAATCCCGCCAGATATTCCGGCAGGCCGTATATTTCCTGATGAATATCGGGATTCATCAGATGAAACAAACTGTCTGGGTGAAATTCAAACTCTTTGTTCCAGCTTTCCACAAACCAATATCGCCCGGCTTTCTCGCCCCGGCGTGTATACTTGGCGGGTGAATGCCGGAACGTTAACAGCCCGCCCAGCCGGTTGCTGCGCTTTTCCAGATAGGCATTGCCGAAGACCAGATAATCCAGCACATACGCCGCCATATCCTGCCGGGACAGTAACGGGTGCGGCAGAAAGCAACCCATGATCACATTGCGCTTAAAATACAGCGGCGACTGATGATAGACCGCCGATGAGAACGCCCGCGCCAGCCCGTAAAAATCAATCGGGGTTTCATACCAGCGGCCATTTTTGGCGCACTCCATACAGTCCAGTAAATCCCCGCCGGATGTCATCGGCGTCGGTGTGTCAAAAGTAAACGCCGCACATTGAACTGCATCGTCAGGCAGGTTCGCTCTGGGGTTGTTCATTGCGTCAGGTTGACTCTCAGCAGGCAGAAAGGTGCTCATAGTTAAAACTCCGTAACAAAAGACTGATATCCGCCCGAATCGCTGGCGATAGGCTCGCCATGCAGGACGTTCATAATAGCCCACGCAATATCACCGTGATCCACACCGCGCGTCCGGTCGGCGTCATAGGTGACAATGCCGCCCTGCGTAATCACTTTCTTGATAGCCATAAACGAAGTCGCCACCTGCTGCATGCCGGCGTCATACTCAAACCGGCCGGAGCGGATCAGCATTTGCGCTTTCATAACCAGCATTCGCTTCAGCGGTGCGGAATATTTCAGTAAGGTGGCGGCCGGGAAAAATTTACACACCAGCTCGTGCACTGCTTCACCCGTCCCGCCCGTGCCATCTAGGGCAATGCCCAGCACATGATAACGTTCGGTCAGTTTGCGGATTTCCTCGGCCTGTTTCTCAAAAGCCATACCCCGGAAGCGTAACGCTTCAATGATCCGCCACTTGCCGCCACTGACGGCAGGCGGTGACATGACCACCAAGCCCAGACCATCACCATTGCCGCCCGTACCCGTCGGATCAGCGCCGATATAGACGCCTTTATGCCCCAGCGGGCGTGGTGCGTACGGTTTCCAGTCCGGCCAGACATCTTTGTTATAGCCATCAACCCCGCACTGGATCAGGGTGTTATAATCAAAGGCCCGTTCACCGGCTTTAACAAAAATACAGCGGTAGAGGTTGTCGAAGTCTTCCGGGCTGTTCTCTCCCTCGATTTCATCCAGATCAACTCTGTCCAGTCCTGCATCAATCGCGTCATGAATGGTGACAATCTGCCGCCAAATGTTATCGCCACACAAGGCACCCGGCTGTAAGGCCTTATGGCTGAGATCGAGAGTGATTTGCTTCTTATGGGGCCGGCTTTTATTGAAAAAATCCCCTGTCCAGAACGGATAGGCTCCGTGCTCTTCGCTGGAAGGAGTGGAGAAGTAAGTGCGCCTTAGCCCGATATGGCTCGCCATCCCTGCCGCCACTCTGCGCAGGTTCATAAAATTACTGACCCAGAAGAACTCATCAAAATAGAGATCACCGGTATAGGATTGCGCGGTCGCCGCTGACGTGCCGAGAAAATAGAGCGTGGCCCCGTTGGACAAAATAATCTCATCACCACCCTTGAGTTCAACGCCGACCTGACGGGCAACCATCTGAATGAATTTTTTGAACTGGAACGCCTGTGCACGGCTGGCTGACAGAAATATCTGGTTATGGCCGGTTTCCAGTGCCGTGATCAGGGCTTCGCGGGCAAAGTACCAGGTTGCCCCAATCTGGCGCGATTTTAATATCATCCGGTTGCGGCGCTCTTTCTGCTTATACCAGCGTTTCTGGTACTCAAACAGCGATTCATACACCATTGCCCGCAGTTCCGCGATTTGCTCTTCCGTAAAGTGATTTTTCGGTGTCTTGGCCTTTTTGGTGCTCTCTTTTTTCTCTTCATGGCGATCAAAGCGTTGTAACTGGCGGTAGAAAAAATCCAGTGTCTTGAAATCGTGCGGGGTCAGGGCGTCTTTTGCCTGCATCCTCAATATTTTCACATGCAGATCATCGCTTACCCGCTCTATCGGGTGAGCTTCGTCCCATTTATCCCGCCGCCGCCAGGAATAAAGGGTGTTCATACTGACGCCCAGCCGTTTTGCTATCTGCGAAACGCTGTAGGCCTGCCAATACAAACTTTTGGCTTCTTGTCGGGGATCGTGTGCTGTTGTCATGTACTTACTTTCCCACAGCCCGCGCGCGTACTGCCATGACTGCCGTCTGTCACCGTTCCGCGACACGGCGAAGGCTTTGAGTGAAACGCCGCCGACTGAGAACATAGTGCCATCAATCGAAAATGGCTTGTTGGAGAAAGCAACCATGCCAAAAACCATTAAGTTAACGGTCTGTACTGAGGGAATGACGCTGAACGGGTTTGCCGTCTCCCGCGAACAGATCCAGCAGATGGCGGAGAGCTATAACCCGCGTCTGTATGCTGCCCGTTTAAATCTGGAACACATTAAAAGCCCGTACCCTGATAGCACGTTTCGCCAGTTTGCAATGGTGCGGTCAGCACGTGCCTACGAAATCAAAGATGGCCCGTTGCAGGGCAAGCTGGCGCTGGAGGCGACGGTTGAACTGGATGAAGAGAAAGACGCGGCGTTAATTAAGCTGAACCAGAGCGGGCAGAAGGTTTTTTCCAGTATTGAATTTTATTCCCGTTTTCCCCAGACCCAAAGCGCCTACCTGACCGGTATTGCCCTGACGGATAACCCAGCGGCGGTGGGGACAGAATTAATCAAGCTGAGTGTGCAGGAACGTGGATTACCTGCCAGTGATGACCGTTATTTGTCAGCTTCACTGGAAACGATGGTCGAATCTCTAGCTGGCACTGAGCAGAACCCTGTTTCTGATAAATCCATTGGCGAAAAGTTTGTTTTATCCGTGAAAAAAGCGCTGGGACTGCACCGTGAACATACCACGGCTGAAATCAGTACATTGCGTGACATGGTGCAGCTAACCGCAGAAAAATGCGGTGAAGCTTTAAATCAGGGACAAAAACTGTCCGCGTTAGAAGCTACGTGCGCCAGCCAATCGGAAAAACTCACCGCGCTGGAAACCGAACTCAATACGCTGAAAAGCCAGCTCAGCCAGCAGGATAATTCTTCGGAACAGCGACCGGATGCGGGCGGTTCAACCCAAGTGTTGGCCGATTATTAATTGATTGCTTACAGGAATTTTATTTATGTCACTCAGTAACGAAGGGCGTCAACACTATCTGTCCTACCTTGACCAGCAAGGCAAATTGAACGGGGTTAAGCGCGAGGGCGATCATATCCAGTTAACCGTTGCGCCCGCTGTCCAGCAGAAGCTGGAAGCGGCCAAGATGGAATCCAGCCCCTTTCTGAAAGAAATTAACTCCTTTGGCGTGATTGAGCAGGAAGCGGAGAAAATTGGCGTTGGCGTTCACCGCACCATTGCCAGCCGCAATACCTCGACCACGGATCGCCGCGAACCCGTCAGCGTTCATGATTTAGCCGGGAATCGCTACCGTTGCGAACAGACCAACTTCGATACTTATATCGGTTATACGCAGCTTGATGCGTGGGCCGGTCATCCTGAATTTCAGAAACTCATCAGTCAGCAGATTGTCCAGCAAGAGGCCAATGACCGCCTGATGATTGGTTTTAACGGTACATCCGTTGCGGTGAAATCCGAACGTGAGAAAAATCCGTTGTTGCAGGATGTGAATATCGGCTGGTTGCAGCGCCTGCGCAACCATGCGCCGCAGCGGGTAATGAGTGGCATCACGCTGACCCGTCGTGATGAAGATGGAAAAATCATCCAGAAAGGGGACTACGGTAACTATGACTCAGTGGTTTATGACGCCGTGACCTCACTGTTAGATCCGTGGCATCAGAGTGCGCCGGGTTTGATTGCCATCACCGGTTCACGCCTGACCACGCAGAAAAACTTCCGCATTCTGAACCAGCACAGCCAGCATAACCCGAATATGGAACTGCTGGCAGGCAATGAGCTGATGAAACTCAGCACATTGGGCGGGTTACCGGTCTTCCGTGCGCCATTCTTCCCGGATGGGGCCATTCTGATCACAACCTTTAAAAACCTGTCGCTTTACTGGCAGAAAGGCAAGTACAACCGCTACATCAAAAATGAGCCGGAATACAACCGTATTGCCACTTATGCCCAGAGTAATGACGGCTACGTGATTGAAGATTACGGCCTCAGTTGCCTGATTGAAGGGATTTCATTTGCCGGTGCTGAAAGCAGCACCAACTAAACCGCATTTTCCGGTGCCGGGTGACTCCGGTATCGGGTTCAGGGGGAAATCATGCTGACACCGGCACAAGAACACTGGCAGCGCACAATGGCAGCACGCCGGGGCGATGATGCGATGTCATCGGCAACGCTGACCGCATATGAGCAGATATTACACCGCCTGCGCATCGACCAGACGCAGTTGTCTAACCTGCAAGGGAACGAGCGCAAGGCTGAGTATAAACGCGCCGTGATGGCAGCCTATGACGGCTGGATTGATGGCGTGTTAACGGCTGATACCGGGCAGGCGGATGAAGTGCTTAGCCATATCATGATCTGGCAGATTGATATCGGCAACTACGCACGGGCGCTGACACTGGCGGAATATGTGATCCGCCATAACCTGCCGTTGCCTGATCGCTATCACCGTACGGTTGGCCCGTTATTGGTGGATGAGATTTGCGATAAAGCGCTGGCTATATTTGCCGCGGGTAATGAAGCCATTGAGCCGATCTCGTTAGCTATTCTGGAGTGGCTCGCGGTATTGGTTGAATCGCTGGATATGCCGAATCAGGTCAGAGCCAAGCTGTTTAAAACGCTGGCCTATACCTTACGGAAAAGTCCGCAGCAGGCGGATAAAGAACGGGCGTTATCACTGATGCGAGAGGCGCTGTTGCTGTTTACCAATATCGGGGTCAAGAAAGACATCGAAACCCTGACGCGGGAATTGAAAAAGGCGGCAGAACCGGTTGCTGATGTTATCCCGGTAACGCCACCGCCAAAACCTGCGGCAACAGACAAAAAACCGCTCAAACCCAAGATAACAGCGGCGAAGAAGCCATCTTCCCGCTAACTGAATGCACCCCGCGTGCCCGGCGGCACAGTAAAACCGAACGGTTTTTAAGCCTTGTCGGTTTTACCGTCCACCGCCGACCTTTTAACAGGTGGAACTGATGAGTTTAGTCGCAACCAAACAGCCAAGACCCATAGATGACCTGACCGAGTTCAATGATGGCGGCGCAAAAGTGACCTCCGGCACATTCTGGCCGGATATCGTGCTGGCTGATCTGCGCAGTTCAATGCGCCTGAATGGGGCCGTGACGACAGCGCGGCTGATGCACACAACCACGGAAGTGGTGTTGTCTGTCAATCAACTGCTGGCAGTCTGGCAGCGAGAACAAGAGCAGCATGGCATTGCTTCACTTGAGGCCGTGCCATCGCCTGCCATTAATGACACTACGGCACACTTGTTCCGCTATCGCCATGCAGTCTACAGCTTCACTAAGGCGTTTCTGATTGAAAACTACCGTGATATCGACACTACGCGCGATGGAGAACGGCACGCCGAGGCGCTGAGTACACAAATTGATGACCTGCGACGGGATGGGCAAAACGCTATCCGGGACATCTTGGGCCAGCATCGCATGATAGCGGAGTTGGTCTGATGCGGGTCAGGGCGTTTCAGGGGGATACGGTGGATCAGTTGTGTTGGCGTCATTATGGCCGAACGCAGGGCGTGGTTGAGCAGGTTTTGGAGGCTAATCCTGATCTCTGTCTCATCACGCAACTGGCCGCCGGTCAATGGGTTGAACTGCCGGATATTACCCCGCCGCCCAATCAGGACATTATTCAATTATGGGACTGACAATGAAAGACCAACCTGATTTATGGGTCGAGATGGTAAATGGCCTAAAAAACTCATGGCCGCAGATATCCGGCTCCTTGCTGGCCGTCCTGATCTGTTATGGCCGCCTGATTTATGACGGTGTTGAACGTCGCCATCGCTGGGTTGAGCCACTACTTTGTGGGGCGCTGTCATGGGGCATTTCCAGCGCACTGGAGTTGTTCGGCATCCCTGGCAGTGTGTCACCGGCACTGGGTGGTGCTGTCGGATTTATTGGCGTTGAGAAGCTACGTGAGTTTGCTATTCGCGCCATTAATAAACGGCTGGGAGGCAAGCCGCATGAGTAAAGGTATTCGCAATGACAATCCGGGCAATATCCGCCACGGGGATAGCTGGCAGGGGCTGCGCAAGACTCAGACTGATAAAGCGTTCTGCCAGTTTATCGCGCCGGAATGGGGTATTCGCGCCATGCTCAAGATCCTGCGCAATTACGAGCGTAAATATGGCCTGAACACGATTCGACAAATCATTACCCGCTGGGCACCACCCAGTGAAAATGATACCGAAAGTTACATTGCTTATGTCTGCAAATCTGTCGGTATAGCCAGTAGTGCTGTGATTGATGTTGATAGCGAAGTTACCATGATAAAACTGGTACGCGCCATGATTCAGATGGAGAACGGCCAGCAACCGTATCCAGTGGAAACGTTTAGAAAAGCGTTTGAATTGCTATGAGCTGGAAACTGAAATTGATTGCAGTGTCGGTCGGTATCGCACTGATTGGATCGGCACTCTATTCCGTTTATTCAGTGTATGCAGAGAACGGGCGGCTGACGGGTGAGAATGAATCACTGACCACCAAGCTATCAGAACAAGCTGCCATTAATGCCAAACAACAAAAACGCATCAGCATACTGCATGAGCATGATGAGAAACAGTTACAGGAGCTGACGAATGCCAAATCTGAAATCAATAAGTTGCGGGCTGCTGCTGATGTTCATCCTGAACGGGTGTACGTCAGGGCGAAATGCCCCATGCCTAAAACCGTTGCCCCCGCCAGCGTGGATGATGCAGACGCCGCCCGACCTACAGACGCCGCTGTCCGAAATTATTGGCTTCTCAGAGAACGGATCGCGGAATCAAGGCAAATGATTTTGGGTTTACAGGAATTCATTCAAACACAATGCAGGTGAGTTTATGTTAAAGCCCGGTTTACTGCGTGAAATGATTGTCAGTCATGAGCCGTTTTTCAGCCAGAACCCGGACAGACTGGAAGTGTTTATCACCAAAGGCAATCTGATCGCCACAGGTACGCAATCAGCCTCTTTTCTTTACCAATATCAGTTAGAAGTGCTGGCGCTGGATTACCCGAACCCGCTCGACAATCTCAGCATTCCCATTTTGGCGTGGGCGCGGCTGCATCAGCCTGATTTGTTGTTTAACCCGGAACGCCGCAAAGAGGGATTCCGTTTTGAAGTTGATTTGCTCAATAACGACACTGCGGACATTCTTTTTACACTGCCAGCGTCTGAGCGAGTCATTGTCACCAGGGAAAACGGCAGACTGATACCGACACATATTGATGAGCCATCGCCTGATGCATTGTCATTGCGGGCGTGGAATATTCTGGTCGATAAAATGGGGACAGCATGAGCCAGGGTAATCTGTTATTGGAACTGGAAAATGAATTACAGCGCCTGTTGTCCACAGCATCGCCCAGCTATCGCAGTCGGCTGGCGCGTCAGTTAGCAACCGCCATCCGCACCGATCAGCAAAAGCGCATCCGCAGCCAGAAAAATACCGACGGTTCCGGCTATGAACCCCGCCGCCGCCGTATTCTGCGCTCACAAAAAGGCATCCGATTTATCTATCGGGGCGGTGTTCGCCACTTAAAAAACTGGCGGGCCACCCGTGGTCGTCGGGGGCGCATGATAACCGGCTTTGATGAAGACCGCCACGCGGTACGGTCGTTCTATCGCAGTGACATTGATCGCTATCTGGAGATTGACCACAGTGAAACCCGTAAAACCACAACGCGCCGTGATCCGATGTTCCAGCGCCTGAGAACAGCCCGATTTTTGCGGATGCGCACGTCGGCAGATTCAGCGGTTGTGGGGTTTCAGGGCAGGGCCGCTGCTATTGCCCGACAGCACCAGTATGGATTAACCGGCAGCATCAACGCGTTGGCGCGGGCAAAATACCCGAAACGCGAATTGCTGGGTCTGAGTGAGCACGAAAAATTGAAACTGATTGAATTGATTTATCACGATTTGGTGGAGGCATGATGACACAGGCTGAGCTTTACCGATTGTTAATGAATGTTGTGCGTGTTGGCACTGTGTCGGCGGTTGACCTGCACACCCAGCGTTGCCGTGTACACGTCAGTAGCCTGCAAACGGACTGGTTGCGCTGGACAGCCCAGCGTGCCGGAACCGCTCGTACATGGTGGGCACCGAGTATTGGCGAGCAGGTATTGGTGTTGGCAATAGGGGGGGAACTCACGACCGCATTTGTAGTCGGTGCGTTCTACTCTGCTGCTCATACTGCGCCGTCAGTGTCTGCTGAGGCAGCGCACATTGTCTTCCCTGATGGGGCGGTCATGGAATATGAGCCACAGACTGGTGCGCTGACCGTCACGGGAATTCAAACCGCCACGGTATCGGCTGCGGTTTCTGTTCATGTCACTGCCCCTGATATTACCTGTACGGCCAGCAACCAAATCACGTTGGATACTCCGACGGTGATGTGCACGAACCATTTGACTACGGGCAGTCTGGAGATCCGGGACGGAGGGACGATGCGCGGCAATATCACCCACACCGGCGGCCAATTCAGCTCTAACGGAATTGTGGTCGATTCACACCGGCATATCGGAGTACGGTCGGGTGATGGAACGTCTGGGGGGCCAGTGTAATGAATTTTATGGGGATGAGTTGTAACAATGGCCGCACACTGTCAGACAGTGACCATATTCGCCAAAGTATCACCGATATTTTAATGACGCCCATTGGCGCACGGGTGATGCGCCGTGAATACGGTTCGCTCCTGCCTAACCTGATTGACCAGCCGCAAAATCCGGCATTGCGTCTCAAGATCATGAGTGCCTGTTATATGGCCCTGTTGCATTGGGAACCGCGTATTCGGTTGGAAACCATTCATTATCTGCGTTCTGAGCAGGGCGAGCTGACGGTAGAGATCAGCGGTATCAATGTACAGAACAATACCCCATTATCCCTGTCCATTCCGGTGAGGTGACACCATGCTAAGTCAGTTACCCCCGCCCGATGTGGTTGAACCGCTGGATTTTGAAACGCTGTTTGCGGAGCGTAAAGCGGCGCTGATTGCCCTGTACCCGCCAGAACAACGGGAGGCAATTACCCGCACTTTGGCGCTGGAATCGGAACCCATCACTAAGTTGCTCCAGGAAAATGCCTACCGTGAATTGCTGCTACGCCAGCGCATTAATGAAGCGGCGCGTGCGGCGATGGTAGCGTATGCCGGCGGCAGTGATTTAGACCAGCTGGGCGCGAACAATAACGTCAGTCGATTGATATTGCAGCCTGCTGACAATAATGCCGTACCGCCGGTGCCTGCTGTGCTGGAGCCTGACCGCGATTATCGCGTGCGTATTCCGCAGGCGTTTGAGGGGTTGAGCGTTGCCGGTCCCGTTGGTGCCTATGAATACCATGCACGCAGTGCTGACGGTCGTGTCGCCGATGCCTCGGTTGTTAGCCCCGCACCGGCTTATGTGACAGTCAGTATTTTATCCCGTGAGGGGACCGGCGCGGCCAGTGATGAGCTGATTGCTACTATCAGTCACGCCCTGAATGATGAGGACGTGCGCCCCGTCGCCGACCGCCTTACCGTGCAATCGGCCAAGATTATTGATTATGACATTGACGCCGTGTTGTACTGCTATCCCACGCCCGAATACGAGCCGATATTGCAGGATGCACGGGCCAGACTGGCGCGTTATACCGCCGAGCAACACCGGATTGGCCGCGATATCGTGCGCAGTGCCATTTTTGCCGCATTGCATGTGCCTGGCGTACAACGTGTTGAACTGAAAACTCCCGCACAAGATATGATCCTGGATAAAACTCAGGCGAGTTTCTGTACCCGCGCCACCGTGAAGATTGGGGGTTCTGATGAATAACCGCCTGTTGCCTATGGGGTCATCACCGTTGGAAATTGCCGCCGCTACCGCGCTATCCAGTCTGGCGGAGATCCCCGTTCCTGTCCGTGACCTGTGGAACCCCGATCATTGTCCGGTGCCGTTGTTGCCGTATCTGGCGTGGGCGTGGTCAGTTGACCGTTGGGATATGGACTGGGCAGAGAGTACCAAACGTGAGTCCATCAAGGCGGCAATGTTTGTTCATAAGCACAAGGGCACCATTGGTGCTATCCGGCGCGTGGTCGAGCCGTTCGGTTATCTCATTCGCGTGACTGAATGGTGGCAGACCAACGAGGCGCCGGGCACTTTCCGGCTCGATATCGGCGTGATGGAAACCGGTATTACGGCTGAAACCTATCAGGAACTGGAACGGCTGATTTTTGATGCCAAGCCCGCCTCGCGCCATTTGATTGGTATGTCCATTCAGTTGGAAACGGGCGGTACAGCCTATTGTGCTGTGACCAGCTACAGCGGGGACAGCCTGACTGTTTACCCCTATTTACCCAAAGAAGTGGTTGTTTCCGGTGCCGACGTAGTAGGCGCAGCGGTACATGTTATTGATGATATGAGGATTAGATCATGAGCACGAAATACTTTGCCGTGTTAACCCGACTGGGCGCGGATAAACTGGCTAATGCCGCCGCCCTGGGCACCAAGTTGAATATCACCCATATGGCCGTGGGCGATGGGGGCGGAACATTGCCGACACCAGATACCGCACAAACGAAACTCGTTAACGAACGCCGCCGTGCAGCGATTAATGTTCTGAGTGTTGATCCCAAAAACACCAACCAGATTATGGCTGAACAGGTTATTCCTGAAAACGAAGGCGGTTGGTGGATACGGGAAATTGGCCTGGTTGATAAAGACGGCATTTTAATTGCGGTCGGGAATTGCGCCGAAACCTACAAACCCCAATTGCAGGAAGGTTCTGGCCGTACTCAAACCATTCGCATGGTGCTGATTGTCAGCCATACGGACGCGGTGACCTTGAAAATTGATCCGTCCGTGGTGCTGGCCACCCGTGAGTATGCGGATGCCGTGGTTGCCAATGCTCTCCGTGAGCATGAGCAAAGCCGCCGCCATCCTGACGCGACACTGAAAGAAAAGGGATTTGTGATCCTGAATAGCGAGGTCAACAGCAACAGCGAAACACAGGCGGCAACCCCGAAAGCGGTCAAGGCGGCTTATGATTTGGCGGCGACGGCGAATAATAATGCCAATAGTTGCCTGGAGAAAAACAAGAACGGCGCAGATATCCCCAACAAACCGGAGTTTGTGAAAAACCTCGGTTTAGCGGGAACTGTGGAACTGGCGGAAAATGCCTACTCTAAAACAGGTGGCGTGGTGGGCGGGCATGTCGATGCTGAGGGTGAAATCACGGGAAACAATATCGTCCGTGCCCGCAGTAATCTATCAACGGTCGAGATTAATGCGTCTGAGTCTAGTCCTAAATTGACTAGCCGTCAGGGTAATGGTGGCTGGAATAGCGCCTATATTCCACAAAAAAACGGAACCATCGCATTTTTGGACGATATCCCAGCACCTATAACACCCACTACAATTGCCCAATCCACAGGCCAATCGACAACCAGTATTATGAGTCAGCAGGCAACAACTCGGGTATTGGAGACGAAATTTAGCAAATCTGGCGGTAATATTGATGGTTTTGTTTCTGTTGCGGGTGAAATAACGGGAACCAATATCGTCCGTGCCCGCAGTAATCTATCAGTGATTGAATTAAATGCGTCTGATCCCCAACCGCAGCTAACCAGTCGCATTGGAAATAACGCGTGGTTTAACGCCCGTATTCCACAAAAAAACGGCACACTGGCCTGTTTGGATGATATACCCGCGCCAACCCGTATCGCGCAGTCAACTGGCACGGCAACAGATGTGGTAATGAGCCAGAAATCGGTCACCGATGCCATTTTTGCTCACGGGGTCGGGTATGCCCAGTCGTGGGTTCATGTGACAACGAGCCGGGTGATTGGCGCCTGGTATGTCAATGACACAAACAGGCCCATATTTGTTGTCATAGCGGTATCCCGCGACACTCGCGAGGGAACAGAGCAGTCAGCCGCGAATATTTCGTTTAAACAGGGCGGGGACGTTATACATATTCCCCTGGTTAGGGGGGCCAATAGTGGGGGCGCCCAGCGTGGGACAGGCAGTGCAATCATACCTGTCGGTGCTGCCTATTCAGTGACGACGGAATTTGATAATAAAATTACGAATTGGTGGGAGTTACGATAACAATGACAATGATGAAATATTTCAAATCACTTGATAATCAGGTATATGGATATACTGCCGACGGGTCGCAGGACGCGTGGATTAGACCAGATTTAATCCCAATTACTGAAGCTGAGGCCATAGCCATCGGCACGCCGCCGCCAACGCCGGAACAACTACAGCAGCGTGCGGCGTATGAGAAACGCGGCCTGTTGAGAACGGCAACCGAAAAAATTGCGATTTGGCAGGATGCGATTGACCTCGATATGGCCACCGACGCCGAAAAATCCGCATTAACCGAATGGCGTAAATACCGGGTGCTGCTCAATCGGGTGGATTGCTCTACCGCCCCCGATATCCAATGGCCTGAGCAGCCGGAGTGATTAAAGGGGCTACGTGCCCCTGATTGTTATTCAGTTGGTGCATCAATCAAAATAGGCTCACCTACCTCATTAACTGATAATATTTTCCCCTGCGGTATTTCCCGTTCGCGGAAAAACCAGCAATCATCGGGTAATTCAATCGCCCCTGTTGTGTCGTGAATGGCCGGTAACACCTCAGTCATCGTGTTTGGATTAAATAGGCGCATAGTATAATCTCCATGAAAATCCGTTAGTGGACGTAAACCCACTCACCATTAGGCAGCGAGCCTGAAATCCTGTGCGGGTTAATGTTGAATCAATAATCATTGATGTGTGAGCTGTGTTTGCTGTTCCTGTGTCACTCGCTAAACGTTCTGCAATGCTAATAAAATATGAGACCCCGGGTAGCTCAATTGGGAAATACATAGTAGCGAGGCCATTTACTGGTGAACCCAGTCCAAACAGTTCAATCGCACCATCTGACCACCTCACCCACGCACCATTAGCATTGCGCCCGCGCTCAACCACAAATTTCGCATTTTTCGCCAGCTCCACTGTTTCCGCCAAACCGAGGTTTAATGTAAATCAATACGTTAGTTCACGGAGTTGATATGATTATCCATCATGGACTGAATGGAGGTGAGTTATGGCGAAAATTGGCTATATTCGGGTATCAACGACTGATCAGAACAGCGACTTACAACGCAATGCATTAATCGCAGCCCACTGCGATCACATCTTCGAAGACAAAATCAGCGGCAAAACGGCTAACCGTCCGGGACTCAAACGGGCATTAGACCACCTGAAAGCAGGTGATACATTGGTTGTCTGGAAGCTCGACCGACTGGGGCGCAGCGTGAAAAACCTCATCACCCTCAATGAACGGTTAAGCAATGACGGCATCCACTTTCAAAGCCTGACCGACAGTATTGATACCAGCTCACCAATGGGTCGATTTTTCTTTTATGTGATGAGTGCGTTG
This sequence comes from Xenorhabdus bakwenae, assembly GCF_030272115.1. Taxonomy (NCBI): domain Bacteria; kingdom Pseudomonadati; phylum Pseudomonadota; class Gammaproteobacteria; order Enterobacterales; family Morganellaceae; genus Xenorhabdus; species Xenorhabdus bakwenae. The sequence goes on from NZ_CP119194.1 coordinate 374,235, forward strand.
GCGGAAATGGAACGGGAACTGATTATTGAACGCACGAATGCTGGATTAGCCGCAGCTCGGGCACAGGGGCGAATTGGCGGGCGTCCGGTGGCACTGCCAGAGCAAAAATATCAGCTCGCCTGTCAATTGCTCGCAGAGGGAAAAGCGCGGCGGGATATTGCTAACATTAAATGATGATGTTTTTTGAAGAGGGGCGACGCCCCTTATAATGCTGATTTTGCCAGATCCAATAAATCACCCGCAGTGACTGCATGCAACCCTTCCCGAATGTCTTCACTGACCCGCTTAAGCGATAACGTGAATTCAATCCGTCTGGCTTTGCCATCGGCAAAAAACTCTGTACGATTTTCGGTCAGGCTGTCGATGACAAACATCCCGTAAATCATCCCGGTGCCCTCAATCAACGGCCACGGTTTGGCCGAAAACGCCATTGTTCTGAGCAGCTCCAGAGAAATATCACCGCCTGTCACTTCGGGGTACAAAATCCCATTCAGGGTTATAGCGTCTTCCCCGGGGCCAACATATTGCCATTTGGCCGATTTGCCGACGCGATCATTTTTTACGTGGCGCCAGTCCATATTGCGGTTCATGGACTGATACGGCGTGCTACTGAGCATAAAAACAAACATGCCATAAATCATCATCATGGGTTTAATCCTCATCGTACAGGCTGGAACGGCGGCGAATGCCTTGTTTTTGCATCAGTTTCTCTATTTCCGCTTTGACCATTGTGGCAATAGAGCGGCTGTTTTGCATATCCATACCGTGAAAGTGCAGTTCAAAAGTGTAGCGGTCATCGGTAGCTTTATTGCTGCCACCTGCGCTGGCGGGAGAAATCGGCACAGGGACGCCTGCCAGTGTCGGTTGCATCGGCTGCAACTTGTCCTTGATGCGATCCAATAATGAGGGCTGCTGTAGTGTCGGTTCCTGATACATGCCATCAATCGGAATAACGGGCGGGCGGTTTTTGAAAACGATATCACCCAGCTTATTGGGATCGGCCTGTGTTGCCGCATTACCCACGCTGGCTAACTCAGTGCTCTTTTTATCCTTTTTGGCGCTGGGGTCATAAACCAGCTTACCAAAATCCGGCGTATCGATCTTAGGAATATCCGTTTTAGGCTTATTTTCCTCCGCTTTTTCAGCGGCCTTAGTGACTGCATTCGGTGGTATGGGTGTCCACTCTTGCTGTACCATTTTCTTGGCGTTGTCATCCCAGACCCATTTTACGGATTTCTGGACTTCGGGCAGGTTAACCGGTCCCATCGCATTGGCTGCTTCGGCAGCAGCTTGGGTCGCATCCGGGATCATACCCAGTTTTTCCAGCAACCAACCCACGCCCTTGGCGACGGCTGCAATGACATCTACGACACCAGCAATGGCCTTGCCAACCAGTCGGCCGAAGGTCTGGCCGGCTTCGGTGGCGGCTTTCAGTCCTTCTGAGGAAGTTGTTACCGGTTCGAAAAGCGATTTAAACCAGTCCCAGACTTTCTTGATGGCATTGCCGATAGCATCAAAAATCGGCGCGAACGGCGCAAAGGCAGCGGCGAGGGTGTCACGTACCGGGGCGATGGCTTCCATCAATCCAGCGAAAAAGCCGGAAAACCAGGCCTTAATAGGTTCCCAGTATTTCCAAATCAGTACGGCAGCGGCAACAATGACGGCAATCAGCAAACCTAATGGACTGAACAGCAAGGACAAACCGCCGCCAATAACAGATATGGCCGCTTGAAAAGCAACACGCAGCGCCCCGAGTCCGCCACTCGCCAGCCCTGTTAATCCGTTCCTCAGCATCGATATTGCGGCCATCGGGTTAGTGAAAACCATCGATAAACCATTTTTCGCCAGCGTTGCGCCATTTTTTAACATTGTCCATCCGCCGCTTGCCAGTCCTTTTATCCGGTCGCGCAGATTGCCGATCGCTGTACCGGCATTACGGAAAATACCCCCCCAACCCGTGACACTACGGCTAACGCCCCCGAGAGAGGGGATTAATCCCCTCAACCCGGCTGATAATCGTCCTAACACGGGGAACAATGTCATCAATCCGCCACCACGGGTCAGCATAAACAAACTGAGCCGGAGCGCGGCAAAGGGCACAATCACCGCCGCCGCTGCCAGTGCCAGTGCACCCATAGCAGTGATAATAATACCGATCGCCGCTGCCCCTATGGCTAAGGCTTTAGTCAAATCAGGATGCGTTTTTGTCCATTCACTGATCCGACGCAAAACGGTAGTGATACGCTGGGTAACTGAACGTAGTACCGGATCGACCTTTTCTTTCACTTCTATGCGTAAGCCTTCCCAAGCAGACGTCATGTTTTTGATATCACCATCCCAGCTATCCATATTGGTATCGGCAATTTTCTTTGAGCGACCATGGGGATTGTCATTATTGCTTTTTTTCTCGGCGTATTTTCCGTCTACCATGCCATCCAACAGGCCGGTCATGGCAATCATGGCTTCTTCACCGAAGATATCTTTTTTCAGCCTGAGCTGGCTGGGCTGATCATACTTGCGCAGGCTGATAGCCATTTCTTTCAGGATATCGTCGGTATCGCGCAGTTTCCCATTGGCTTTTTGTACCTTGATACCTAACGCGGTCATGGCATCCGCCGCGCCCCCCGTAGGAGAAATCATCCGGGATATCCCGCCACGAAAGGCGGTGCCGGCCATACTGCCTTCCATCCCGTTATCAGCCATGACACCCAGCATCGCGGCGGTACTTTCCAGACTGATCCCCAGCTGGTGTGACAGCGGACCGGCTTCCTTCATCGCCTCGCTGAGTGCTTGCAGGTTCGTGGTGGCACCCGTGAAAGTGGCTGTTAAGACATCAGACACCCTGCCCATCTGGTCAGGATTCAGTTTGAATTGTGCCAGAATTTTAGCCCCGATATCCGAGGCTTCACCCAGATCCACTTCACCGGCCAGCGCCATATTCAGGATATCCGGCAAGGCGGCCTTGATCGCCTCCGGGGTCAAACCGGCCGTCGCCAGAAACTTTTGTCCCATCGCGGCATCGGTAGCAGTGTATGCCGTGTTGGCGCCAAGTTGCTTTGCTTGATCGCGTAACATCTGGAGGCGAGGATCGCCTTTATCCAGACTGGTGAGTGCCCGCACGTTGGCCATCCGGGCGTCAAAATCCCGCCCCGGCGCAATAAAGCGATTCATGCCGTAAAGGGAGCCCGCCCCGGCCGCTACCGCCGTTGCACCGGATGCCGCCAGTTTGTTACGGGTTTCTTTGGCCGCGGTATAACGGGACTGGGCCTGTGTAACGGCGGTTAAGCGCCGTTGTTGTTCCGCCAGTTGCCGATTATAGGCGGCGGCGCGTTGAGCCGCCTGTTCAGTGACACTGGTACTACGATTGACAAAAATTCCGTGTCGGTACAGGCGATCACCCAGTGAGCGTAATTCCTGCTGCTCATTGCGTAAGGTGTTTCTGTAGCGCTCCCGTTCCTGTCGAGCTGCCAGTAAGATCCGGCGTTGTTCTTCCGTCTGTTCCCTGAAACGGGGAAATTCCGCGGCCAGTGCTTTCACTTTGGCTTTGGCGGCTTCGTAACTCTCGCTGTTCTTTTTAACGGAGTCAGATAGCCGCTCAAAGGTGCGCGTCTGACCTTGCAGATTGCGGATCGTGGTTTGGGTATTGCGGATCTGGGAAGACAGCCCCGCTGCGGCGCGGTTTGCCGCATTCAGGGGGCCGGAAAGACGGTTAGCCGCGTTCAGCGAGACCCGAATATTTAAATTGCGGTCGGTCATGATTCATTTCCGTTTCGGGTCGCCGCGCGTTCGTGCCATTTCAGCAGTTCACTGACCGTCATTGTATAGCACTCTGACGGCGACCAGTGAAATACAGTAGCAATATCTGCAATGATTTCGTCAGTATCGACAGTGGGGCAGGGAATTAACTGTCGGCCTGTTCGCTCGTCTCGCTGGCTGGCGAGGTGGGCGCTAAAAAATCAGCGACTCCGGCAGCCAGTAAAGCAAAATCCTGTATGCCCATCGTGCTGACATCCGTTTCACTCAAACGAGGATGAGTAACGCGGGGCAACAGCGTGATCAGCGAATTCACATCACTGGTCATCACGTCATACAGTTTTAACCCGCGCAATGCGCCGACCTGCTTCATGGTATCGGTGATCGTGATTTCGGTAATTTCCTGACCGTTTGTCAGTTTCATTGGCTGACTGAGTGTGATTGTTTGTGCCATAGTGTGATAACTCCTGAGAATAAATTAATGGCCGATATTGGCGCGATGTTTTTCCAGTAAATCTTTACCATTGACCCGCCAGACCAGATTGAGCATATCGATTTCGTGCAGCTCTTCATTGTTCAGCGTGATCTTGCAGTAGGTATTTTTCAGGGTGTATTTATGCTGGGTATTCTCTCCAGCCTTGGCGCTGCCCCAATCCACTTCGGTAAACCGCCCGCGCGTCTGGATCTCACAGGCGACGGTTTCCCCTGTGGCATCGTCATAGTACGACCCGGCAAAGCGCAGTTGCAGGCTGTCAATCAGGCCGCCCCATGTTTTGAGCAGGTTTGATTCCAGCCCGCCCATTGTCACTTCCATATCCAGTGCGCCCCCGTCCATGCCCATCAGAACGGCAACAGAACCGGGCATTCCTGCCCCTTGATAATCTTCGGTTTTGAGAGTGAGTTTTGGCGTTGTCACTTCCTCAACCTGCCCCAGATATGTCTGACCATCAATAAAGACGTCAAACATAAAGAGTTTTTTCGGCATCCCCATGCGAAGTTCCCCTTAGCCTAACTGATCGAAAACAGCGAAATATTCATCGGTAAACGTCTGTACCAGTTGCAGGTTTTCCAGCGGCGGTACAGGCGTGTATTTGTAGCGGATCGTTGCCGTGCCATCACGCAGCATTTCTTTCGGGTTGTCTGCCGAGTCATACCAGCATTCAAAGCCCAGCAAACGCCCCTCGGTGACGAGCTGTGCGCCTTTGCGATTGATACCGTCAACAACATCTTTCACCAGTGACGGCAGCAATGGTTTATCGAGATAGGCAAAGTGCGCTTCGGCGATCATATCTGCCAGTATCTGCGCCGTGCGGGTGTAGACTTCGAAGAAGTAAGTCTGGGTATCGCAGGTACGGTTGCCCCAGAAACGGAAGCCATCGCGTTTTATCAGCGTGGTAATACCTTTACTGTTGAGGTCATCCGAATCTGTATCCGTGCCCTGTAATGTCCAGTAAATATCGGCTGAAATACCCAGCACGCCGTTAACCGGTACGTTGGATAGCGATTTATGCCAGCCCTGTTCGGCATCAATGCGGGCACGTAAGCCCAGCGCAAAGGCAGTGGCAGGTACGGTTTCATTTTCCCCGGCTTGGCTGTTATAGGTAATGAAATCCGGGTAAATCATCATGACTTCCCGTTGATGGAAGTTGTCGCGGTAGCGCTTCACTTCCGCCAGTGTCTTACAGTTGTACGCGCTGATATAAGCGAACGCCTTTAATTTTTCCGCGAATACCTCCAGTTGCAGGGCGACCGGTTGCGTATCGAGTCCGGGAACAGCCAGCAAGCGCGGGTGTTCGCCTGTGTTGATTTCCGCAGTCAGCAGCGCATATAGCCCGGTATAGCGTCCTGCGGCATTCTGCCCGCCGATAACTAACTGATCCTGCGTGGGATTCTCGCCATCCCCTTTCTGGTTGTGCGCATCCGCCACGCGGATCACAATCACTTTCGGGCTGCACTGGTCAGAAATGGCCTTGAGCGTGGTGTATAGCGTGCCGGTTTTCCCCGCCTTACCAATCACGCTATTGATACGGGTAATGAGTACCGGTGTATCCAGCGGGAACGCCCCGGTGTCCGCATCGTCAGCGGTACAGATGACGGCAATCACCGCAGTGTTAATATCGCGTATCAGCGTGCTGAGTTTGGTTGTCTCCCGGACTGATACGCCATGATGAAATGACATAGCTTTTTGCCTCATCGATTTGTGATGTGCCTATGTTGCGGTGTCATGGCATGAGAATCACGCAATACCGCCTGTCACCGCGCCGCGACACAGCACGAGCGTTGTTTACGCGCCCGCGCAGGGCAATCATGAGGCTATTTCCCAAGAGTGGCGACGCACACATGAACCCGATTGATATTCTGACCAGTACGGATTACGTGAAAAAACCGGCCTTTGACCTGAAAATTGGCGGCCGGCAAATCACCATGCTCAATGAGCGGTTAATTTCATTAACCCTGACCGATAACCGCGGTTTTGAGGCGGATACGCTGGAACTCTCGATAGACGATGCTGACGGTAAAATTGAGCTGCCGCCACGTGGTGCAGAAATTGTGGTCAGGATAGGCTGGCACGGTGAGCCGCTGATTGAAAAAGGATTGTTCACTGTGGATGAAATCGCCCACAGTGGCCCGCCTGATCGACTGGATATTACCGCCCGCAGTGCGGATTTTCGGGAAGAGTTCAATATCAAACGGGAATACAGTTGGCATAACATCACGGTCGGTGATGTGGTCAGTGCTATCGCCGGGCGCTATGACCTGCAACCCGCGGTCAGTCGCCAGCTCATGGACATTGAAATTGATCATGCTGACCAGACCAATGAGAGCGACATTAGCTTTCTGTCCCGTATGGCGGAAATGCTCGGTGCCATCGCCACCATTAAAAATGGCCGGCTGCTGTTTATTACTCCCGGGCGCGGTGTTTCGCAAAGCGGCCAACCATTGCCTGTTATCACCCTGACCCGCGACAGTGGTGACAGTCACAATTTTCGTGTCGCTGACCGTGCCGCCTATACGGGCGTTAAGGCGTACTGGCTGGATCTGAATTTTGGCAAACAGCCCGCAACGACCCTAAAGCGGAAACGTAAAAAACCGAAAAAGAAAAACGAGAAGTCCAGCCGCCGTGAGGGGGAATATCTGGCGGGGGCAGATGGGAACGTCTACGTGATGCGCCAGACATTCAAAACCGAACAGGCAGCACGACGGGCCGCCGCAGCGAAATGGGCGAAACTCCAGCGCGGTGCTGCGGAATTTTCAATCACGCTGGCGCGGGGACGGGCTGATCTGTATCCTGATCTGACAGCCTCTGTCATCGGATTTAAGACCACTATCGACAGTCACCAATGGACCATTTCGCGGGTTGTTCACACTATCGGTGAAAGCGGATTTACGACCCAGTTAGAGCTGGAGTTAAAAATTAATGATTCTGAGATGACAGAAAGTGAACAATAAGCAGAAACAATGCGTTATAATCTCGGCAGGCACACCCCCAATGATGGAGGGTTTTTTCATGGCGTTTACCTGTCCCCAATGCGGCGCTGTGGCAAAGACACGTACCAGCGAGATGATGAGTGACGAGACGCGGCGCAGTTATCACCAATGCCAAAATATTCTGTGCGGCTGTACCTTTACCACTGTCACCACGGTTGAGCGGTATTTGACACGTCCTGTCCCCCAGCAGTTACCGGCTGATTTTAAAGTCCCGAAACTGGCATTTCCGACCAGCCATTATGGTGATGAACAAATTGGATTTGGTTTTTAAACCAAAAATAAAAAGAGCCTCAATAGCGAGGCTTTTTTATTTCAATCCGTGATCTGAATCACTTTTCAAAATGGGTAAATTGGCAGGCACCTGAAGGAAGTTGCCCTTTTGTGTCGCCATCCCGTCGCCATTCTGTCGCCACTTTGCATTTTTCATACAATCGCAGAAAGCAAAAAAAGCCACCGTAAAGGTGGCCTTTTCTGACTCTAACTCGATGTTTTACATCAAGTTTTTATTTGGTGCCCAGGGCGGGACTTGAACCCGCACAGCCTTACAGCCGAGGGATTTTAAATCCCCTCTTAAGTTGAGAAACTGTTAACAACCTGGATTTTCTTGTTTTGCGACTCAATTAACTGAGTATGCAAAATGAAAATACTTCCCATCATTTCACCCAAAGGCGGTGAAGGTAAATCCACCCATGCCGCGAATCTGGCCGGCTTTTTTGCCGATGCCGGTCTACAGACTCTCCTGATTGACGCCGATTATTCACAACCGACATCCAGCAGTATTTTTAGGTCATGCTCCCAATCATTAGATTGTTGTAGTAAACTCCCCACTTTTTATTACTGGTGAGATATGGCTAAAGTTGATGTGGTTTGTCGTTACTGTCACAAAGCGGAAGAGGTCAAAGGGCATGGAAAAGGAAGCAGCGGACATCAGCGTTATCACTGTTATGCCTGCCGTAAAACCTTTCAACTGAATTACACCTACCAAGCCTGCAAACCCGGAATGAAAGATCAGATTGTGGATATGGCTGCGAATAATGGCAGTATCAGAGACACCGCTCGTGTCCTGAAGGTGGGTATCAACACCGTTCTTCGTACCCTAAAAAACTCGAACCCAGACAGGTAACTACACTGCCGCTGGCCGCAAATAATATTCATATTATCTGCGAAATTGATGAACAATGGTCTTTTGTCGGTAACAAGAAGAATCAGCGCTGGCTTTGGTATGCCTGGGAACCGGAGCAAAAGCAAATAATCGCGCACGTATTGGGGGATCGCAGCAGGAAAACACTGAGCAAATTGCTGGCACTTCTGGCTCCTTTCGAAATTCAATTTTTCTGTACCGATAATTATGCCGTTTACGATTGCCTTTCTGAGGAAAAACACTTTAGAGGGAAGAAATTTACTCAACGTATCGAAAGAACCAATCTGACCTTACGTACTCGCATCAAGAGACTGAATCGGAAAACGATCTGTTATTCCAAATCCGAAGAAATGCATGACAAAGTGATAGGCACTTTCATTGAGCGTGAATACTATCTTCCAAAGGTTATCTAACTATTGGGTGCATGACCATCGCCTGAAGGGTTCTGCCCCAATAGTGAGAAGTTGCACAGGCCTCCATAGCAATGAGGGTTCCTGGCGAAAAAGTGCGCACAGTATCAAGCAATTTTTGCCGTGAAATTTTTCGGTTCGAGGCGACAGAACCGTCCTCCATCCAGACACAGACTTGAAAAACGTTTTTGGCGAGGTCAATGCCAATGACTTTAATCGTATTCATGAGATGTTCTCCCGAAATTCAGTGCATCGGAAAAAAAAGATGGCACTATTTGCTGCTGAAAAAGGGGACGTCCATCACATCACTACACAGACTTACCCCGTGGACAAGCCGTACACGTCCTGCGTCACACATTTTCCGCTCATTTTATGATGAATGGAGGAAATATACTGACTCTACAGAAAATCATGGGGCATGCCAGCATTCAGCAAACTATGGTATGCGCCCACTTTGCACCTGACTATTTGCAGGATGCTATAAAATTCAATCCACTAAAAGGTATCATCCACATTCCATCCACATTCGTGGATGAAAAAAGGGGTTTATAGCGTCCCGATAATGTTTTAATTCATTGAAAAATAAGTATAGCCCTTGTATAAAGGGTTATATTTTTCTCCCATACTGTGGGCCAGTCATTCTTACATTGCCAAAATAATTATCAGAAAACACATGAATCTACAGCATCATTTTCTTATTGCCATGCCTTCGCTCTCTGATCCTTATTTCAATCGTTCTGTGGTTTATATCTGCGAACATGATCAAAACGGGGCAATGGGTTTAATTATCAATAAGCCAATAGCCAGCGTTTCTATCCAGAGTATCTTACAAAAATTAGATATCACCCCTAAGGATAGGGAGAGTGCGATCAATCTCAATCGGCCAGTGATGGCGGGTGGCCCTCTGTCTGAAGAGCACGGTTTTATTTTGCATACGCCGCAATCCGGTTTCAGCTCCAGTATTCAGATCTCTGAACACACTATGGTCACGACATCCAAAGATATGTTGGAAGCTCTGGGCACATCGCGCCAACCAAAAAATATTTTGATGACCCTTGGATATTCAAGCTGGGAAACGGGTCAGTTGGAAAGGGAAATTATGGAAAACAGTTGGCTTACTGTCAGCGCTGAATCTTCCATCATTTTTGATACCCCTATCACTACCCGCTGGCGTGAAGCGGCTTCTTTGCTGGGGGTTAATATTCATAATCTCTCATCACAAGCAGGACACGCCTGATGAAAAACCGGACAATCATTGCTTTTGATTTTGGAACTCGCAGCATTGGCGCTGCCATCGGGCAAGAAATTACAGGTACAGCCAGGGCATTGACCTCTTTCAAAGCTAACGAAGGTTCCCCCAATTGGGAACTTATTGGAAAACTACTTAAAGAGTGGCTGCCCGATCTGGTTATTGTTGGCCTGCCACTCAATATGGATGGTACAGAGCAACTTGTCACCGCGCAGGCGCGTAAATTCGCCAACCGCATACATGGGCGCTTCGGAGTACAAGTTGAACTGCACGATGAACGATTGACCACCGTGGAAGCACGCTCTCACCTGTTTGATCACGGTGGCTACAAGGCACTGAATAAAAGTAAGGTTGATGCCACTTCTGCGGTTATTATTCTGGAAAGCTGGTTTGAGCAGCAATATCTGTGATACCAATACTTATAATAACCCTGTCCGTAATAGCCATACTGAGCATCAGGCATGGCTGTTACTGCAAACGGTTTATCCCAGCAACCCCAACGAATTACGTTGTTGTCGGCTTTGCTCGTAAGTTTGCATACCACAATTTGCCCCTGTCTGCATTAATGATGCTATTTGATGATTCTTGCCTTCCCTTATCAAATGACTAACAGCCTGATTAATGACTAAAACTTCATAAATAGCCACCCTGTCCCCCTCTTTAGCAGGCAGCAGTTGCTGAGAAATTACTGCCTTTAAACTTCCGGCCAACTGACTGCAAATCCACCCTTTTTCTTCTGCACAAAAAACATCCACCAAGCGATCTATCGCCTGAATTGCACCGCGGGTATGCAGCGTCGACAAAACCAAATGCCCCGTTTCAGCCGCTGTCAGAGCTAACCTGATCGCCTCCTTATCCCGTAATTCTCCCAGTAGGATCACATCAGGATCCTGGCGTAATGCGCCTTTTAGTGCGGTTTGATAATCCGTGACATCTTTACCCATCTGTCTTTGCTGTATCAAACAATTTCGGCTTTGGTGAACAAATTCTATGGGATCTTCCAGCATGATGATGTGCTTACAAACATGGCTATTCAAAGCATTAATCATCGCTGACAACGTCGTTGACTTACCGCTTCCCGTCGCGCCCGTCACTAATATCAATCCACTTATCTCCTGCAAAATAAGATGCTGAATAATGTCAGGCGCATAGAGTTGTTCTAATGTCGGACATTTATTCTCAATCAGTCGCAATACCAATGATAAATGAGATTGTTGATAAAACAGATTTCCCCTGAGTCGCTGTTTATCTGGCATCGTTACCACAAAATCGACATGACCGTGCTTATGTAACTGCTGTTTCTGCGCATCCGATAATATTTCTTCACTCCACGTTATAAGGGTATTGGATTGAATTTCCTCACATTGTCTTTGTGGGTATAACACACCATTGATACGCAGAACCGGAACTTGTCCGACACAAAGATGCAGATCGGAAGCATTATGCTTTACACTAAGGGACACCCATTTTTCCATATTCATTTTTTTATCTCCTGAGTCAACTATGAACAATATCGAACAAAATCTTCACGATGTCAGGAACCGCATGACACTTGCAGCGCAAAAATGCGGACGTTCTCCAGAAGAAATTACCTTGCTTGCAGTCAGTAAAACCAAACCTGTGGATGCCATCGCAGAAGCTATAGCCAATGGCCAGCGAGAATTTGGCGAGAATTACGTTCAGGAAGGGGTTGAAAAGATCCAACACTTTAATAAGCGTGACGATTTAGTATGGCACTTTATTGGCCCATTACAATCTAACAAGAGTCGCCTGGTGGCAGAAAATTTTGATTGGTGCCATACCGTTGACAGGGTAAAAATCGCCCAACGTTTAAGCGAACAACGTCCTGAAAACAGGCCACCTCTTAATATCCTGATCCAGATTAATATCAGTGGAGAAGAGAGCAAATCTGGCATTTTACTGGAAGAGTTAACCGAATTGGCTGCAACTATTAATGGATTACCTAATATGGTATTGCGCGGCTTGATGGCAATACCTGCACCGGCAAATAACTTTAAACATCAAATAGCCGTTTTTCACCAAATGGAACACGCATTTATTGGGCTAAAAGCGAAATATCCTCACGTTGATACACTATCAATGGGTATGACGGATGATATGGAAGCCGCCATTACTTGTGGTTCCACACTGGTTCGGATTGGAACGGCAATATTCGGTGTCCGTCAGTACAAGTCTTAATATAGAAAATGAAAAACACCTGATTCAATACCTGAAATTAACTGATTAATAGACGAGATTATCTGATGGAAAATCGTAAAATCACCTTTATTGGCGCAGGAAATATGGCTCATGCCATCATTGCCGGGTTAGTCAGAAAAGGTTATCCTGCTGAACTCATCACGGTGTGTTCTCCAACTACCGCCCGCCGTGATGTGCTGGCAAAAGAATATGGCATTAATAGTCAGAGCGATAATATTCGTTCCGCGCAGGAAGCCAGTGTCATCGTTCTGGCAGTTAAACCGCAAATGATGGCAGAAGTTTGTGGATCATTGTACTCACACGTCGATTTCAATGGAAAACTGGTTATTTCTATTGCTGCTGGTATTCCCGTTCCTCGTTTTTATACGCTCTTGCAAGATAACCTCAATATTATCCGCATCATGCCAAATACCCCTTCACTTGTAGGGCAAGGGATGAGTGGGTTGTTTGCACCAGAGCATATCGGGCAGGCTGATCGCAACTTTGCAGCATCGCTAATGAGCTGTGTCGGGAAAGTCTGCTGGGTCAATGATGAAAACGGTATCAACGATATTATCGCCATCGCAGGCAGTGCCCCTGCTTATTTCTTCCTGTTCATGGAATCGATGCAACAAGAAGCGGAACGTCTGGGATTTGACAGTGAAACAGCCAGAGAACTTGTCCTGCAAGCAGCCATAGGTTCAGCTAAACTTGCTGAAACGCAAAAAGATCTTCCTTTTGCTATCCTGCGTGAGCAGGTAACATCTAAAGGCGGTACAACGGCTGAAGCATTACGCATTTTTTATGAAGGCAGGATGCCTGAAATTGTGTCCAATGCCATGCAAGGCGCCATCCGCCGGGCACAGGAAATGGAAAAATTATTTTAATTCAATTGGTTTAATTCAATCAGGGCTGCTACATGCAATTCTTAAATTTCGTCTTTTTCACCGTTCTGGATTTATATATCGCCGTTTTACTGCTGCGTGTCTGGATGCAGTGGGCACGTTGTGATTTTTATAATCCATTCTCACAATTTATCGTTAAAATTACCCAACCTGTGGTACGTCCATTACGCAGATTCATTCCTGCCATTGGTCCCATTGATACCACGTCAGTGCTTCTCTCTTATCTGCTGATTCTTATCAAGATCTTGTTACCTATATGGTTAACCACAGGGCAATTTCTCATTCCTTCTGGTGCCATATTTTTGTTTGGATTGATTGAATTACTGACCGCTGTCGGAAAGCTCGTATTCTGGTTAGTGATCGCCCGTGCGTTATTAAGCTGGATCAGCCAGGGACGTAACCCGGTGGACTATGTCCTGCTTCAATTAACTGAACCACTAATGGCACCTATCCGCCGCATTATCCCTTCTATGGGCGGTCTTGATTTCTCTGCCATGATTGTCATTCTCATTCTCTACGCACTGAATGCCCTGCGTTCCGATGTGATGGCATGGCTGGCTTCAATATTTGCAGGTTAATTAAATAAATTAATGGGATACACAGGTTAATTAAATAAATGGCAATGAAAAAAGTTGTTCTCGCCACGGGAAATACAGGTAAGGTACGCGAATTGGCTGATTTATTAGCTGATTTTGGCTTAGATATCGTGGCGCAAACTGAATCAGGTGTGGACCCAGCCGATGAAACAGGTCTCACTTTTATTGAAAACGCCATCATCAAAGCGCGCCATGCCGCCGCTGTGACGGGGTTACCTGCAATTGCAGACGATTCAGGGTTATCGGTTGACGCATTAGGGGGTGCGCCAGGTATTTATTCCGCTCGCTATGCGGGCAGTAATGCCTCTGATCAGGAGAATCTGGAAAAATTATTGCAAGTTATGCACGATGTTCCTGACGAACAGCGTCAGGCTCAATTCAATTGTGTGCTGGTCTTCTTACGCCATGCAGAAGATCCGACTCCTCTGGTATTTCATGGTCGCTGGTCAGGCATGATTACCCGTGAACCGGCCGGAAACGGCGGATTTGGTTATGATCCCGTTTTTTATGCGCCTGAATTTGACTGTACAGCAGCCGGGCTAACCCGTGAGCAAAAAAATGCCGTTTCACACCGTGGGAAAGCATTAGCAATGTTGTTGGAAGCCATGCGTAATGCTTAAGTTGCCACCTCTGAGTCTTTATATTCATATTCCGTGGTGCGTGCAAAAATGCCCTTATTGTGACTTTAATTCACATGCCTTAAAAGGGGATGTGCCGCATCAAGAATATGTCGATCATCTATTGGCAGATTTACAGGCGGATCTGCCAATGATTGGTGATCGTGAGGTATCAACGATTTTTATCGGTGGAGGAACCCCTAGCCTGTTAAGCGCCGAAGGTATGCAGCGATTGCTTGATGGCGTCAGGGCTTCACTGGCACTTTCGCCGCAAGCAGAGATTACGATGGAAGCCAATCCGGGAACCGTTGAAGCCGATCGTTTCAGTGCTTATCAGCAGGCAGGGATTAATCGCATCTCCATCGGCGTACAAAGTTTCGGTTCAGATAAACTTATCCGTTTAGGGCGTATTCATGGCCCGGAAGAGGCCAGACGAGCAGCACAATTGGCTGACGGGCTTGGATTACGCAGTTTTAATCTGGATTTGATGCATGGCTTGCCCAACCAGACACTCCATGAAGCACTGAATGATTTGCGTCAGGCTATTGAGCTATCTCCCCCCCATCTGTCCTGGTATCAACTGACGATTGAACCCAATACCCGTTTTGGCTCCCGCCCTCCGGTTTTACCGGATGATGATGCGTTATGGGATATTTTTTCCCAAGGCCATCAATTACTGACGGAAGCAGGTTATCAACAATATGAGACTTCGGCCTATGCCAAACCGGGTTATCAATGTCAGCATAATCTCAATTACTGGCGTTTCGGTGATTATCTGGGGATTGGTTGTGGCGCACATGGTAAGATTTCGTTTGCCGATGGTCGTATTCTCCGTACCGTGAAAACCAAACATCCACGCGGTTATATGCAAGGGCGTTATCTGGATCAACAAAATCAGGTGG
Organism: Xenorhabdus bakwenae; assembly: GCF_030272115.1. Taxonomy (NCBI): domain Bacteria; kingdom Pseudomonadati; phylum Pseudomonadota; class Gammaproteobacteria; order Enterobacterales; family Morganellaceae; genus Xenorhabdus; species Xenorhabdus bakwenae. The sequence goes on from NZ_CP119194.1 coordinate 389,496, forward strand.
ATAATAAAGATCGTCCATTTGAATTTTTCATGAACCGTTTCCGCTTGCTGGAATCGATGCCACGTCAGGATTTCAGGGATTTCACTGGCTTACCGGAAAGTGCCATTCGCCCACAAATTGACGAAGCATTGTCGAAGGGTTATATCACGGAAAGCGATACACACTGGCAAATCACTAAGCACGGAAAACTATTCCTGAATTCCTTACTGGAGCTGTTTCTTTAAGAAAAAACTGCACCTTAAAATTCAAGGGGTGCAGTTCTTTCATACTATTTAATTCTTCCCGACGCACGAGCGTAAGAAAATAGCCCTCCGGCAGAGACAATATTAGCAAGTTCACCAATAGGATCGGTTTGATATTTTTCACCCTCTTTCAGCAGAATGACTGTCTGGTTTTCAATATCAATCTCAATACTGTCTCCCGTGACTAATTTGTCACACAAGCGCTCCTGGGCTGCAACGGGCAATAACTGTCCGGTTGATACACAATTTCGGAAGAATATACGGGCATAAGATTGGGCAAGAACCGCTTTCACACCCGAAGCACCTAATGCGGCAACCGCATGTTCACGCGAAGATCCACAGCCAAAATTCTGCCCTGCCACAATGATCGGATATTTCGCTTTTCCTTGACTTTCATCAATAAAAGGCAATGAACCTTCCGGCAGTCCACACATCGCCAGCGAAGCCAGTTGGGCATACCCTTCAGGAGTGGAAGGGTTGACCTTGAGATATTCGGCTGAGAGGATCTGGTCAGTATCAATATTATCGGTCAAGACATACACCTCACCCCGAATGATATTGTCCTTTAACTCACTCATAAAAACTCCTCAGGATTTGTTATTTGACCAGTAATAGCTGCCGCAGCAACAGAATAAGGGGAAGCCAGATAAATGTTGGCACGTTTATGCCCCATTCTGCCGACAAAGTTACGATTGGTAGTGGATATCACTGATATGGGATCATTGACACGGCCAAACGTGTCTGGCGGGCCACCACAACAAGCTGCACATCCTGATTCAGCGGAAAGTTTCACACCTGCATCACTTAAAATTTGATAGACAGAAACACCATCGATTTGGGTGGTAATCGTTTGATGGAAAACTTCTTTTGTTGCAGGCACTGCATAAGTCGGAATTGCGACTTTATGCCCTTTGATAACGCGCGCTGCTGCAACAAAATCCGCCAACTTGCCCCCCGTACAAGAGCCAATATATGCCTGAGAAATGGCGACATTAGCGACTTGATCAATAGAAACGACGTTATCCGGCGAATGGGGTTTGGCAATTTTTGGTTGCATCGTGGAAACATCAATATTTAACACACGGCTATATTGTGCATCCTCGTCAGGGTAGACAATGTCAAACGGGAGATGATTGCGTTCTGCCAGATAATCCAAAGTCGCCTGATTGGGCACCATAATGCCGTTTTTCGCCCCACACTCAACAACCATATTGCAAATTGTCATGCGTTCTTCTACCGATAACTCATCAATGACGTTACCACCAAACTCTATGGCCTGATAGGTCGCACCATCAACCGTCAACTCTGACAATACAGATAAGATCATGTCCTTAGCTAAAACATGGGCTGGCTTGGTTCCGGTAAAATTGATCCGAATGGTTGTTGGCACCTTAAGCGGAATTTCTCCCGTTCCTAACGCATAAGCGGCGTCAGTAATACCTAACCCAATGGCAAATGCCCCAAAAGCACCCGCAGTCACCGTATGAGAATCTGTACCCAGTAACACTTCTCCGGGGCGAATATGCCCTCCTTCTGCAAGCCCTATATGGCATACACCTTTATATTTGGGCGTTCCAACGTCATAAAAATATTTTATGTTCTGTTCAGCAGCAAATTCACGCATAACCCGAATGTTCTGGTTAGCTTGTGAGTCAGCCGAATAGACAAAATGGTCCGGGATCAAAATAAAACGTTCAGGGTCCCATATCTTTGCATCTTGCCCGAACTCCTTTTTAAATACGCTGGCTACACCTGGTGTGCAGGGATCGTGAGACATCAGAATATCCACTTTCGCCCAAACCACTTCACCCGGAGTGACTTGTGCTCGCCCGCTTGCCCGTGCAAGAATTTTTTGTGTCATAGTTTGGCTCATCTCACATTGCCCTCCGAAAGATAAAAACAGACTCAATAGATTGTCATCCTAACAAGATTACAACGCCTTAACGTAGGGAAATACCATTGCATCGCTCACTGTTTCCAGTATGGGACAGTTGTTCACAAAATGGGAAATTCTTATCCATTGAATTTGGCACGTCACTATAGGTTATGTGATATGTTATAGGGTGGTTCCCACGCGTAAATCATCAGGTTATTACATGAATAATATTGAGAATCTTACCTCAATGGTGGTCTTTGCCCGTGTTGTAGAGACACTGAGTTTTACTGAAGCAGCACGATCGTTAAAGTTATCTAAATCTTCCGTCAGCCGCGAGATTGCACAATTGGAAGTCAGGTTAGGCACCCAATTGCTCAACCGCACTACGCGCAAAATTCAAGTGACAGAAGTCGGGATGAGTTATTACCAATACTGCCACCGGCTCCTTACCGAAGCCCAAAATGCTGAACATTTTATCCGTAATTTCCATGAACAACCGATGGGCAGTTTACGCTTGATTGCTCCAGTCTCCTTTGGCAGCCAATGTATTGTACCCGCCCTGAATCACTTTATCGCCGGAAATATTCATATCAGCGTTGATCTGGAACTGACCGACCGAACCATTAATATGGAAGAAGATCAATGCGATATTGCCATCATCATAGGGCGTGAAACGCCACAATATCCACTTGTCATGCCTTTAATTGATATCACGTGGGGACTTTACGCGACCCCAGACTATATAACCCAATTTTCCGCAATAGAGAAACCCGAAGATCTTCCTCGTTACGATTACCTGCTATTTCGTGGCCCTGCACATACTATTTCCCTGCCATTCCGTAAGGAAAGAAATAAGCTCGATATTGAAGTACGTAGCCGGTTTCGTATCAATAACAGTGTGGCGTTAATGCGTTCCGCTCTGGCTGGGGCTGGCATTGCCTATCTACCCGACTATGTTACCCATGAAGCTGTGGCAGAAGGGGAATTAGTACGGCTTCTCCCAGAATGGAATATGGATGTTTACCAGGCATGGATACTGTTTAAATCAGAAAATACGTTATCTTCGCGTGTACAACAGTTTGCAAACTCTTTACAACGTAAGCTAAGACAAGATTTGGAGAGAGGAAAAAAAGCGTAACGGCAGAGATCAATGCGGGCACAACAGCACCCGCCAAAGATATTAATCAACAATCATTAATAGTAATTGCCGTGGCGATAATCCCAGGTAGTGAAAATATCGGACATCATCGCCATGATTTTATGTACATCCAATCCCTTGCGGATTAATACCGGACACGGAGTAATATCACGTTGCCCTTGTTGCAGTGGAACTAATCTACCATTTTCATCGACCATTGAAACCATAACACCTTGTTCATAACGGGTTTGCTCAGTTTCATTCTGCTGGATAGATTTAACATAGTCATTAGCACAGATAATCAGATCGGCCCGCTCTTCTATCCTCTCACCGATACACTCAACCAGTCCACGATTCCCCTTACCCGATGGGTTAGCTGAACTGGCAAAAGAGAATTTGCCATATTTATCCCACAGTTCTTTCGCCAGAATTTCGCCGGGCTTGCCAAATTTAATCACGAAACAGCTCGTACCACGCTGATCCATCATCAGTTCTTTAGAACCATCATCAGGGATACGGGCTATCGCTTCTTCTTTCCACGGCAAAATACAACCTAACAGTACGTCTTCATTCCAATGTCTTTGATACAGTTCTTCAATTTCCGCGTTAAGTTGAGCCAGCTCTTTCAACTGTTCCAAAGAACCACATAAAACCACACCGGGCTTGTTACGATTACGCTGTTTAGCTTCAAATTTACGCTCCAGACCTTGTGCGTCAGATGTCATGATAATGTAGCCAACTTTAGTTGGGCAGACGATCATACCGCCGGTATTAGAAAGGATCTCTACCGCTTCCGGCTGTAACCCATAGTTCCATTGAATTTTTTTGCTGCTCATATTGATACCCCTTACTGGAAACGGAAGAATTATTAATCGGTTAGCGCTGGTAGTAGCCGGTAATCGAAGCTGTTGCCAAGGTATTGGCTTGGATCATAAAACGCGCAACGGCATTGGTTGTTTCAGCATCAACTCCCGGTAGTATTTCTACCGATAAGGCATGTACAGTAAAAATATAGCGATGGGCTTTATCCCCCACAGGCGGGCAACAACCACCGAAACCAGACAGACCATAATCATTCCTGCTCTGAATTGTACCGATTGGTAATTGGCTGCCATCACTTTGCCCGGCATTTGCAGGTAAGGATTGTGTTTCAACGGGAATATCGAAAGCGACCCAATGCCAGAAGCCACTACCTGTTGGTGCATCAGGATCATAGACAGTTATCGCAAAACTTTGGGTTCCGGCTGGTGCGTCCGCCCAGAAAATTTCGGGGGAACGGTTATCACCATTGCCATCAAATTGATTAAATTCATGCTCTTTTTTCAAGAAATCATTATTCTTAAATTCAGTTGAACTAATAATCATGCTTATGTTCCCCATTGGATGCCTTTTGAAATATCCTAACGCAGATTTTCTGTGCCGCAAGGCTAAGTCATGATTTAACTTGATTGTTTCAATTTAGGAACAATAACAATTTAGGAATAATAAGTGAGTCACGAAGCGATGTCGGCAGGATCTCTTTCTCTGATGGCTTAACAAATAATAAAACTACCCCGAAATCTGACTATGCAGACCTCAGGGTAAAGCCAAAGGAAAAGAATTTTAATTTACGAATTTACAATGCATTAGCAACGGCATTGATTTGTCGCGTCATGCTATCCAAACCCCCACCAGACAAGTACCAGAGATCAGGCTGTAAGTACACTATCTTGCCGTTTTTATAGGCATGCGTTGATTTGACTTGATCATTTTCAAACTGCGCTTTTTCTAACTTACCTGCGCCAATGGCTTCACTCCGGTCGATAATAAAAATCACATCAGGGTTAGCTTGTGCAATCATATCCGCCGTCACAGCCCGGCTTTTGTCTTTGTCCGATTTAGCCGGCAATACAGCACGAGGTGCTTTCATCACATTATAAACAACAGCCTGATTATTAGGGTATAATTCACCCGCATTATGCAGTAATACTAATACTTTTTTGTTCGCTACTTTCGCTTTTTCCTGAGCGGCTACAATCGTTTTTTCCAAATCAGCAAATTGGGCTTTCACGGTATCCTGCTTATTAAATAGTTCACCCAACAATTTGAGATTACTACCAACGGATGACTGGTAATTTTTATTGTCCATGCTTAAATTAATGGTGGGTGCTATTTGTGACAGACTTTCATAGAAAGCACCTTGACGACCAGTAATAACAATCAAATCTGGTTTGATTTCCGCTAATTCTTCCAAATTTGGCTCTTTCATTCCCCCGGCATTGTGCATAGTTGCGGGCACACCATTACGCACATATTCAGGTAAATTATTAATGGGTAATGCAATCACCCGATCAGACAATCCCAGTTTCACCATCGAATCGTACGTTCCAAAATCGAACAAAACCACCCGTTTGGGATTCTTTTTAACCTGAGTTTCACCGGAAAGATGCTTTACCGTGGCGTAATCACCAGACTGAGCGGTCACTGAATTTGGCGTAAATAATTCTGGTGACTGACTGAATGCAGAGTAACTGGTAGCAGAAAGCAGTGATGCAATAATAATGGGCAGGATTTTTTTCATTAGTTACACCTAAATTAAGCCTATCAATAAGAGGTGACTTGCATTCTAGGTGGCAGCGTTAATATGTCAACAAAATAAGAATCAATTTCATATTGATTCTTATTTGCTTTGAAGGTAAGCAGCCTATTTCACTTAATCGCATTCATAAGACTAATGCGCTGTTGTTCTAATTGACTGGCTTTGCTACACACTTCCGCTTTTAAACGTTTTAATTCTTGTTCCTGTTTTTTCCATTCTGCATCAAAACCATTTTGCATGCCGCCTAACCCGCCAAGAAGAGACATTAGCATCTGTTTGCCGTCACCATTCTGCTCGCTATTTTTACGGCTCATTTCGTTAATGCTATCTTGCAAAATACCACCAAGGCTCTGTTCAATCAGTTTTCGGCTTTCAGGTTCTACCTGTTTGACTGCCTGAGCATTAAAAGCAAAACCATTCGCACGGGTTTCAATCACTTTATCAACTTGTTTACTGAGACCTGATTCCAATTGAGACAAACGGTTACGAATATTACTTTCCTTGCCCATCGTTTCGACTACCACTTTGTCCAGTGACTGCCGTGCATTTGTCAAATGACTTAGCGCTTCTTGCTTAACCCAGGGCAAATTCTGACGGATCGTTTGTTGATATTGCAGGGCTTTGCTACGTTGCTCTATATTCAGCGATAACACCTTGCCGTCTCTGGTTATGGAACCATCAGGCAATATCTTTAAGTTTCCACTCGCCCCTGTAATCTGGACAGAATTTGGTGTGACAATAATGTCATCATTAAGCGTCGCATGACATTCAGAACTTGCCTGTGCCTGAGTAATCATGGCCTGGGACACAAATAACAATGATGCCGCAATCGTGATCCTGCGTAACATACGTTCTCCTGATTTCTAAGGTTAAAACACTGAAAGGTTAAAAAATAGAGCGTCCTATACGCCCGGCTAATTTTTCCAGTGCCGCACAACCTGCCAATGAGTTACCGGATTTATCCAGTTCAGGCGACCACACCGCAACCGTAAACTCTCCCGGAACCACACAGATAATACCGCCACCAACCCCCGATTTCCCTGGCATACCGATCCTGAAAGCAAACTCACCAGAACCATCGTACATACCACATGTCAACATAAGCGCGTTAATCTGGCGAGTTTGTCGAAGACTTAAAATTTGTTGGCCGGAACCCATCATTCGTCCCTTATTGGCTAAATAAATAAAACATTGAGCCAATTCAACACAATTCATTTTTAAAGCGCAGTATTGAAAGTATGTTTGCAGAACAGTAATGACATCATTCTCAAAGTTACCGAATGATTTCATCAGGTAAGCTATCGCAGCATTGCGGCTTGAATGCTCCATTTCTGAACGGGCAACGATATCATCATAGGAAATATTTTTTTGCCCAGTGAGGCTACGGACAAACTCCAGCATTCGATGTTTAGGCGCACTCAAGCGGGATTGCAGCATATCGCAAATAATCAAGGCTCCCGCATTAATAAAAGGGTTGCGGGGAATTCCCTTTTCCAACTCCAACTGTACCAATGAGTTAAACGGCTGTCCTGAAGGTTCCGTACCCACCCGTTGCCAGATATCCTCTTCCTTATAACGAGTCATCGCTAATGTTAAGCTCAACACTTTAGAAATGGATTGGACGGAGAAGCGTTTTTCTGCATCTCCCGCTTTAAAAACTTGCCCATCTACCGTACAAATGGCCATTGCCAAACTGTTTGCCGGAACTTCTGCCAGAGCAGGAATGTAATCTGCTACTTTTCCCTGACCAATCAAAGGGCGTACTTCTTCTAAGATATCTGCCAACAACGAATTAGAGAACCTTACCTTCACCACTTTTTCTCCAGACAAACAGGGACTCCCAAAGAGCCCCTGCATACAGCGCTATTTTTACGTAATACGCTTTTTCTTATGCAACAGCGAATCAATCCCACCACACATCAAACAGTTCAGATGTGATAACGTCTGTCATACCGCGATCTTTCAGCCAATTCTCAACCAACTGGCACTGTTCTGCCGTACATTTGCCGATTTTTTGCAGGCAGATAATGCCTTCCCATTGCAAATAACCGCTGGCATCCAGAGCAAGGCCATTTGGCTCGATCAGTTCTTCAATGAAGGCATCAACCGTGCTATCAACAACCTCAACGGAGGTATCAGCCGGAAAACTCCACTTTACTGAAAAACCCAATTCCTGAAATTCATCAATACGTAATTTTTTACGCAGACGACGACTACGGTTTTTAGCCATTATTTTACCCTCTCAAACATTAAATCCCATACGCCATGGCCTAATCGCTGACCACGTGTCTCAAATTTTGTGACCGGGCGCGACTCAGGACGTGGCACATAATCACGGTTTTCCGATAAGTTGCGATACCCTTCTGCGATACTCATCACCTCCAGCATATGCTCTGCATAAGGCTGCCAGTCGGTGGCCATATGGAAGACACCGCCGATTCTCAGTTTACTTTTAATCAGTTGAGCAAATTCAGGCTGCACAATCCGACGCTTATTATGACGTGCTTTATGCCATGGATCAGGGAAGAAAAGCTGAACCATCGCCAGACTCTGATCCGGGATCATATTATTCAGCACTTCAATGGCATCATGGCACATCACTCGCAGATTACTGAGATTTTCATCTTCTGCGGATGCCAAACACGCCCCAACTCCCGGCGCATGAACTTCGATTCCCCAAAAGTTTTTATCTGGATTTTCGCTTGCCATTGTGACCAATGATGCCCCCATACCAAAACCGATTTCCAGCACAACAGGGGCTTCACGGCCAAAGATTTCTTCCATATCAGACAATTCTGCCTGATAGTCCACTCCCATCTTTGGCCAGACATTATCAAGTGCTTGCTGCTGACGACTCGTTAACCGTCCCTGCCGACGTACAAAACTGCGGACACGGCGCAAAGCCCTGCCATTTTCATTATATTCCGGTGAAATTACGTTATTTATCATGGTACTTTCTGTCAGTTTTAAAGACATTTTTTCAGGCATCCGGGACTTTATATACCTAGGGATTGCCCAAAGAGAGCGCAATTATGCAAAGATGGCTGAGTTTATCAAGTTCAGTGTCCATAAGCACAACTTTAATGCTATGTTTGCGTACTGCTTCGAAACAAAGTTCGGGTTTACACCGAGGTTCCGCTATGTTGCAATCCTGTTCACAAAACAATTATCCGATATAAAGACAATTATTCTAATGATGGAAGCTGAGCAATTTTCACAAGTGGTGCTTGAATGGTATCACCGTTATGGTCGCAAGACTCTGCCATGGCAGTTGGAGAAAACATCCTATCACGTCTGGCTTTCAGAGGTGATGCTGCAACAAACTCAGGTTGCGACAGTTATTCCCTATTTCCAAAAATTTATTTCACGCTTTCCTGATGTTGCTTCCTTAGCTGCTGCGCCGCTGGATGAGGTTCTCCATTTATGGACTGGGTTGGGATATTACGCGCGTGCTCGTAACTTACATAAAGCTGCACAACAGATTGTCACGTTACACAGCGGCAAATTTCCGACAACCTTTGATGATGTTGTAGCTCTGCCCGGTGTAGGGCGTTCAACTGCCGGAGCTATTCTCTCACTATCTCAAGGCAAGCATTTCCCTATTCTTGATGGTAACGTGAAACGTGTTTTGGCACGCTGCTACGCTATTGATGGCTGGCCGGGGAAAAAAAGAAGTTGAAAACCAGTTATGGGATATCAGCACGCGCGTGACGCCCAGGCAAGGTGCCGAATATTTTAATCAGGCGATGATGGATTTGGGGGCTATGGTCTGCACCCGTAGCAAACCAAAATGTGAGATTTGCCCACTTAACACGGGTTGCATCGCTTACGCCAATCATAGTTGGGCAAACTATCCGGGGAAAAAACCCAAACAGAGCATCCCTGAAAAAACAGCCTACTTTTTATTAATGCAACATGGCGATATGGTCTGGCTGGAGCAGCGCCCACTTTCTGGTATTTGGGGTGGTTTGTTTGCTTTCCCACAATTTGCTGATCAAATATCACTGGAACAATGGCTGGAAAACTCAGGTATCTCACACAGCAAACTTGAACAACTGACAGCATTTCGCCACACATTCAGCCATTTTCATTTAGATATCGTTCCGATTAAAATCGATATTTTAACTTTTGATTCCTGTATGGATGAAAGTAAAGGACTTTGGTATAACTTACGTCAGCCAGCAACCATTGGATTGGCAGCTCCCGTTGAGTACCTTTTGCAACAATTGGGTTAAATTACCCACTATTTTGAGGATTAATTATGAGCAGAACTATTTTTTGCACTTTTTTACAACGAGAAGCGGAAGGCCAAGATTTTCAGCTTTATCCAGGGGAGTTGGGCAAGCGTATTTTCAATGAAATTTCAAAAGAGGCATGGCAGCAATGGATGAGTAAACAAACCATGCTGATTAATGAAAAAAAAACTCAATACCATGAACCCAGAAGATCGCAAACTGCTTGAACAAGAGATGGTGAAATTCCTGTTTGAAGGGCATGATATTAAAATCGACGGTTATACACCTCCAGAACAATAATATTACTACTCGACTAGTATAATAAGAGCCATTTTGTATGGCTCTATACATTGATTGAAACTTCAATATCCAACAGCATTAATATCCAACGGCATTGTAAAATGAAAAAACTGCTGGCTTTGCTCCTCCTCGCCCCACTTTTAATTTCCTGTTCAAGCAAAAAAGACATTGAGTACAACGAAGAATATATAAAAGACACCAATGGTTTCGATATTTTGATGGGGCAATTTGCTCATAATATTGAAAATATTTGGGGATTGCAGGAAGTTTTAATCGCAGGCCCAAAAGATTACGTTAAATACACAGATCAATATAAGACCCGCAGCCATATCAATTTTGAGACGGGAAATATTACGATTGAAACAATCTCTCCCATTGAGCCTACTGAACATTTACGCAAAGCGATTGTTACGACATTGCTGATGGGAGATGATCCTGGCACTATTGATCTTTATTCCGACGCCAACGATGTTCAGATCAGCAAAGAACCTTTTCTATATGGACAAATTTTGGATAACACGGGGGAACCCATTCGCTGGGAATGGCGCGCACGTCATTTTGCCAATTATCTACTCCAGAATAAGTTGCAAAAACGTCAATCAGGATTACACGTTATTTGGTCGGTTACTATCCAATTGGTTCCTAACCATTTGGATAAACGTGCCCATAAATATCTTCCTATTGTGCGCAAAGCCTCCATCAAATATGGCGTTGATGAATCTCTAATCCTTGCCATCATGCAGACTGAATCCAGTTTTAACCCTTATGCCGTCAGCCGCTCTGATGCCCTGGGACTTATGCAGGTAATGCGGCATACCGCCGGACGAGATGTTTTCAATATGCAAGGAAAATCAGGCCAGCCTGGCCGCAATTATCTCTTCGACCCTGAGAACAATATTGATACCGGCACAGCCTATCTATCAATTTTGCAAAATACATACTTGAGGGAAATCAAAAACGCTACTTCACGTCGGTATGCTGTTATCACCGCTTACAATGGCGGTGCCGGCAGCGTATTGCGCATATTCTCCAATGATAAAAAGAAAGCGGTTCAAATCATCAATTCAATGGAACCTGGTGATGTTTATACAACCCTGACCAATAAACATCCTTCTGCTGAATCACGTCGCTATTTGCTGAAAGTAAATAATGCTCAGAAAAGCTATCGCAGGTAGTTAATAACAGATTCGTTGATAGTAAAAAATAGCAGATGGAGGGGTGATTACCTCTCCATTTTGTTTAGATTTATAGCTTATTGTGTGATTTAAACGCATATAAATAAATTTATACAGAAAGTGTTTGACGGATTGGGCTGGATACGGTTTAATGCGCCCCGTTAGCCCGGATAGCTCAGTCGGTAGAGCAGGGGATTGAAAATCCCCGTGTCCTTGGTTCGATTCCGAGTCCGGGCACCACTTCAACTTCCAGTGAAGTCCAGCCCAGTAAAACAATTTCTCTCAAATCCAGCAAAATCAACACTCTTATCTATTTCTACGTCTAGTTTCGTCTGTTGCAATCAAGATGCAGCGAAGGGCATAATTCGGGGTACTTACCGTTCGATTACCGGAATGCCCTTAATAATGAAACTGAACGCACGACAAATCGAAACTGCAAAACCCAGAGAAAAAACCTACAAACTCGCCGATGGCGGCGGTCTTTATTTAGAAGTCTCGTCACGTGGCTCAAAATACTGGCGCATGAAGTACTACCGCCCCACCGATAAGAAAGAAGACCGACTGGCGTTCGGTGTCTATCCGGCAGTGTCGTTAGCCGATGCCCGCGCTAAACGCGATGAAGCCAAGAAGCTGATGGCACAAGGCATTGATCCCAAAGCTGAGAAAAGAGGTGCGCCCTCACCTGCCAAAGTAATCACCTTTGAACAGGTCGCCCGTGCATGGCACGCCAGTAACAAACGCTGGAGCGACAGCCACCGTCAAAAAGTGCTGCGCAGCCTTGAGCAGTATATTTTCCCACATATCGGCGCCCGCGATATTACCACATTACGTACCAGCCAGCTTTTAGCTCCGGTCAAAGCCATTGATGAGCAGGGCAAACATGATATTGCTCAACGTCTACGGCAGCGCACCACAGCTATCATGCGCTATGCCGTCCAGAATGATATTCTGGAGTCCAACCCAGCTAATGATATGGCCGGAGCACTTACCACCACAAAATCCCGTCATCATCCCGCTCTGCCCCATGAATACTTGCCTGACTTTTTAGCTCGCTTATCTTCCTATCGCGTGCGCTTGCTGACCAAGATTGCGGTAGAACTGGCGCTGCTGACATTCGTCCGCTCCAGCGAACTGAGATTTGCCCGCTGGCAGGAAATCGACCTTGAAAATGCGGTGTGGAAAATTCCCGCCACCCGAAAACCCATCAAAGGCGTTCGCTTCTCTGAACGCGGCATGAAAATGAAAACCGATCACATCGTGCCGCTGAGCCATCAGGCTGTTGCTTTATTCAACGCCTTACAAAAACTGAGCGGTAACTGCGACGTGATATTTCCCAGCGATCACGGTAATGCGAAAGTGATGAGTGAAAACACCGTCAACAAGGCGCTGCGGGCGATGGGCTACGACACCCAAACTGACGTCTGCGGGCACGGATTCCGCACAATGGCACGCGGTGCGATGGGAGAATCTGGTTTATGGAGCGATGACGCCATCGAGCGCCAGCTCAGCCATATCGAACGCAACAACGTCCGGGCAGCCTATATTCACACGTCTAAACATCTCGACGAGCGGCGGCTGATGGTGCAGTGGTGGGCGGATTATCTGGATGCCAACCGGGAACAATCCATCACGCCCTATGACTTCGCCAAACTGCTGCGTGACCGAAAAAACCGGTAGTACAATTTGTAATCTTTTAATTTTCATCGAGGGATAACTAATTAACACTGTTCATTTAATCTTGCTTTTTAAATAATCCGCCTGTCATCAAGCAACGTCCACGATGAGCGCTCAAGGACTCGGTAACAGGAGAATTAATATGACAGTGACAGCATTGAAAACAAATCTGATTCGCTTGCCGGAAGTGCAGCGCAGAACAGGTTATAGCAAAGCGTGGATTTACAAACTGATTAGTGATGGGGAATTCCCGAAGCAGGTCAAAATTGGCCCTCGCTCAGTCGCCTTTATTGAAGCAGAAATTGATAATTGGATTGCACAGCGGATCGCCGAATCAAGGGTGTCATAACAGACAAAAGACTATGACATAAGAAATGTAATATAAAAACAAAACGCCCCGAAGTGCTACCAACACTGCGAGGCGTCTAACCAACAACCATTTAAACAAGGTAAAAAATTATGGCTGATACACAGCATACCCAAACTCGCCCCAAATTTACAGTTCAAAAAACATCGGGCAATCAAAAACCGTTCGATCTTATCCAGACTGTGAAAACTTCCGCTATGTATTCTTGGTCAAACCTGCTGCCTGCGTGTGGTATTGATATCCCTGCAAAGGGTAAACATGGCGCCTGCCCTGTCTGCGGCGGTACTGACCGTTTCCACTTTATCGATGATCACCATCATGGCAACTGGCATTGCCGCCAGTGTGACGCCCCAAACTATGGCGATGGGCTGGATTTAGTGGCAAAAACCAAAGGGATCTCCATCACTGAGGCGGCAAAAGTGGTCGCTAATGTGCTGGCATTGCCTCTGCCAGAACCCAAGCCAGCCAAAGAAACCCATTATCCCACACAGCCGATTGCCGAAAGAGTGGCGGCACTGATGGCGCAAACTGTCGCCGGGCAATCGCCCTATCTGGCGGCAAAGGGGATACAATGCCTTAATCAGCGGCTACTGTTCGATAGTTCGACGGTGCTGGCCCTGACAGCACTGGATAAAAAAGTCACAGGTGCGCAGATCATCAAACCCAATGGAGATAAAAAATTTTTATCCGGCAGCCAGAAGAAAGGCGCGTTTATTCCCGTGTCAGAACTGGAAGCGCACCCGAATACGGTCATTATTACCGAAGGTTACGCCACAGCCCTCACGGTTAACCAGCTCTATAAAGGCACGGTTCTGGCTGCGCTGGATGCCGGCAATTTGTATTCTGTCGCCAACGCCGTTCGGGAGCGGTGGCCGGACACCAAAATTATTCTGGCTGCGGATAATGATTGGCATCGCCCTGGCGAGCTGGATAAGAACGGTAAATCCAAAGTGAATGTCGGCAAGATCTCGGCAGAAAAAGTTGCCCTTGCGGTGAATGGTTGGGTTACGTCTCCACCGACAGAGTACAAAGCTGATTGGGACGATTATCGCCAGCAAATCGGTATTGAAGCAGCAAAACAGGCATTCAGTAACGGGTTGTATCAGGTAGGGAAATCAATGAATAGTCACGCAACAGAAAACCGTAATTATCACAATGTTGAAACGCTTTATCCGCAGCGTAAGACAAAGTTACCCCTATCCATTGGTTCAGAAGGCTTTGATGCACAAGTGGATTATGTTGTTAAAGGCATTATTCCGGCACATTCCCTGTGCAGCATTTACGGGGCGAGCGGATCATATAAAAGTTTTCTGGCGGGTGCATGGGGCTGTCATATTGCTACAGGTAAGGCATGGGCTGGAAAATCGGTTGCTCGGGGTTCTGTGCTGTACGTTGTCGGTGAAGGCGGGATCGGCGTGCCACGGCGCATCAAAGCATGGGAAATCGTTAATGGTCAGGTAGTTAAAAATATGTATCTGATCAATACCCCTGTATTTCCGGCCTCACCTGCCGAAGTGCATGAGCTGGTGATCGCCGCCCAGCAGGTTGAGTCTGAAACAGGCGAACCGGTACGCCTGATTATTCTGGACACTCTCGCCCGTTGTTTTGGTGGTGCTGATGAGAATGATTCAAAAGATATGGGCGCGTTTGTCCGGGGCTGTGACGAGCTGAAAGCTAAAACAGGCGCTAGCATTCTCGTGGTTCACCATTCCGGCAAAGATGAAAGCAAGGGCGCAAGGGGGTCCAGTGCCTTTCGTGCTGCGCTGGATGTTGAATACCGGATCAGCCGGGAAGGGAAAAAAGGCGGCGCATTGGTTATCACCTGCACCAAGATGAAAGATGCCGAAGAGCCGGAAACTAAAGCCTATGACATGCGTGTAGTTGAACTTTTTACCGATAAAGACGGTGAGAATATTACGTCACTGGTTCTGGTTGACCGACCGCGTGATCCGGTTGAGGAGGAGGACATCGGGCATGTCTCCAATAAAACCGATAATCATACAGCATTATGGCAGTGTATTATTCGGTCACGTATCGCCCTGAAAGAGCCTTGCAGCATTGCCCTTGTGCGTGATGATTTAAAAGCGATAGGGGTGAATGTGAAGAATTTTAGCCGTTGGTTAACCAAGTTAGAACAAGACGGAATGATTACCCGCAACGGGCAGGAACTCACCATCATGAATCAGAACAATGAAGATTAAAAAGTGAGTAAAAAAGTGAGGAGCGGTGAGGAAAGGAAATTTGTGCTTCACCAAATTCCTCACTTTTTTCGCATATATACGGAAAAAGTGAGGAACATAAAACATGTTGATTTTTAAGGATAAATAAATCCTTATTCCTCACCTGTTTTTGCAGTGAGGAAAATAAAAAGTGAGGAGAAAAATGAGGAATGGGTGAGGAGGAAAAATCTTTTCTGGCTGGTGTTTTTTCAGCTCTCCATGTTACCGGGCTAATGAATTAGCCCGGTAACATGGAGAAGACAAGCGCAGCGCGTCAGTTGAAGCAAAACTTAGGGATAGCCGGGAAATCAGTCAGTTTTCTCTGGCAGATTCATGATGATACAAAGGAGATTTCTGAAATAAAAATAATCTTTTATTGCATGTGCAGTGGAACAGTCTAATGCACCTTGTTCCATTCAGAAAAATAGACATCAAAACCGCTCAACCTTCCCCCTCCTGACTAAAAACAAATTTAATTTATATTGTTAATTTTAAATTCTCTTACTAATACGCTATATATTGATGGTTTTATTGATTTTTATTTAATTTCAGGCAAATACACTAAGTAATAGCATTAATGCGTTTATTAAAAGTTAATTAATTATCATTAAGTCACAGCAAACAGCTAAATCTACTGAATATTTTAATTTTCACTTGATGTTAATTAATTTTATTGAACATATCTGTAACACTAATCAATAATACCCAATCTGCAACCACTGCATGACTTAATATTTTTAGTTTGCAAGATAGTCACATACGCAATACGGAAAAAAGAATAAATGAGCACTGAGTCGCCGAATTTTTCCCCGGAATTGGATACCGGACTGATTTGTCTGGCCATGTTGGCCAGGTTTCACAACATAGCCATCTCAATCGAACAACTTTCACATGAATTCTCTGCCGCTAATCAAAGTGTGACTCAGCAGGAGCTGCTGCTGGCTGCACGGAAATCGGGGCTGAAAGCCAAGGCTGTGCGCACCACACTGGCCAGACTTGAACACACACCGTTACCCGCTATTGCTATTGACCGTGAGGGGAAGTTTTTCATTTTAGCCAGGGTCGATCAGGAAAAAGCGTTGATTCAGGTTCCGAGTTCAGCTCGTGCTGAGGTTGTCAGTTTCGAGGAACTTGCGCAGCGCTGGACTGGGCAACTGATACTCGTGCGCTCGGGTAATAGTGTATCCGGCGGCTCCTCGCGTTTTGATTTCACCTGGTTTATCCCGGCTATCGTCAAATACCGAAAGTTGCTGGGTGAAGTGTTGCTGGGATCTTTTGCCCTACAGTTGTTTGCCCTGGTGACCCCATTGTTCTTTCAGGTGGTCATGGACAAAGTGCTGGTACACCACGGCCTGACGACATTGGATGTTGTCGCGGCAGGGCTTTTGGGCATTATGCTGTTCGAGTCGGCCTTGAGTGGTCTGCGTAGTTACGTGTTTGCGCATACGACCAGCCGGATTGATGTGGAGTTAGGTTCGGGTCTGTTTCGGCATTTAATCAATTTACCACTGGCTTATTTCCAGGCCAGGCGCGTCGGTGATTCTGTTGCACGTGTACGCGAACTGGAAAACATTCGCAGTTTCCTCACCGGCAATGCCATTACGCTGATGATTGATGTCTTTTTTTCCCTGGTCTTCATTTTGGTCATGCTCTTTTACAGTGGCTGGCTGACCCTCATTGTGTTGGTGTCTTTGCCGCTCTATGCCCTAGTTTCGGCTTTAATCACCCCGCTTTTGCGTAAGCGATTACAGGACAGCTTCACGCGCAACGCAGAAAATCAGGCATTTCTTGTTGAAACGGTAAACGGCATTGATACCCTGAAATCAATGTCGGTTGAACCCCAAATTATCCGCAAATGGGATAACCAGATGGCGGCTTATGTGGCTGCGGGTTTCAAAACCCAGACCTTATCGACGCTCGCTAATGAAAGTGTTTCGCTTATCGGTAAACTTGTCACGGTTGCCACACTCTGGCTGGGTGCCCGCCTTGTGATAGAAGGGCAACTGTCGGTGGGAGAACTGATCGCATTCAATATGCTGGCTGGCCGTGTCAGCGGTCCTATTATGCGTCTGGCTCAGCTATGGACCAGCTTCCAGCAAACCGGCGTCTCGGTGCAGCGTCTGGGAGACATCCTCAATTCCCATACTGAATTGTCTCAGTCTACACGGAGTACGGTACCGCCGCTCAAAGGGCAGGTTACATTCGAACAGGTGCATTTTCGCTATCGTCCCGACGGCTCTGAGGTGCTGAGTGGCGTTAATCTGAGCATAGGTGCCGGAGAAATTATTGGTGTGGTTGGCCGCTCCGGCTCAGGCAAAAGTACCCTGACTCGCCTGTTGCAACGGCTCTATGTGCCGGAGCGCGGACGGGTGATGGCCGATGGCATGGATCTGGCATTGGCTGATGTCTCCTCATTGCGCCGGCAGATTGGCGTCGTGTTGCAGGACAATATGCTATTCAACCGCAGCATTCGTGAAAATATCGCTTTGAGCGACCCAGGGACGCCACTCGAAGTGGTTATGCACGCCGCAAAAATGGCGGGAGCCCATGAGTTCATCCTTGAGCTGCCGGAAGGTTACGACACGATAGTGGGTGAGCACGGCGCGTCACTTTCGGGTGGTCAGCGGCAACGGGTGGCGATTGCCCGTGCCTTGATCGGTGATCCCCGTATTTTGATTTTCGACGAAGCGACCAGTGCACTGGATTACGAATCTGAACGGGTGGTTCAGCAAAACATGCAGAGCATTTGCAAGGGACGTACGGTCATCATTATCGCCCATCGATTGTCAGCGGTGCGCAACGCCCATCGTATCATTGTGATGGAACGCGGGCAGATCGTTGAACAAGGCACCCATGCCGAGTTACTAGCGCGTCAGGACGGTCACTATTCACGATTGTACCAACTGCAGCAAGGCTGAAGGTTTCGTCGATGATCCTGGCTAATAACATCACCAGAGGCAGACGTGATCAAGATAAATACCCCCCGACTCAAGGAAAATATTTCGTATGAGCGCCACTCTTTCTTTATTGCAGCGCTATCGCAGCATATGGCGTCAGGCCTGGCGCCAGCGTAAAAACATGGATACACCGCCGCGCCTCCCCCATGAATTACAGTTTTTACCGACAGAATTGGAGTTGCAGGAAACGCCAGTTCACCCGGCACCGAGGATTTTCATCTGGAGCATCATGGGTTTCGCTTTATTGGCAGTGCTCTGGGCCTGCATCGGTAAAATCGAGGTCGTGGCGGTCGCGCCGGGTAAAGTCGTTCCCAATGGCAAAACCAAGCTGATCCAACCCAGCGAAACGGCGGTGGTCAGAGCGATCCATGTCAATGACGGTCAGACGGTAAAAGTGGGCGAGTTGTTGATCGAACTCGACCCGACGGCAGCGAATGCCGATGTCAGCCGGCTCCAGAGCGAGTTACTGGCGGCGCGTATCGACAGTGCGCGCAGCACAGCCATGCTTGATGCGATCAATCAGCAACAGCCGCCGACGTCGCTGGCAGGAACCATTGCCAACGCCAATCCAGAGCAGGTGCTCAGTGCCCAGAGTTGGCTTCAAGGGCAATATCAGGAATACCGTAGCAATCTGGAGCTGGTCGATGCAGAGATCCGTCAACGTAGCGCCGAAATCCAGTCTGCCCAGGCTCAGGTGGCCAGCCTGCAAAAAACGTTGCCGATCGCTACGCGATTGACTGAGGACTACCAACGATTATTGACGAAACAGTATGTGTCGCGGCATGCGTATCTGGAAAAAGAGCAAGCCCGGCTGGATCTGCAACGTCAGTTAAGCGTGCAGCAGGCCAGTGTCTTGCAAAACATCGCTGCTCAGGAGGAGGCGCGACGTCGGCGTGAAGCAGTGATTGCACAAAATCGCCGCGCCATGCTCGATTTACAGCAGGAAGCCAACCAGAAAGCGGCAATCCTGAATCAGGAACTGGCGAAAGCCCGTCATCAGGAAAACCTGACCAGCCTCAAGGCACCGGTGGCCGGCACAGTTCAACAACTGGCTGTCCATACCGTCGGTGGCGTGGTGACACCGGCTCAGCCGCTGATGGTCATTGTCCCCGCAAACCAACCTATAGAAGTGGAAGCCATGCTGGAAAACAAGGACGTGGGGTTCGTACATATTGGTCAATCGGTCACCGTTAAAGTGGAAACCTTTAATTTCACCAAGTACGGCACCGTTGACGGTGAAGTGCTGAGCATGTCGAACGATGCCATTGAAGATGAAAAGCGTGGGCTTATTTATAGCACCCGTATTCGTCTGAAGTCGGATCACTTGCGGGTCAATGGGCAGCGGGTGGCGTTGTCTCCGGGCATGTCGATCACGGCAGAAATAAAAACCGACCAGCGGCGGGTGATTGATTACTTCCTAAGCCCGCTACGGCAGCATATGGATGAAAGTCTGAGGGAGCGATAAAAACCGAAGGCGCATGAGGTACTTTATGTCGGATTCAGCGCGTTATTTTTACCGTTTTTCTGAGGTGGGATAAGTGATTATTGAAACTTTTTGTCATCTTACTTTATTGGGAGCAACGAAATGAAGGTATTACCTCGGCACTGGGGCTATCTCCTTATTTTTTTAGTCTGTGGCTGGTTAATCCTCTTTTTTTTAGGCTTTACCGGATTGGTTCGTTGTACCGGGTTCGTCTCGGGGTTAAGCGGTTGCCATCAGAGAGCGGAAACAATACGCAAACCCGTTGATGTCACCAAAGCCGGTCAGTCCGTGGCTTTTGATTTTGAAATCCCACAGGAGGGAGATTATCAATTTGCCCTGCTGTTTGCTACCGGGGATAACCATAATGAAATGGAAAGGCGATTTAAGCTGTTCGGAGATATTGATAAAGACGGGGTAATAACTCCTGTTTCACTTCATATCGTTAAGGGGGGCAAGGTTTTTTTTGACGAGAAAATAAATGCAGGGGGAAACGATGGAGGACAAGCTTTCTATTATGAAGATAAATATGTAAATACAACCGTGCGAGAAATTAAAACGTTTTCATTACCCCCCGGAAGTTACTCTGCGGTCATTACCACGTTGGAAGATATTCCCACCTTTAATGGTATTAAGAGTTTTATCGAGTTCGACTATTACAATCCGAAGATTTGATGTCTGTAGAAAATGTCTGGAGTAACGAGATGACGGTATTACGCACACATGAAAGGTTTAGGAATTGGCGCTGGATTATTCTTTTTTTAAGTTGTGTCTGGTTGAACGCCTGGTCTAAGCCCATTGATATATATAAATCGATTGATGTATCGAAAGCGGGCCAATCAGTCAAATTTAATTTTGAAATCAGCAAGAAGGGAGATTATCAGTTTGTTCTGCTGTTTGATATTGGAAATGATTATGACGAAATGAAAAGGCGGGATGAGCTGTTTGGAAGCATTTATGAGGATGGAGTTGCTACCCCCGTGTTGCTACGTTTGGTTAAAGATGGAAAGATTTTTTTGATGAAAAAATAAATGTTGAGAGGAGCAGTTGGAGGCGCACTTTCTATTACGAAGCGAGAAGAGTAAATACGGTTGTGCGAGAAATTAAAACATTTTCGTTATTCCCCGGACGTTACTCTGCTGTTATTACTATCTTAGAGAATATTCCTGATTTCAATGGCATAGAGAGTTTTGTCGAGGTCAATTATTTTAATCCAAAAATTTAACTTATGTAGAAAAAGTCTGGAGTAACGAGATGACGGTATTACGCACACATGAAAGAGTTAGGAATTGGCGCTGGATTATTCTTTTTTTAAGTTGTGTCTGGTTGAACGCATGGTCTAAACCCATTGATATATATAAATCGATTGATGTATCGAAAGCGGGCCAATCAGTCAAATTTAATTTTGAAATCAGCAAGAAAGGGAATTATCAGTTTGCTCTGCTGTTTGATAAAGGCGATGATTTTGAAGAATTGAAAAAACGGCTCGAATTGTTTGGGGAGATTGATAAGGACGGAATGATAACTTCTATCTCACTTAAGATAGTTAAAGATGGCAAGGTATTTTTTGACAAGAGAATAAATGCAAAAGGACGTGGTTGGGGACAGTCTTTAGATTACGAAGGAAGAAGAATAAATCTAGCTGTTCGTAACATTAAAATACTTGAGCTACTCCCAGGGAGTTATTCTGCTGTCATTACCACCCTTGAAGATATTCCTGCCTTTAATGGCATCGAGAGTTTTGTCGAGTTCGCTTATTTTAATCCGAAAATTTGATTTCTGTAGAAAATGTCTGGAGTAACGAGATGACGGTATTACGCACACATGAAAGGTTTAGGAATTGGCGCTGGATTATTCTTTTTTTGAGTTGTGTCTGGTTGAACGCATGGTCTAAACCCATTGATATATATAAATCGATTGATGTATCGAAAGCGGGCCAATCAGTCAAATTTAATTTTGAAATCAGCAAGAAAGGGAATTATCAGTTTGCCCTGCTGTTTGCTACTGGGGATGATCGTGAAGAAAGGAAAAAGCGTTTTAAGTTGTTCGGAGATATTGATAAAGACGGAGTAATAATTCCTATTTCACTTCATATAGTTAAAGATGACAAGATTTTTTTTGACGAGAAAATAAACGCAAAAGGATACGGTTGGGGGAGAGCCTTTTATTATGGAAATAAATATGTAAATACAGCCGTGCGAGAAATAAAAACACTTTCATTCCCCCCCGGACGTTACTCTGCTGTCATTACTACTCTGGAGAATGTTCCTGCTTTTAACGGTATCGAGAGTTTTGTCGAGTCCACTTATTACGATCCGAAAATTTGACCATGTAGAAAAAAACAATAGATAAATAACAAGTAGAGGAAATAACAAGTATGGAAAAGAAATACACTGTGACCTATAAAGTTGCGCCAATGGGGGCTAAGTATGTTTATCAGGCCGATAAGGGCGATCATAAAGCGGGGGACGTACATAAATCATCCGGCGGTCATATGTGGTATGTAATAAATGACGGTAACGGAAATGAAGCAAGTTACGGTTTTGAGTCACAACATGATCAGCCCTGGGGAGAAGGACGGGTAACTCGTTATGATAATGTGGCCTACCAAGAGACCACTTATGAAGTTACCATCACATTGACTGAAGCTCAATACAACAAATTAAGCGATTTTTCACAAGATCCAAAATTAGGTGGATTTAATTCTAACGTTTATGCGTTGGATTTTAACAGTTGCGTAGATTTCGTATTTACATCATTAAATTCCATTGGATACAGTAAGAAAGGTTTTTTTGGAAGAGATTTTCAAGGAAATATGTTCCCTAATGCTAATCCTGCGGTTTTGAGAGAAATACTGAATTCTCATGGCGCTCAAATCATTCGTGATGACCTGATTCGTAATGGTGATCACTATGAAAAAAGAGTTATTCCATGGTTTACTCCTGAATGGCTTAAACCTGTGGGTAAAGAGGGTACGATTCCCAACCCACCAAAAAGTTTGATTAACATTGATATCAATTCCTCCCCACAGCCCCAGAAACATATTCAGGGCGAAAACCAAGCTCGGCACGATGTTGCCAATGGTTATATCCAAAATGCGGCGACACACAAAATATCTGTCATCGGGGATATTCTCAACAAAACAGATTTTACCTCCACCCAGATGGCTGGCCTTGCCACCGGGGGCATCCGTCCCGGTGAGATGCAGCTTGACCCCAATGTTCGGCCTAATACCTATCTGTCGGAGTTCTACAAACCTTTTTACCAACCTGGTGACACCAGCAAACTGAACTTCGACCTGCGCAACGCCGCCACGTTGAACGGTCTATCAGCAATGACAACGTTCAACACATATGTTGACCCGCTATTATTGGATCTGAACGGTAATGGCGTACACATGACTGACATCCGTGACGGTGTGTTGTTCGACATGGATAACAGCGGAACGCTCAAGCGTACCGGCTGGACAGGTAGCAATACCGGAATACTGGTGATCGATGATGGTAGTGGTCAGATAAAAAATGCCAGTCAAATGTTCTCCGAATACTACAGTGGCAAAACCGGAATGAATGGTGCCGCTGGCGAGAAGAAATTCAGGGATGGCTTCGGAGCTTTAGCCAGTGAAGATGCCAATAAAGATGGAGTGATTGATGAGCACGATCCAATCTGGAGCCAGTTACGGGTTTGGATTGATGGTTCACATGATGCGAAAGTCGATGCAGGCGAACTCAAGACATTGGCCGAACTGGGTATCACTCAGATTAACGTTCGCTCCTCAGATAAAGCCGAAGTACGTGATGGGAACCGGGTTGTTGCCAGTGGGTCTTTCACTATCAATGGCGAAACCCGTGAAATGCTGGCAGTTGATTTTCTCGGTGATCCCGTCAGCAATATCTTGAGCACTGAGGGAGCTGGCATACGAGTGACCTCCACACACAACGATATCACGACCACGGCGTACGCCAGCCAGAGTGAAACCGGTGAAACTCTGAATGCGGAGCAACTAGGTGTGAGCAATCTGTATGGGGGCAACGGTAATGATACCCTGATTGCAGCAAAAACCGGCAGCTGGCTGGTTGGGGGAGCAGGAAGTAATACCTATGTGGGTGGTGCCGGCGATGACGTTTTTGTTATCAGCGCTTCTGACGATACAAAAAACATTCACGGTAATGGGGGGTACGATACCGCAATTATTGTCGGCAATAAAGGTGTGGCACTGGACATGGATCAGGCTGGTTTAACTATTGCTCAAGGCGGAAGCGGCGATGATACCATCATAAGCGGTGGTGTCAACGGCGTCTTTATTAAGGGAGGTTCCGGCAATTCGACTCTGATGGGTGGAATGGGCAATGATGTACTGGTCGGTGGTAGCGGACACAATACTATTATTGGTGGTATTGGCAAATCAGTTATTTATGCTGGTCCTCAGGGAGATACCATCTATGCATCCAAAGGCGGCAGCATTATTCATGCCGGTGGCGGAGACGATAAGATTTTCGGCGGTGTAGGTGATGACATTATTGAGGTAGGACACGGCAATGCCACGATTGATGGCGATGGTGGCGTTAACATCGTCAGTCTGCACGGCAACCACGGCGACTACCAAATCACCCGTACCGACAATGGATATATCGTGGCCGATAAAGTTGCCGGGCGTGATGGCACAGTGACGCTGAAAAATATCCAAAAACTTAATTTCGCGGATATTTCGGCGGTGGATTTACAAATCCCCAATGCGATGCCTGTTGAGGATGTCCTCACCCACGACAAGGACGGCAACGTCTTTTCTCGTACCCAGCCTCATCTGATTTCCGCAGAGAGCCTGTTGGCCAATGATCAACACCTTAGCAGTCAGGGTGCCCTGCGCATTGCCAATGTTGGGGATGCGATAGGCGGTACGGTCAGCCTCACCGCCCAGGGCGATGTCTTGTTTACGCCGGATGCAGATTATACCGGCGTAATTAGCTTCAAATATGGTGTAACTGATGCAGCCGGCAATCCTTCAGCCTCGGTAGTGGATCTGAGCAGCGGAGAAACCGCACCAATGCGGGCCGTTGCTACCTTACTGACCCCGGAAGTCCCGCTCGATCCACTGGCTGCCCAGCAATGGTATCTGAGCGATGCCAACATCTTACCCGTTTGGAAAGACTATACCGGCCAGGGCGTGCGTATCGGTCAGTTCGAACCGGGCGGTCAGTTCTCCACCGGACCAGAAATCTTTGATATCGCTCATCCCGATCTTGCCGCGAATGTTGACAAAGCCTGGCTGCAAACTCAACAGGCCAATGGCACCCTGCCAAACGTGGTTTCCAACCATGCGACGATGGTGGCGGGTGTGATGGTTGCCACGAAGAACGATATAGGTGGTGTAGGGGTTGCCCATGGTGCTACGCTGGGCGGCTATTATCTGGCTAATGACGGTGCTGACCTTGCGGGACTGGGGCATATGGTCAGCTTTGACATTGCCAACAATAGCTGGGGATTCACTAACGATTTCGCGCTCAGCAATCTTCAGGGTGGTTCCATCAATACCGCCGCATCGCTGAGCCTGAATGCGCAATACGCAGCGGCTAATGGCCGGGGCGGATTGGGTACCGTCATCGTGGCGGCGGGTGGTAACAATCGAGAAGCCGGCGGCAATGCCCAGGGTTCACTGACCAGTAATAACCGTTTTTCTGTACAAGTCGGTGCGATCAACGCACAGGGCGATTTATCGACCTTGCAGATTGGCTCTTCACCGTTCTCGAACCCGGGTGCCAGCCTGCTGGTTTCGGCACCGGGCAGTAATGTGGTATCGACCAGCCATATGCTGAAAACCGAACGTGGCTCAACTTTCGGTAATGACTATACCAGCATGCAAGGCACCAGCTTTGCTGCCCCGATCGTCTCCGGCATTGTTGCACTGATGCTTGAGGCCAATCCGAACCTGGGCTATCGTGACGTGCAGCAGATCCTTGCACTGTCCGCTCGCAAGGTCAATGACCCCTCCACCGAATGGAGCGACAATAGCGCCCATCACTGGAATGGCGGCGGCATGCACACCAGTAATGATTATGGATTTGGCACCGTCGATGCACGCGCCGCTGTTCGCCTGGCCGAGTCCTGGATGACGCAAAGTACGGCGGCCAACGAGTATGTTTATAGCGCCTCCAGCGGCGCGCTTGGCAAAACTCTGGCTGCGGGAGAAACGCTGACATCCTCCATTGCGATGAATGCCGGTCTGAATATTGAGCATATCGAAATTGATTTTGATGCTGAAATTGGCCGTCTTGGCGATTTGACGCTCAAACTGATCTCTCCTGATGGCACTCAGAGTATATTGCTCAATCGTCAGGGTAAGGTTCCGGATGGCCTGCCGGGTGCGAGTGCGTCCGATATGGGTAGCAGCGGGTCGGGAACGTTCAAGTACAGCTTTATGTCGACCCATGATTTTGGTGAAAACTCGGCGGGTAACTGGACTCTGCAAGTCACCAGTGCAAATTCGGGCCTGCCAGCCACACTCAATGCCTGGTCACTCCGTTTGTACGGCAGCAAGAGTACACCGGATGACACTTACTTTTACACCGACGAATATATCCAGTCGGTGGTCGGGCAAACTAACCGTGCGGTACTGGATGACGCAGTCAATGGCGTGGCGGGTGGACGTAATACCCTCAATGCGGCGGCGGTTTCACGCGATACCTCAGTCAACTTGCAGACCGGTGTTGCCAGCATTGGCGGTGCCGCGTTAACTATCAAGGATCCGTCGGGTATTCAGAACATTATCACCGGCGATGGCAACGATACGCTGGTCGCAGGTAATGCTAATGCCTTGCTTGATGGCGGGCGTGGGAACAACATGCTGGTTGGCGGTGCGGGTAAGGATTTCTTTGTGGTCCACCGCCGTGAGGCCGGCAGCGATATTATCAGTAACTTCGAGGCCGCCCGTGGTGAAATCATCGATCTGGTCGGGTTCCGTGGAAAAACCTTTGCTGACCTGCTACTGACTCAGCAGGGAGAGGATGTTAAGGTTGATCTGGGTAACAATCAGAGTATTACCCTGAAAAATCAGCAAATCACTGGAATTAGTGCAGATAATTTCAAGTTCCAGGATGCCTTTATCGCGCCAATGACCTACACCAGTAGTGATACCTCCACGCACCAACCACAAGAAGGCCTGGGAACGGTGATCCTTAATGGTGGAGGCAATAGCGTCTCGCTCAGTACCGATGCTCAGGGTCAGATGAAATTTAGCCTGGGTGGAACTATTTATAGCCATGATAGTGCAACATCAGACACTTTTGTTATTGCAGCTCAACCCGGCGCTAATAATTACAGAAACGCATTACGTGGGTTCCGCCACGGCATCGATAAGATCGATCTGCGTCAAATTGGCATCACTGACTTTAGTCAACTTTCTATCACTAAAAGCAATCGTGGTACGATCAATGGGTTGTCACAAATTCATGGCGTTAACGTTGCGTTTAATGGGGCAAACGGCGCTGATTCAAAAGTGGAATTGCTTTATCTCGATACTCTGGATGTTTCACAGATAAATGCATCCGATTTTCTCTTTGCTGAACCTACGCCAGGTTTAGTACCAGTAGTGGCACAATTTCCAAATAAACCAGTGTTAACTACGCCAAATGATCCTCTTCCCGGTGTTAGTAATCCAGTGGTGCTTCCTCCCATCGATCTAAAACCAGGTAGAGTTGATATTGGCAATATTGATCTAAAGCCGATTGGTATGCCTGACTGGGCGGTAGCCTTGAAAACTAATATGGAAGATAAGTTGAAATCTGACCAAGGGACGTTTCATATGCCAGATTTTAATAAGCTTGACCTAGGGATTTTCAGGTTTACTAACCGCAACGTGGAGGTACCAGAAGCTAACTCTATAGTGGGATCAAATAGTCATGTTGATTTAAAACCTACACCGGTTGGTATGCCTGACTGGGCTGTTGCCTTGAAGACTGATATGGAAGATAAGTCGAAGTCTGACGAAGGGACGTTTCACATGCCAGACTTTAATAAGATTGACTCAGGACTTTTCAGATTCAATAACCTTAATGTGGAGGTTCCTAAGATTAACTCTGTAGTGGGATCTGTACCTCAATCGATAGACAATCATGTCGAAAGCCTTATTCATTCCATCTCTGCATTTGCGCCATTAGCACCTGCAACATCAATGTTTGGAGATGTTGAACAACAGCAGTTACAACCTGTATTAGCTGCTAACTGGCACTGATATTGATTAGTAAATAATAATGCCCGCGATAATTATCGCGGGCATCTCATAAGCTAATGAAAACTATAGTCGTTCCTACCTTGAACAAACATTTGACTCGCTTAATCTCAATCGATAATGTATTAATCTATAACCAGAACGATCCTATCGCCTGAAAGGATCAGCATTAAGCGGCGAAACAAATCTATGGTCTTCCCCGTTTTTGCAACACTCATTTTGATGTATGGTTGGCTTGCTTAAATCTATCCGGCGTCTCTATGAATATGGATACCCGCGCCACGATGAGTTCTGCGCCTGATGAACCTTAAAAACTCCCCGGCTTCAATGAGCCATTTTGTTTCTTAGGTTATTCATCAGGCCGATTGGCCGTTCATGTCATCAATAATCAGTCTTCGCAAAACCAGATAGGTAACGTGTATTTCACTGTTTAATCATCAAGTTATTGAATCAGCCAGCCTCTATTAGGCCTGATACTCATTTTGCCGAGTCGTGATTGCCCAGGCTATTCGTGCCAGCTTATTAGCCAGTGCACAGGCAACCACATTCGAATGTTTCTTGCTCAGTTGTGCCTTAACCCACTCGGCAAGTCTCCCATGCTGATGCTCAAGCCGCATCATAAACGCCCGGGCGCATTGAACCAGCAATCGGCGCAAATTTTTGTTGCCGCGTTTGCTGATACCCAGCAGAGTCGGTTTTCCCCCTGTACTGTATTGTCGGGGAACAAGCCCCATCGAAGCAGCAAAATCCCGGCTGCATGAAAATTGTTTTCCGTCACCAAGCTGGGATGAAAGTAGGCTGGCGGTAATGGGTCCCACCCCCGGTATTCCAACGTGGTTATTTGCTCGACAAGATAAAGGTAATGGGCATGTAATTTCATCAGCAAACGGCTCAGATAATCGGGCACGTCGTGTTCTGCCAGAACCAGAGATAACCGTTTAATGACCGCCTCGCCTTTTGGCAGACTGATACCAAACTCCAGCAAAAAAGCGTGCATTTGGTTAGTGGTCTTTACCTTATCTTTGATGAGTGATTCTCTGACACGATGCTGTGCTCTCATCGCCTGTTGCGTCTCCGTTCTCGGCTGGACAAAACGCATTGAGGGGCGTGATGCTGCTTCACATATCGCCTCTGCATCAACGAAATCATTTTTGTTACTTTTGACAAAAGGACGAACAAACTGCGGAGATATCAGCTTCGCATCATGGCCTAAATCAGCGATCCGGCGAGCCATAAAATGTGCACCCGCACAAGCTTCCATCACGACGGTAGTCGATGTACACCCAGATAAAAATTCCATTAATTTTGGGCGGGTAAATTTTTTACGCAGCATAGTCTTGCCGAATTTGTCCTGACAATGGATATGGAAAGAATGCTTGCCGAGATCGATACCAATAAGGGTGACGTTTTGCATGATGGACTCTCCAGAAAAAATACTCTATAAAGAGTATGGTTCACAAGGTGGGGAAGACCATCTTGTATCTTAAAAGTAGGTTAAAATAAATACGATTAGATTTGGCACAGTGTACGCAGTCTGAGTTGCCCTGGGGTTTTAAGCCCGTTTTAAAGCTATTGACGCATACACTGAGCCACTCATCTGAAACCCGAACAGTTGTCCGTCATCCATAACGTATTTGCAAGGCAGGGTAATATGAGTCAGCCAAATCCACTTTGTGTGGGCATCGATGTTTCCAAAGCCTCATTAGATATCGCCGTGAGTACTGGCGTAGAGGCATTCACCGCCAGTAATGATCCTGATGGTTTTGATGCCATTGTGTCCGTACTGAAGCAACATCTCGTGTCCCTGATTCTGATGGAAGCCACCGGTGGACTGGAATCTGCTGTTGCCTGCTCGCTTCAGGCCGAAGGGTTTGATGTCGTTGTTATTAATCCCAGGCAAGCGCGAGATTTTGCCCGGGCCATGGGATATCTGGCAAAGACTGACCGCATTGACGCCAAGGTCCTGACTCAGATGGCAGAAGTGATAAACCGTCATCCCGAACGAGAACGGTTTATTCGGGCGCTGCCAGATGCGGAACGTCAGATTCTTTCTGCCATGGTGGTGCGCAGACGGCAGTTGATTACGATGCTGGTTGCTGAGCGTAATCGCCTACATCCTGCGCATCCTCAGAGCAGAAAGAGCATCAACACTGTCATTAAAGCACTGGAAGCTGAGCTGGCGCGGATCGATGAAGATATGAATAAACATATCCAGATTCATTTTAAGGAACTGGCTGACCGGCTCAGCGCCATCAAGGGCATTGGGGCAATGACAACAGCAGCCCTGCTGGCAGAAGTCCCTGAACTGGGCAAGCTCTCGCGTCGGGAAATCAGTGCACTTGTTGGCGTTGCTCCTGTTAACCGTGACTCGGGAACTATGCGGGGTCGACGAACCATCTTTGGCGGGCGCGCTGGGGTTCGGACAGCGTTGTATATGGCCACACTCGTGGCAACCCGTTTTAACCCGGTAATCAAGACGTTTTACAACCGCCTGCTGGCGGCGGGTAAGGCCAAAAAAGTGGCTCTTGTGGCTTGTATGCGCAAGCTGCTGACCATCTTGAATGCGATGATTAGAAAAAATGAAGAATGGAATAATTCGTATCATCAGATAACGCCATAAAATCGCGTTCAAGACAGTTGCTTAATGGGGTAACGTCTTAAGCGGTGAAATAGAGGCGGGGGAATAACACCTGCCTTTTACGCCGTGGCTTTCCAGAGAGCCGGTCAGCGCCGATGTATGGAATAGCCTGTGAATTTAGGCCGTATCACATTAATTAACGACGACTCTCTGAAATTTATCAAAACCCTGCCGGATAACTGCATTGACCTGATCGCCACTGACCCGCCGTACTTTCGCGTGAAAGACTGTGGCTGGGATAATCAGTGGCAAGATGTAACGGCCTACCTTGCGTGGCTGGATGAACTACTGGCCGAGTTCTGGCGGGTACTGAAACCCAACGGCAGCCTGTATATGTTTTGCGGTTCGCGTCTGGCTTCTGATACGGAACTGCTGGTGCGGGAACGGTTTAACGTGTTGAACCACATCATTTGGGCAAAACCCTCTGGCCCGTGGCGCAGGCAGAACAAAGAAAGCCTGCGAATGTATTTTCCGGCAACCGAACGCATAATTTTTGCCGAACATTACCAGGGACCCTATCACCCCAAAGGTGATGGCTATTTTCGCCAATGTCGGAAACTGAAACAGTCGGTATTTAAGCCTCTGATCGATTATTTTCGTGATGCCCGAAAAGCGTTAGGTGTCACGGCAAAAGAGATTCATGCCGTAACCGGTAAGCAGATGGCCAGTCATTGGTTCAGTGACAGCCAGTGGCAGTTGCCCAATGAAACGGACTATCAAAAGTTACAAGCGTTATTTGATCGTATCGCCCAAGAAAAGCACCAGCGTGGCGAACTGAACAAGCCCTACTGTGAGCTGGTGGAATCTCATTTAACCCTGTCACATCAGTATGACGAGTTGCGACAAGAATACGGTTTAATGCGCCGTTCGTTCACGGTCACAGCCGCCGTGCCTTATACCGATGTCTGGCAGTTTGCGCCGGTACAATATTATCCAGGCAAACATCCGTGCGAAAAGCCTGCTGACCTGATGGCACATATTATCCAGTCCAGCAGCCGCAAAGGGGATTTGGTAGCCGATTTCTTTATGGGTTCTGGGGCAACACTGAAAGCGGCTTTGAAACTCAATCGCCGTGTATTGGGTGTGGAACTGGAAGAAGCACGGTTTAAGCAGACTGAGCAGGAGATTAACGACCAGTTGTCAACTCAGAGTTTGCAGCTCGATGGCTACGCATAGCGTGTTTTTTTGTCTTTCAGCCAAAGTAAACGACCCCTGAGCGGGGCCGTTGGGTTATGGAATGAGTTGTTCTGGAGTACAGTTGTATAGTGCAGCCAGTTTTTCTCGTGTGCGCTTCTGTGGTCGATCTGACGCCTCCCATTGAGACACCGTTGATTGAGCTGTGTTGAGTTTTTCAGCTACCTCGTACTGAGACAGCCCACGATAGATTCGCCAAGCTGCCAGAATAGAAACATCCTGGTCAACCATGATAGACACAACGCCGTTAGGCACAGTCACATCATCGTATTTTGACGGGGTGTATGGTACATCCTCCCAATCTTCCTTTGCGCTGATAAGTTTTTCGTATTCAGCTACTGGCAGGACAACATACAGTGGTTTTCCTGCTTCATCGTTTATGTATTGCATTTTCATGTATTCATCCGGGTGGCTAAGAGTCGCGGTGAATTTAATAATGAGGAAATGGCGGGTTACCCCGCCTAGTACGTTGTCGATGTTCTTCGTTTGACTGCCATTATCGAGCAGATAACCGGTTCGCCGTCAGTAAGTTCAAAGATTATCCTGTATTCGCCAACCCGTAGTCTGTACTGGTTATCAAGGTCATGAAGTTTCTTGATGTCTAGTTTCACTGCAGGGAAAGTTTCAAGTTGGTTAACCTTCTCATTGATAGCTTTCCGGTATCTGGTATCGATTGAAAGCAACTGCTTTCGTGCTTTCCTCGTCCATTGAACCGTAACCATTGTTTCCTCATTTGTTAAAGAACATATCCGCTTGGGATGATTAGATAATACGATTTTAATCGTATCGCGTCAATATTAAATGCGATTAAAATACGATGTTGCTTTCAGGGCTGCGCTCCGGTGTGGTCTTTTTTATCACCACTTTCCGTTTTTTCTCCCTAATTTAAGGGACGAAAATAAGAAGTGGCCATCAATGTATTAACCGAATTTGCCACCGTAATCACTTCCAGAACTTCAGTATCTCCTATTGCGGCTGGCATCCCACTTATTACAACTCACAGGGGCGAACTATTTCACCCCACGGACGCCCATTGTTCAAATGGGGTGGAATATGCGTATGGACAAATACACCAGCCCCACGGCTTACAGTTCGGGGACACTTTTTACTATGTTCGGAGCACTGACTTTGAACGAATGGGCGATCATCATCGGTATCATCTGCACGGTCGGAACGTTTGCTGTGAATTGGTACTACAAGCACAAGGAGCACACCCGTAATGGCAAGCGCAAAAAGTAAGCTCACGGCGGCGGTCATTGGTCTGGTACTTTCCGGTGCGGGTGCCACAGCTATTCTCTCTCAGCTCCTGGATGAGAAAGAGGGCAATCGACTGTCATCCTATCGTGATGCTGGCGGTATCTGGACAATCTGTCGTGGCGTCACTCGGATAGAGGGCGCCCCTGTTCGTCAGGGTATGACATTAACTGCTCAACAGTGTGATGAATTAAACCGGATTGAGTCTCAGCGTGCCATTGACTGGGTGAAACGTAATGTACAGGTGCCACTGACGGAACCACAAATTGCGGGTATTGCCAGTTTCTGCCCGTACAATATCGGCCCCGCACGGTGTTTTTCCTCCACGTTCTACCAGAAACTGAATGCCGGAGATAAACACGGGGCATGTGCTGAAATCAAACGCTGGATATTTGACGGTGGCAAAGATTGCAGGCAGACCAAAGGCCAAACGAACGGCTGTTATGGTCAGGTAGAGCGACGTGCCCAAGAGTCAGAATTAACATGCTGGGGGTTGGATGAATGAAGTTCAATATCACCTACGGTATTGTTATCGCGTTAGTTGTTGCATCCGGTGCTGCCTGCCTCTATCGCTCTGGCTATAAGAAACAGCTCGGCATCAATAGCGATCAAGCAACTGAAATCCAGCAACTAACCGACACCATTAACTACCAGAACACGCACATTGACATGTTGCATGAACTGGACACCCAACACACTCAGGAACTCGCCAATGCCAAGACTGAAATTGACACTCTTCGGGCTGATGTTGCCGCTGGCCGTCGCAAGTTGCGCATCCAAGCCACCTGCCCCGTGTCTGAAACCACTTCCTCCGGCAGCGTGGGCGCTACAACCACCGTCGAACTCACTGGAGAAATTGGATCAGCTGTTCTTGATATCCGAGAAGGCATCATCAACGACCGGGCAAAACTGAGATATTTGCAGGATTATGTTAAAACACAGTGCAGGTAAATAAAGATGCGTGAATTACCAAAAGGCGTGTACAAAACTAATCGGAAAATACATACCCTCACACCGGATTTATCTTAGTGCAAATATGCAAGATTATTTATTATTGTATTGTTGTTTTTGACATAACTTTGAGAGAGCAGAAATGTTAAAAGTAATTGCAGAAGATTTCATCCAGATTGATGCTATAGATATTGTCCTTCCTCTTTATCGTGAGTTAGTCGAAGCAACCAGAGGCTATCGGCGTTGGGTTAGCGGGTCAGAAATAATTACAGGGGGCTTCGGCTCCCTTTTTCTTTTGAGGTGAACCATGCAAAAGATGCTTTATAAGCCGAATGGTGATGTCAATGTCTGGGGAATGCAATTGCAAGTCATAGTCATTGATTCCGATGAGCTGGACAACTATCTGGCTGAGGGCTGGGTTGAACATCCGAATGAGACATTAAGCCAAAAGCCATCGGCGACAGACAGCGGGGCGGGCAAGACCAATCTTGGTAAAGGTCAGGGGGTGAAAGATGAGCCTGATAACCAAGGGTGATCTGGTTCAGGCGGCCTTGCGTAAGCTGGGTGTAGCGTCCGATGCCACGTTAACTGATATCGAACCGCAATCCCTCGCTGATGCTGTCAGTGATCTGGAAATGATGATGGCTGAGTGGTATCAGGATGGTGCAGGTATTGATACCGGTTACCAGTTTTCTGATGCGGAAAATCCGCCTGCTGAGGGCGATGAACACGGCATGAAAAGTAGTGCAGTCAGTGCCGTTGTTCATAACCTTGCGTTACGTATTGCGCCAGATTATGCCGTCGAACCCTCGGTTAAACTTATCAATACCGCCCGGTATGGCAAAGAGTTGTTGTATAAACAATCTGCCATAACCCGTGCCAGGAAATCACGTTCTGATTATCCGGCCAGAATGCCTATTGGTTCCGGTAATCATTGGGCGACGGTGAATGACTGGCATTTTTATCCAGGGAAAAAACTTCATGCCGATTCAACAACTTCCTCTGATGAAGGGTAATGGTAAAAACTTTCACGATGCTGATTATGTTGATCTGCTTCCGGTCAATATGCTGGCGACACCGAAAGAGATATTAGGCGCATCGGGCTATCTGCGTTCTTTCCCTGGCATTAGTAAACGTACTGATGTTGCCGGAATATCGCGTGGCGCTGAGTTCAACACGAAAGAGTCGGTGGTTTATCGTGTGCTGGGTAATAAGCTGTACAGCGGCTCAAATGCCATCGGTGATGCCTCTGGCTCTGGTCGGGTCAGTATGGCGCACAGCTATAACAGTCAGGCTGTGGCGTCTAATGGGGTGATGTCGCTGTATCGTTATGATGGCACGGTTAAAAGGCTGGAGAACTGGCCTGCCTCATCGGGATTTGTCCAGTATGACATTGGTTTAGCGCGTGATATTTGTCGATCCCGTGGGCGTTATATCTGGGTGAAAGATGGTACTGATACTTTTGGCGTCACTGACCTTGAGGATGAATCCCATCCAGACCGCTATCGTGCTTTGTACCGTGCTGAGTCTCAACCCGATGGCATTATTGGTATAGATATGTGGCGTGATTTTGTCGTGTGTTTCGGTTCGTCAACGATTGAGTATTTTTCTCTGACGGGTGCCACTGATACGCAGGCGGCAATTTATATCGCCCAACCCTCACTCATGGTGCAAAAAGGAATTGCCGGCACGCACTGCAAGACACCTTTCGGTGATTCTCACGCCATTATCAGTCACCAGGCTACCGGAGCGCCATCGGTCTATGTCATTCGTCAGGGGCAAGTATCTTCTATTGCCACAGCGTCAATAGAGAAAATACTGCGTGAATATACAGCAGATGAGTTAGCGACTGGCGTAATGGAAACGCTGCGGTTTGATTCTCATGAGCTACTTATCATTCATTTGCCCCGCCATGTTCTGTGTTATGACGCCGCAGCCAGCCAGAACGCGCCACAATGGTGCATCCTGAAAACCGGACTGTTTGATGAGGTCTATCGCGGCATTGATTTTATGTTCGAAGGTAATCAAATCACGGTAGGCGACAAGAAAGAATCTGTGACCGGGCAGCTTAATTTTTCTGCTACTGACCAGTACGGACAACAGCAGGAACATTTGCTGTACACGCCGATGTTTCGAGCCAATAACACTAGGGTATTTGATTTTGAATTAGAGGCATCCACGGGTATAGCCCAATATGCTGACCGATTGTTCCTCTCTGCGACAGCTGACGGCATTAACTACGGTCGTGAACAGATGATCGCTCATAATGCGCCCTTTGTTTATGACAAGCGGGTGTTGTGGCGGCGCGTTGGTCGCATTCGCAAAAACATTGGCTTCAAAATCAGGGTAATCACCCGATCCCCTGTCACCCTCTCAAGCTGTCAAATCAGGCTGGAATAACTATGGCTGATGATAATCTCAAAAGTCCTGTAGAAATACAGGCGACCCGCATTGATGCCACCCTCTTACCTTCTAACTTTTCGCAGCCCTACTTTCTTTATGTTGTCCAGCAAGGCACCGATTTAGGGAATGTGGCTAATAAGGCTAATCAGGCTGGAGATGGGGCTTATGATGCTCAGGTCAAGAATGATGAGCAGGATAAGATACTGGCAAACCATGAAACAAGGATAGAAAAAGCGGAATTAACACTTGTAAATCATGAGGAAAGAATAACCAAGGCTGAGGATGACTTAAAAGCATTAGAGGTAAGGGTATTAAACGTTGAGCACGATGTAGATGGATTAAAAATAAAGATACAAGACATTCAAGGTCAGGTGTCTGAAATAAAGGTTGATTATGTATCGAAAAGCACAACAAGCTCTCAAACACTCTCTTCACCTATCAATGTAAAGAATAGTTACTTGGTCAATGACGTGAAGGTGATTGGGCCGAGAGTTACTGGGTTTACCGCCATGTCTGGCAGCCCTTATAAAGACGATATTAATGTCGATCAGTCATGGACGGCAGAAGAGACTTACACGCCAGCAACAATCCAGTCCCTCATGAATCAGGTTACATTATTGGCTCGTCGGCTTAAAGCGATTGACGATGCTAATAGGAGTCACGGGCTTACAGACTAATGACAAAAATAGACATGATAACTGGCTCACAACTCATGCGGTTGTGGGGCGTTCCGTCATGGGTGAATTATCCGGCTGATTACTATCTGTGGCAGGGTTGCGGTGTGTTTGTCGTGATTGAACGTGGTGATTATGCTGAGCTGCACATGGCGATGAGGAAACAGGATAGATACCGTTGCCGTGATGCCGTGGCTGACATTCTTTCACTGATAGGCAATCGAACCATTCACGCACCAATCCTATCAGTATCAAAGCATGTTTGTAATCTGGCGAAAAAATTCGGTTTTCACCTGCAAGCTGATGACATGGTTGAACTCATAGACGGGCGAAGAGAACAGTTATTTTTAATGGTAAGGAGTGAGTTATGGGTGGGTTAGTTAGCGTCGTGGGTAATGCTATCGGCGGAATTATGGGTGGCATTGGTGCTCATAAAGGTGCCAAGGAGCAAGCTCGTTCAAACGACAGGGCGCTTGATGCTCAGATGCAAATGTTCGACCAGCAAAGTGAGTGGTTATCGCCATTTCGTGAAGCCGGTGAATCTGGGCTGGCAGGATTGCAAGGACTGGCAGGCAAACCTATAGACAGGAACGCCTTGCTGTCTCAGTACTTCCAGAGTCCAGAATATCAGCAGATGGCAGACCAGGCACGTTATCAACAATTGGCTTCGGCCGAGGCGACAGGCGGATTAGGCTCTACCGCAACTGGAAATACTTTGGCCTTCGTTGCGCCACAGTTAGGGCAGAACCTCCTGAACCTGAAGACCGCCGAACAGCAGGACATGTATAACCAGTTACTTGGTTTAGTTAACGTTGGTCTGTCTGGGGCGGGTGCTCAGTCTGCCGCTGCTGCTAACAATGCTAATGCGTTAGGTTCTTTGTATACACAGCAAGGGGCAATCAATGCGGGCAGGAAAGCGCTTCCGTGGCAAATCGCAGCAGGAGCACATAACAGCATTAATAACGGTGCTGCCAGTGACATGAACCAATTTGGCGGCATGGCGGCGAATATGTTTGGCGGTATGATGGGAGGGATGTTCTGATGCAACCCATTAACTATTACGAATCTCTTATGCCTGATTTAGCGGGTCAGGCGCTTAAAGAGACTCAGAATAGACTTGGTCAGGCACAACTGACAGGCCTGAACATGCAGAACCAGCAAATGCAGCAGCAGATGCAAGAGCAACAGGCATTTAGACAGGCTCTTCCGGCTGCAATCAATGATCCGCAACAGTTGCGTGAGTTAGCAGTGCAATATCCCTCGCAGTTACAAAATATTCAGGCTCAGTTGGGATTCAGGAGCGCACAAGATGTCGCTGCGCTTGATAATACCGTCAATCAATTACAGTTGGCTATCTCAACAGGCGATCCGCGTAATGTAGCAGCCGCTATCGTGCAGAATGCTGGCACCATCCAGTCCAAAGGGATTGAGCCTCAGCAGTTAATGGCTATGTATGCAAACAATCCAGAGCAGCTCAATGAAGTCCTGAACACAGTTAAGCTGGGTACTTTGAACGCTAAAGACCAGTTTGAGGCACTGGCCTGATAAAGAGTCATATCCAAAAAACGTTTTCATTAACGGAGCTCGTTGCGACAAAAATAGAAGGCAAGGCATCTCATTAACAGGCGGTGAAAATGTGACGTTAAATAACCTGGTTCTCACAAATACAAAATCCTCTGATTGTCCTACTCCTCTACCAAAAGGTCCTCATGCCGGTATTGATATTGAACCTGATTATTGGCATACATCATTAAGAAATATATCTATAAACAACATTTCAGGAGGAGGGAATGATGCCGGATTATTTTATGTTGCATTAAATCTGGCAAATGCAAATAAACCAGATGATGGAGGTCCCTATGAATGCAGTATTAGTGTGGATGGGGTTAATGACAAATGTTCCAGAGGGGCCGTTGAAATATGGGGAATGCCGGTAAAAGAACCATCTTTTATTGGATTTATTTCAATAAAAAATGTTTGTAGCGATGGAGCTAAGGGGAATGCTGTTGTAATTCATGATTGGTTTGCATCAGGTGGCATTCCTATTTATATTGATGGCCTCAGTGTATTTAATTGGATGCCGCTAGGAGCAACAGATCAGGAAAAAGCCCCTATGATATTTACAGTTAGTGAAAGCAAAACTTTCCCGAATTCAGGTTACCCTCAATTTGGCGTCTTTAAAATAGACAATGTAACATTAGTAAATAATAATGTAGATGATATAATTTCAAAATATGCGATATACACTAGTAATAATAATGGGTTTCATAACTCAAAAATAAAAATATCAAGAATTTTATCTAAAATACCTTTTATATCAAACGTATTTGGTAGAATTGCCATTGATAATGGGGGCTTTGGATTAGGATTGAAAAAACATATTTCCGGCAATGTTGTATTCAATCCCGCTGAAATTTGTGATTATATAGCATCGACAAAGTGCACAATTGATCTTGTTTCTCCTGACGAAAGATTTATTGGTCAGGAATATAAATTTTTAATTGATAGTGGAACTGGTGATGAATATTTACAGTTTAATAGAAATGGTTTGGGTATATTCGTCAATGGCGATAGAATTGACGGGGGTTATTTTAGGTTTTTTAATTCATCAGGTATCGTTAATTTGACTATAGGTAAAGGGTTTTTGTTCTTTAAAACAGACGGTTCATTCGTTGCATCTTTTTAAAGCTATAGTTATCAATTAGTGCAATCAGCTAATTATCTGTTATTATTGGAATTAAGTGTAAGTATAATTAATATACAATTAAATTAATAACATAGGTAAACCAATGGACGTTAAAATAATAAATATCAGAGCGTTAGCTGCTTTTATGGTTGTTTTACTGCACTGTACATCACAAGAGTTTTATACCTTCTCAGATAATTGGTCTGTATACGCTACCTTAGGTGCGTTTGCTAGACCATGTGTTCCTCTTTTTTTGATGATAACTGGATATCTCATGCTCAACAAGGAATATGATATCTTTGATTTTTTGAGGAAAAGATTATTAAGAGTGGCGATACCCCTATGCTTTTGGGGGATGAGTTATGTTGTATTTGTGAGTGTTTTTGGAAATGGACCACTAAATCCAATATCATTTTTAAAAGTTATTTATTCCCCACCCATGTTTCATTTATGGTATTTATATGTAATTATTGGTCTTTATATTATGATGCCAATTTTGTCTAGATGGAGTTGCAAAGCTAGTATTGCAGAAAAATTTTTTTATATTTCTATTTGGATTGTCGTTTTATTTTTATCCCAGACTTTAATAGGAAATTTAATTGTACAGCAATATTATCTTGGATTGTTCGGTTCATATTTGTTCTTTTTTATATCAGGCGGGTTATTAAAGGATATTTCATCAATTTTTAATAAGAAAAACATGACATTGTTTTTTTTGTTATATTCTATTTTTTCAATATTAATTGCCTATCTTACAATTAATGAAAGTTATGGCGGTGGCATTCCAAGTGAAAAATTTTTTGTATACACGCACCCATTAGTAGTATTGCAATCAATATTTTTATTTTGTTTTATGCTGGGATTTAAAAAAACAAATAAATTCATAAATTCCATATCTGAAAATTCACTTGGTATTTATTGCGTTCATGTGGCGATCATAATAATCACATATCAGAATATAAAGAATATATTTGATCAATGGTTGGTAACTTTAATTTCCAGCATTGTGATAACTTTCTTTTCTAGTTGGTTTTTTATAAAATTAGTTAGGAAATTGAAATTTTTTGACAGAGTCCTATAAGGATAAAAAAATCTCAACAACCACCGACTTTAGTCGGTGGGTTAGTGATTAACGGACTGAAAGTCTGGATACGCATCGGCTGAACGATGCGTCATGAAGTTACCCTGACACTTTATCAATGTAGTCAGCGAACTTACTCTTACCATTCCTCCCATACATGTTCAGGAACAATATCAGAGTGCCCTCTTGGTTCTTCCAGAACCTGGCTTATTCCAACAGATGCAGCGACGCAGTTCTATCAATGCAGCCAACGAACCGTTGCACCGTTTTGTGTGGGTGTTGCATAGGCTGAATACTGCCAAATAAGGTGGGACACATTTGGGACGGGTATCGAAAGGCAACCACAGGTAACTGTGGGTAACTTTCGGTAAGATGGGACGTGTGAGCACTGATAAATGCGGTAATTGATTGATTTATAAAGTAGGCTTACTCTCTTCTAAGCCGTAGGTCACAGGTTAGAATCCTATAGGTGGTCAAGGTCTATAGGAAAGATACCAATGAATATTTTTCCTAATGAATCTCAATCAGAAACTATCGAAAAAAACAGAAAGAAAAAAGGGATTTCAAACAACGTTAAGGCACAACAAAACTCACTCTAAAGTTAGCCCGCTTTTATCATTTTCTGTCGGCCATTTTACCAGAATATTACCATCATTTTACCATGAGCAAATTCCGTCCATAAAAAAACCAACCGCAAGTGGTTGGTTTTTCTAGGGAAATTTGGTCGGCATGATAGGATTTGAACCTACGACCCCCGACACCCCATGACGGTGCGCTACCAAGCTGCGCTACATGCCGATGACTTCTCTTATATTACCGTTTTTTATTTGTAAAGCAAGCCCCTAATTTAGTGACCGTTTGATTTTTAAACGATTAATTTGCTAAAAATCGTTTCACTTCCGTTAATATCTGTAATAATTGGGCAAGGTTTGGTTTGGCATCCTGAATTTCATTACCCTCTAAATCATACTGATGATACTGTCCATCCTTGGAAAGATAGACAGTATTTTGGGCCATCGTAACAATTAATGAACCATTATCACCCGTAATAAGCCATGGATTTTCCCTTTGGGCATGAAAGAGATCCTCACCCTGGGAATAATCATCAGGAGAATTAGTCACGTGCAATAAACGGCGCATCAAGGTTGTCATGATATCTTGATGGCTGGTCAACTTATCGATAGTTTGTGCTGGGGTACCAGGCCACTGAATTATCAGAGGAACATGGAGCTGTTCACGATTGAATTTGTCACCCGTAAACCATTTTGCTCTGTTATCTGCTGTTTCTTTACTCTGTTTAGCTGTAATCACAATGATTGTTTTATCTAAGGCACCTTTAGTCTTCAGGGCTTCTAAAACATGGCTGATTTCAGTATCCAGCGCTTTCTTATCAAATTTACCGGAGGAAGGTACAAAACCATTAATATCCAGAAATGAGAACCATGGCGTGGAACCATTTCGTAGATCTAACCATTGGCTCCATTGCGTCACGGTTAAGTTATCGTTTTGTCTTTTAGCTTCTGGCAATGAATAGTCGGTCAGTATGGCCTGGCGATAAAGTGGTGCCTGGAATCCATCTGAAGAAAAGAGGCCAAATTGATACCCTTGATGTGTCAGGGCATCAATAAGTGCTGAGGATTTTCTGGC
Source organism: Xenorhabdus bakwenae (assembly GCF_030272115.1). Taxonomy (NCBI): domain Bacteria; kingdom Pseudomonadati; phylum Pseudomonadota; class Gammaproteobacteria; order Enterobacterales; family Morganellaceae; genus Xenorhabdus; species Xenorhabdus bakwenae. Next base: position 432,489 of record NZ_CP119194.1, read on the forward strand.
GTTAAGAATACCGTCCAGATAGCCTGATGATATGCCATAGAATAAACCAAACAATGCAGTGTCATCTTGAATGCCTGTACTGAAATGTTGAGTGAACTGGATATTGTTCTTCGCGAAATGTTCCAGAGTTGGCATATCATGGGTGATGTCTTGTTGATCCAGCCCGTCCACGACTAGCAGAAGTAAGTTATAACCGCGTCCAGTATCCTGATAAGATAAATTATTCAGCGGATAATTGACACCCAAGGCTGTAGGATTGCCTTGTTGGTTAATGCGGCGTTGAAATTCTTGCTGATCTAATAGGCCGTGTTTTTCAAGGAACTTGCGGGCGGTCATTGGATAAGAAATGGGTAAGTTTGAGCGCTGCATGGTAATCGGACGGTAGAAATTGGCATCTGCCCAGATATACATGAGATGTGAAGCGACAAAAGCAGTAATGAATACTGCTGCCAGTGGCTTACCAAATCGTTGACGGCTCAGGCTACGTAACTTTTGCCAACTCCATGTGCCAAAAAGCATCTGTATTAGAAAAATCAAAGGAATACAGATGAACATCAGTTGCCATTCTCTTGCTAATTCACCTTGTTCTGGGTTGGTGACTAAATCCCAAACCAATGGCGTTAAATGCAGGTGAAAGCGAACATAGATGGAGGAATCGAATATCAGTAGTGTTAAACCTGCCGTTGCCAACGTGGCTGAAAGAAACCTCATTAGCCGCTGAGACATAACAATAAATGTTAGCGGAAATAAAATGAGTAAATAGATGGCAAAGACAATGAAACTGAAATGACCAAGCCAACTGACCAGCGCGTAGATGCGACCAAACAGTGAACCCGGCCAGTCAGATGCAAATAGATAGCGACTGCCCAGCACAAGACTGAACATTATGTTGAACAGTGCGAACCAGTGTCCCCAACTGATCATTTGAGAAACTTTTTCGCGGTAATGCTGACAGCGAGTCACCATATTTTCTTTACGTCAACGTGTTAATAAAGATTAATGCGCTTTATCTTCGTTGATTGAAGATTGCAACGCGTGTGCAAACGAGTCTGCGATCTGTCTGCGTTGTGCAGGAGCAATACTCGTATTAATCAAATTTGTTACCATATTACCCAAAACCATCAAGGTCAGGTCAGTTGGAGTATGATCTTTCTCGAAAACATTTACTAATTCAGTTAATAAATGTTCAACTTTTTCATCGCTATAGCGAGATGACTGTGGCATAAATCAAATATCCTGGATGTACAAAGCCCCATATCTTACCGTATAGAGGGGGGGATTTTCTGCTTTTTTTATGACAAATTAACTCTCTGCTGCCGGAGTGGTTGCAATATTGAATATACTGCCTCATTTTACTCTTTGATATGTAGGCTGTTGACCATTAAATGGTGAGTATTTTTGTCAATTGGGTTTTTGGTTGCAGCAGAAAGATAACGATGTTTGAATACGCCGCTAACCGCACGGCCCTAGATGGGCCAAAGCTGCAAAAGGAGTATAAATAATGAGTCTGGAAATTACCCAGATTGCGCTACACCGGTTGATTAAACGTGATGAACAGACGCTGGAAGTAATTTTGCGTGATGCTTTGCTGGATACCAACCAAGTGGTTGAAGAGATGATGGCAGAGCTGCATCGTGTATATAGCGCGAAAAGTAAAGCTTATGGTTTGTTCAGTGAAGAAAGTGAGCTGGCGGGATCACTTCGTCATCTACGTAAAGGAGATGACGATTTTCTCGGATTTAGCCGGGCTGCAACTGTTCGCTTGAAAGATGAGTTGTCAAAGTACCCGTTCGCAGAAGGGGGAACGGTGCTGTTTTGTCAATATCGTTATCTTGCTGTGGAATATTTACTGATTGCAGTTCTTAATAGTTGTAACAGCACGTCCGTCAACGATGAACTCGATGTCAATACGACGCAATATCTTGATATTCCCCATGCTGATATTATCGCAAGAATCGATCTGACTGAGTGGGAAACCAATCCTGAATCCAGTCGTTACCTGACGTTCTTAAAAGGGCGGGTAGGGCGCAAGGTTTCAGACTTTTTTATGGATTTCCTGGCTGCCAGTGAAGGCATGAATGCCAAAGTCCAAAATAAAGGTTTTTTGCAAGCTTTGGATGATTATTGTGAGTCGGCACAGTTGGACAAAAATGAACGCCAGGCTTATCGCCAGCAAGTTTATGGTTATTGTAATGAACAGTTACAGGCGGGCGAGGAAATTAAGTTACAAGCGCTATCCCGGGAGTTACCTTCGTTGGGTGAGCAAAATTTTCAGCAATTTTCGCAGGAAAAAGGCTATGAACTGGAAGAGAGCTTCCCAGCCGATCGCGGAACGTTACGCCAATTAACAAAATTTGCAGGTAGTGGTGGAGGATTAACCATTAACTTTGATGCCATGTTGATGGGAGAACGAATTTTTTGGGATCCCGTAACAGATACGTTGACGATTAAGGGAACGCCACCGAATTTGCGCGATCAATTGCAACGTCATGGTGGTGGTAATCGCTAATACACCAGGTTGTAAAAATAAATAACGCCGCAATTGCGGCGTTATTTACTCGGCGTCCCGATAAAAGCTCGACTGTGGCTCTAATTAAGCACGCAGGAAATCGATGTGCGTCAGTTTAGGTTTAAACGGATGACGCTGTACTGCCTGCACTTTAACTTTAGTTTCTTTACCATCAACAACCAGGGTCAGAACGTCGTAAAATTCTGGCTTACTTTCTTGGTTGATAACTGCATCGTGATCCAGTTCGATAGAAACTGGTTCTTGGTTACCACCATAGATGATTGCTGGAAACTTGTTAGCTCTACGCAGGCGGCGGCTCGCACCTTTGCCCTGCTCTTTACGTACTTCTGCATTAATAGTTAACATTATTTTTTCTCTGTAAAAGAAGAAAATAAATCCTGCTACAGGCGACCCAGCAGCAGGTTCGATACTTGGCTTAACATGAGTTATTACGTTAAGCGGGCGGCATTCTAGCGAAAAACCGATATGACAGCAAATATAAATATGCTTTCCGGTTGGTTAGTGGATAGCCTGTTTGGTATATTTAGGACAAATCATCAGCCCGTCTAAACCGCCCTTGATAGTCGAAAACCTTTTCTCTAATTTGCCAAAAGTGCCCTTTTTTACGCGCGACAACAAAATCAGGATGACGCAATAAAGGCAATTGATTAGCAACGTCTGTTGCTGTTTTCCAGCGAAAAACGGTTCCTGGTGCACGCTGATGCTGGCGAAGAAATTGCAGTTCAAATACTCTCTTTTGGGCTGGGGTCGATAAACGGAACAACTCAGAGACATCCGCACCATCTTCGTCGTAATAGGTGATTTTGAGCCATTCTCCTTTATTGTCGTGACCTGGTGTTAGTTGCATACCACCACAACGTAGCACCAGTGCGTCTTTTAGTTTTAAGGCTGCTTTCAGCATATCATCGGGGTCGACGAGGACTTCTTCACAACGATGGCAGCGTCGGGCCGCGATATCGTTTTCTGCTCCACAATGGGGGCATGATTTAAAACGGAAACGAAAATCACATTGTTGACGTTTCCCATTTTCGTCTTCTGCCCAACCTTGGCAGCGTCGCCCAAAATGCTCAACGATCTCTCCATCTGTCGTGCATATCCCCCAGAAAGTATTGGCAAATTGGCAGATAGGGCAAAATACCTGAACGGGCTGGCTTTGTGAGTTGGGTTTACTATTACCGATTTCAGGCGTGTAAAGATCGTGGGGATTGCCAGCATAGTCCAAAATCAGGCAATCTTTTTTGTCAGGAAATAAACGTAAACCGCGCCCGACGATTTGCTGATAAAGGCTGACAGATTCTGTGGGACGCAATATGGCGATTAAATCAACATGGGGAGCATCGAATCCTGTTGTGAGTACAGCAACATTGACCATATAGCGGAGTTGCTGTTCCTTGAATGCCGTAATTAAGTGATCCCGTTCAGATGGTGGAGTATCTGCGCTGACTAGCGCGGCTTGTCCTGTAGGCAGCAATTGGAAGATCTCTTTGGCATGTTCGACTGTCGCGGCAAAAATCATCACACCTTTTCGATTTTGGGCATATTCAACGATCTGTCTAATGATATGAGGAGTGATACGCTTTTGGCGTTTAAGCTCCCGATTTAATTCCGCTTCATTGAATATCCCTTGTTGGCTGGTGCGTACCTGGCTGAAATCATATTGCATGACAGGCATGTCCAATCTTTCTGGAAAAACCAGAAAATGATGCTTAATCATATAACGCAATGGCAGTTCATAAATACACTCGTGAAAAAAACAGCGTTCGTCACCCCGGATCATGCCATGATAATGATATTGATATATCCAGCCAGCGTTGAGGCGATAAGGTGTTGCAGTTAAACCCAATATGCGGATTTGGGGATTGTTTTTTCGAAGTTGCTGGATGATCTGTTGGTATTGGCTGTTTTCGTCATCGCTGATGCGGTGGCATTCATCGATGATTAGCAGTGAAAAATGGTGGTCAAAGCAATCCAGGTTGCGGGCAATGGACTGAATGCTGCCAAAAACGACTTTTCCTGCACTTTGTTTTTGATTTAGCCCTGCGGAAAAAATGTCTGCATCCAATCCATAAGCACAATATTTGCTGTGGTTCTGCGCAACAAGTTCTTTGACATGTGCTAGTACCAAAACACGGCCATGAGCCAGCTTTGCCAATTCAGCGATGACAAGGCTTTTGCCCGCCCCTGTTGGCAAAACAATAACGGCGGGATCTCTGTGCTGGCGAAAATAGCGAATAGTGGCGTCTACCGCTTCTTGTTGATAAGGACGTAAAGTAAAAGCCATTTTTATGTTACTGTCACAAATATCAGGTAGAAGATAATTGCTGTAGAGAATAACATTTTTCATTGAAGCCTGCCGTCGAGAAATAATTCGTTATTATTTTTCTAGGATCAGGTGGGCTATAACGTGTAGCTTATTGTTGCTATAGTTACTGCCGTGATAATTTTTTTATGAATTATCTGTTTAATCTTGTATCCCAATAGTGGCCTTGAAGTTGTTCGTAATATCAAGGACATGTTCATATGTGTTTATTTTTGTCAGGTACATCTATTCATGCGATTGGATAAATTTTTATCACAACAATTAGGTATTAGCCGCAACGATGTGGGGCGCGAGTTGCGGGCAGGGCGAGTCACTGTCGGTGATGAGATCATCAAAACAAGAGCCTATAAATTAAAGTCCGATCAACAAGTTGCCTATGATGGCACGATATTGCAACAACTCAATGGTCCACGTTATTTCATGTTGAATAAACCCCAGGGATATGTATGTTCGACTGATGATCCGTCAAACCCGACAATTTTGTATTTCATCGATGAGCCTGTTTCTCATCAATTACATTCAGCAGGGCGTTTGGATATCGACACGACAGGGTTGGTTTTGTTGACGGATGATGGTCAATGGTCACATCGTATTACATCTCCCAAACATCACTGCGAAAAAACGTATCTTGTGAGATTGGAACACCCTGTCGCTGAGGATACCGAACAAAAATTTCTGGCAGGGGTGCAGTTAAATGGGGAAAAAACACTGACAAAACCCGCACAACTGGAAATTATTGAGCCTGAACTTGTTCGTTTGACTATTAGCGAAGGGCGTTATCACCAAGTAAAACGGATGTTTGCCGCAGTAGGAAATCATGTTGTTGCGCTTCATCGGGCGCGAATCGGCGAAATTTATCTCGATCCTGCATTGGAGCCAGGAGAATATCGGGCGCTGACGGATAATGAGATCAACAGCATACAAATTCTAACCCCCTAATTTTTATCCTTCAATTGATTCAGGAGTAACTGCGTGCAACAACAGCGTTCGTCTTATTTGGGATTAGTGTTGATCCTTGGTTTGCTTTCTATGTTAATGCCATTGGCCATTGATATGTATTTGCCGAGTATGCCAACGATCGCTGAGAATTTTGGTGTCAGTGATGGTCTGGTACAAATGACGCTGAGTAGTTATATGTTGGGCTTTGCTATTGGGCAAATGATTTATGGGCCAATGTCAGATAGCTTAGGACGTAAGCCAGTCATTTTGGGCGGTGTCATTGTTTTTGCTATCTCTTCTGCTGCCTGTGCTTTAGCACAAGATATTGATACCTTTATTTCCATGCGCTTCTTACATGGATTTTCTGCTGCGGCTGCCGGTGTAGTCATCAACGCTCTGATGCGTGATAGGTTCACAAAAGAGGAATTTTCCCGCAGTATGTCTTTTGTGACATTGGTGATGATCATAGCCCCTTTATTGGCTCCCATGTTGGGTGGGATGTTGATGGTATGGTTTAACTGGCATGCTATTTTTTGGTCGATTGCTCTGGTTGCAGTCATGGCTGTCGGCTTGGTGGCTCTCTTCATAGAAGAGACATTACCTAAAGAGAAAAGACAGAAATTTAACTTAAAAACGACTGTAAGACAGTTCATCATGCTGTTTCGTCAACGTCAGGTACTATGCTACATCATAGCGAGTGGTTTCTCCTTTGCTGGAATGTTCTCTTTTCTCAGTGTTGGTGCATTTGTGTACATCAAACTGAACGGTGTACCTGCACAGCATTTTGGTTACTATTTTGGGCTGAATGTTATTTTTCTGTTCATCACGGCAACTATCAATAGCCAGTGTGTACGTAAATATGGCCCATTAAAAATGTTGCATATTGGACTGTGTGTTCAATTTGTCGTGGGATTATGGTTACTGTTTAGTACCTTGTTTGATCTGGGGTTTATTTCTCTGGTTATGGGGGTTGCCATTTATATCAGCGGAATTTCTATGATTACGTCTAATACTATGGCGGTTGTGTTGGACGATTACCCCCACATGGCTGGAACCGTTTCTTCACTGGCAGGAACCATCCGTTTTAGTATTGCTGCATTGGTGGGCGCTATTTTGTCTTTATTGCCTGAGAAGAATGCCTGGCCGCTGGTAGGCTCAATGGCATTATGCGTGACATTAGCAATGATGCTTATTATCTATGCACGCAGTAAGTCATATAAATAATCAGCATTATAAATAGTCATATTTTGAAAGCAATCACGCTCAGACATAAAATATTTTTAGGGGCCATCTGCCGATATGGGATGGCCTTTTGTTTTGCCTAGAGAACGCTGAACCTTTAGAGGGTTATTGATTAACCTGATAAACAGGAATTATCGAGTAATCATCAAAAAATATAGGAAATTTTTAATATTATCATAGCCAGTTAGTGCCGGGGTGTTGATTTTTTGTTAATTTTTCATGATAACTTTATGACTATGAAAGGTTATAGGATTGTCATTATTTAACCTATTGTAAATAAAACGATTGTGGTTTTATTGGTATTCGGTAACGTTTGAAAGAAACAAATATGTAAATAAATATTGAATTAAAGGTTGCTGTTTTGCATAAAAATAAGTTGAATTTTTTACCTAAACAGTATAAATATATATAAAATGCGAGCTGAGTCGCACTTTTCGTGAAGTAGGAAGTGAAGTAAGTGCGATAACCCAATTTTTATTTTAACCTTTTATTTACTTTTTTGTTGAATGGTTATTCGGTTTTGACGAATCGATAGTCTACAGCTGGTGGTTAGATGTATTAATGTTGTTTCTGATAGGAATGATACGTGAATAATATCCAACTTTCGGTAGTACACAGACTGCCGCAAAGTTATCGGTGGTCAACTGGCTTCGTTGGTACAAAAGTTGAGATTTTACCAGCAGAAGAAACAGATTCAGGAAATAGCCTGATGGGGCTGAAGTTATTAAGCCACGAAGGCGAAGAAGCACGGGAAATTTTGCATGTTATAAATCAGTCTATTGCTGATATGCAGATACCGAGTGCTGTGATTAGATGGGAAGGAGAACCCTGTTTGTTTTTTGCTAAGGAAGATGAGAGTGCAGTGATATGTCGTTTAAAGACGTTAGGCGCTGCAATTGCAGAAAATATAACTGCGCTGTATCCACTATGATTTTACCCATTGACAAAAAACGCTTCTTAAACGGAAGCGTTTTTTAATGCCTGCAAGGGAAAATTCAGTAATAAAACACGTTAGGTGTCGGTCAAACCGAGGTTTTTATGTTATCTGATAACACTCGCCTTGCACCATAGTAGCGTTTACTCCAGTAAGTATCGGTCAATTTGGAAACGATAACCCCATTACTGGTTGAAGCATGAACAAATTGATTATTGCCGATGTAGATACCGACATGACGCCTGCGAACCCCTGTCTTGAACAATACCAGATCACCCGCCCGCAATTTAGAGCGACTGACGGTTTGTCCTATATTTTGTTGTTCTGAGGTGGAACGTGGTAACTCCATACCAAATTGATCATGAAAAGTACGTTGCACAAAAGCAGAACAATCGATACCCCGTTTGGTATTTCCACCAAGCCGATAGGCTACACCTTTCCAGTCAGCGTATTGATTGAGTATCTTAGACTTGATATCTAATTTGTTGACTAGCGTTTCAAATTCATCCTGAGATGCTTGCAGTAAATAATGTTTTCCAGTGTTTACTGCATGCGTCTCAGTGTGTTTATTGCGTAGGTTAGAATCTGGTGAACTACATGCGGTCAGTGTTACTGCCGCTATAATTGCGGGTATCAGCCGCAAGATGTATCTCAGTGTTGGTTTAGATTTAACCATTTATTGATTTTTCCTTGCAGTTCTTAACGTGACTTATCACCACCATGAAAACACTAAATGTTCTAAAGCCTAGTCAGAATAGGGTGAATTAACAAATTTTCTGTCCATAAAGTGTGCGAAGCAACACATTTTATTATTATCTTTACAAAACATGTTATTTTAATAAACAGGACGCAGGAAAGATTACTGAAATCATGAGTAAAAAGCGAGAGACAAAAAGAGTTCTTTACAAAAAATCAGATTAGGAACTAATAGGTTAGAATGATTTGTTGCTATTTTATACTGTTTTAATAAATATGAGATGATATTGAGGAGATAACAGCTATCTCCTCAATATTATGATTTTAATTATCGCGTCTAATATGCGGTAATTTCTTGTCTAACCATGTTGCTATAATATCACTCAATGGGGTTAGCAATATCCAGCTCATGCCTATCAATGTTAAAGATAAAGAGCCTACTGCGATATCTGTAAACCAGTGAGCACCTGCCATAATACGGGGAAGAGCAAAAGCGACCATAATCAGTAGAGCAATGCAGAATGCACTGCGGGAGATATAACGCAGAATGAAGCTGCTGAAAATTAAGAGCATTAAACCGTGATCACCAGGGAAACTGTCTTTGGAGGAATCTTTTGTATGCCAACGGGTTACTTCGTTTATGCGATTAACATTTTCAAATGTCAGCGTTGGACTTGGGCGGCTGACGGGGATTTGATGACCTATTTGATTAATGATAACGGCAGAAATAAGCATCACTAAACCAATCATGAAAAGTCTGCGCTTGCCAGCGTGATCCTGTTTGTGAAATGCACTGTAATAAAGTAAGCCCATGCATAAAAGTGATATGACATCGAATGCCCTAATATTCACGATAGCGACAAATAGGGAAAATTTCGCATCGGGTAATAATTTTTCATTAAAAAAATAAAAGATAGCGGAATCAATATGGAACCAAAAGCCGTGATTCTCAGGCAAGTACCATGAGAGGAACAGGGCAATACCAAGAATATTGAGAATAAATATAGCGAACGGGTGACTGCGAGTCATGAGATACCTATTTAACACGTAAAGTGGAGTTTGGTAGACAAATTAACCGAGGAAAGGACTATAACAAAATTTATGAGAAAGCGTAATCACCATCAGATACTGTGGTTAAGGTGTGGTTATATCAGTATATTTGTATAGTTCATCGCTAAACTTTATTGTTGTCAAATGTGTAAATAGTTTTATGATATCGAAAAAATAGCTAAATCCCCACGGCAGTACCGATAATATATATTTGATGCAATGTCAGCACCTGACTATTATTAAATAACTATCAATTGATTTTATCATATTCTAATTTATTAGAATATTATATCGAATTGTGGTTAAAATTAATAAAAGGTATAAAGAAAAAGTTTCATTTGACGTTATATCGTTATATAGCAAAGCGTTACACCATTATCTGGTTTTCAAATTGGCGCGGGCTAAAGTTGAAAAAAGATAATAACACTTGTTGTGGAGGTTGAATGCTTATGTTGCGAATGTTACGAAAAATGACAACTTTTTTGTTCATGTCTTTATCTTATTATCCTGTAATGGTGAATTCTTCATCCTCCTCCAGTTCTGGAACTATTTACTTTCATGGAACTATCGTTGAGTCTCCATGCCAATTTAGTTGGGATAAAGAGCATACTGAAATGGTCTGCTGGTATAATGGCAAACAGTTAATTAAAGAAAAAAACATAGAATATCAAAAGGATAGTAAGTCACCAGTATCTATGGTAAAACATATTGGAACAGAAGAAATAAAATGGGTTGGAAAAAATAAGGAATTGGGTATTGTGACTATAACTTATCATTAGATGTTACATAAAAGTATAATAGTTATTTATTTTAGCTAAATATTATAAAATAAAACCAATAAATTTATCTGTGATTTAGTTCAAATACTTATTGTTAATAACAGTTTTATTCATTAATCAACAAAAACAGTGTGCTTATTTTTAATTAAAAAATGACTTTTGATATTTATCAATAAAAGTTCTCAATGTCGTATTTTTCTTACGTGAAATAGTTATTATGGGGATGAAGGAATAAAAGGTAGCTGAGTTTTAGTTAATGGAAAAACGAAAGTGAGGTAACCATGAAAAATTATCTTAAGCTGTTAATGAGTTGTTTATTGGTTTCATGGCTTTCTTATGGATATGCCGAATCTAAAGGAGGAGTCATTCGGTTTTCAGGTGCGATTGTTGATCCAGGATGTCAAGTTGTGATATCAAACACTCAAGCCAATATCTCTTGCTATCGATTAGGTAAAAATCTCACTGTTAAACAAATCATTTCAACTCACAAAACGAAAGGCGGTGTCATGCTTCCTGGCAACATAGGGGTTTCCAGCGTGAAGTGGACTGATAATCAGAAACGTGTGGCAATTGTTAATGTGGATTACTTCTAACTTCAAAGACGATGAGTTGCTCTTTGCATCAAGTGTTATTCTCGTCAAAAGAGCAACTCATATTTAAGGATAAAGAATTAGTCACAACGTCCCATATAGCGACGCTCTGCAATATGAATGCGGATTTTTTCACCCGAACTCAAGTATTCGGGAACTTGAATAGTCAATCCTGTACTCATTTTCGCCGGTTTAGTGCGAGCACTCGCTGATGCCCCCCTAATACCTGGTGATGTTTCTTCAATGACCATATCAACAGTCTGCGGCAATTCAAGCGCTAACAATTGCTCATCCATTGTCAGGACCTGCATGCCTGGTAAACCTTCTTCGGGAATAAATAGCAGTTCTTCTTCGATTTGATCTTTTTTGAAGTGATAAGGGGTGAAATCTTCGTCATCCATAAAGATATATTCATCACCATCAATATAGGAAAAACTTACGCTACGGCGGGTCAATGTGATGGTTTCAAGAATGTCATCACCTTTGAAACGTTCTTCCACTTTCTGACCAGTACGAATATCAGTAAACCGCATCTTATATAGCGTGCTGGCACCACGTGCGCTGGGCGATTGAATATCGATGTCTTTAACTAATAATAGCTTTCCATTGTAGCTGATTGCAGCGCCGCGCTTAATTTCATTGGCTTTAGCCATAGATACCTTCCGTAGAAACAAGGAAATAGTGGAATGAATATTGAAGTGGCGACAAAATTACTCGCAGTTGGTCTATTAGGCAAGAGGTGAATGAATGCCCCAGTAAAAATACTGGGGTGGCAGGAAAACATTAACGATAAACTGGCAACAAATCAAACAAAGAGAGAATGTGTGCTAGCGCATTTATCAAACCGAATAGGATAACAAAGACAATCAAAAAATTACCGCCCGGAGCCTGATAGCTGGATGTCGGAAAGCATTTACGGCTTGCTCGGGCCATTAAAGCCGGAACAATAACTGCCCAGATGGTTGCTGCCAGGCCAGCAAAACCGATGGCATAGAGGAAACCGTTTGGAAAAATCAGTGACAATGCAGTCGGGGGAACGAATGTAATCAGTGCTGTTTTAAAACGACCTTTGCCAGTGTCATCAAATTTAAAATAGTCTGCCAGATAGTCAAATAATCCTAATGATACACCTAAGAAAGAACTCGCCAAAGCCATATATGAAAAGGCATTTAAGAGTTGGCCCATTGTTGTATTATCAGAGGTTTTATCTATCTGTTGCAATAAGTTACCGATATTACCGCCATCAGCAATGATTTGTTTGAAGGCCTCACGCGGAATATTCCCCTGAATAACATACTGCCATAAAATGTAAATCGCTAATGTTATCAATGCCCCATATAGCAAGCTGTGTGTGACGGCTTTACTGTCTTTATTATAATACTTAACCAGCCCTGGAACGTTGCCGTGAAAACCAAATGAGGCTAATAAATAAGGTAACGAGATTAAAGCATAGGGTAAATAGTCTGAATGGGTATTAGCTTGATCAAATAAGATGGTTGGCTTAACTTCGGTAAACATACCACCGACAGACATAATAAAGGTAATGACCATGCCGCCTATCAAGATAGTGCTTAAGCGATCGACTGCTTTAGTCGATACCCAAACGATAAAGGCAACGATAAAGGCAAAGCATAATCCAGATATTGATTGAGGTAGCGGAATAATGTTCTCGATATTGTGAGAGAATATTGAACCCCCTGCTGAAATATAAGCATAAGTTAAGATATACAGAACGAAGGTGATGGATAAATCATTAAGGGTACTCCAGCCTCTGCCTAACAAATCCTTAGTGACCGTATGGAAACTGGAGCCAGCAGGGTAATTCATATTGGCTTCCAGAATCATCAGACCAGAGAAATACATACATGCACAGGTATATAACAGCAAAATGATTGATCCTGTAAACCAGACACCTGATGTGACAATCGGAATGGAAAACATACCTGCGCCGACAGCAGTACCGGCAATGATCATAGCGCCACCAAATATAGAGGGGCGTTTCAAATTTTGCGTTACCTCAATGGACATATAGACTCCCTGATGAATGATGCTACCTTGTACTAGCGCAACGATACATAAATAAATTATATGTGTAAACAAATAATTAAGAAAATATATACAAAGGTAGGACAGGTATCTGAGAAAACCTGCCAGAAGGGAGTCCGGTATTAATTTGCGCAATAGATTTCACGAATCGCAAGAAATTATGCCGTTGCATATCTTACTTTTAGATGGCATTAACACAATGATCAATTGGGCAGTAATTTTAACTGAAACGATTCAATTTTGATGTTATAAATAACAGATAAAACTTAATATTACTTATGACTGTTTATTCAGGAGATACCGGGCAAGATGAGCCGTCGAGTTGCCACAATTACCTTAAATCCAGCTTATGATTTAGTTGGCTTATGCCCAGATATTGTTAAGGGACATGTTAACCGTGTACAGACGGCAGGGCTTCACGCGGCTGGTAAAGGAAACAATGTTGCAAAGGTACTGCGTGATTTAGGTATTGATGTGACTGTCAGTGGTTTTCTGGGACGAGAGAATCAGGGAGGGTTTCAGCAGTTTTTTAGCGAAAACAGGATGGTAAATCGTTTTCATCTCGTTTCTGGGCGAACGCGGATTAATGTCAAGCTGACTGAAAAACAGGGTGAAGTGACAGATTTCAATTTTTCTGGTTTTCATGTGACAGAAGAAGAATGGAGTCGGTTTGTCAGTGATTCTCTGACATGGCTGGGGCAGTTCGATATGGTTGTTGTCAGCGGTAGTTTGCCCGAAGGAATTACAGCAGAATCATTTGCGGATTGGATGATGCAATTACGACAGTCTTGTCCCTGCGTTATTTTCGACAGTAGCCGTGAAGCGTTTGTTGCTGGACTTAAGGCATTACCTTGGCTGATAAAACCCAATCGCCATGAATTGGAGATTTGGGCGGGTAGGCCATTGCCGGAATTGGATAGCGTTATTGATGCAGCTCATGAATTACGCAATAGGGGGATCGCCCACGTTGTTATTTCACTGGGAGAGCAGGGAGCATTATGGGTCAATGCCTCTGGTTCATGGTTGGCAAAACCACCACATTGTGAAGTAGTCAGCACAGTTGGGGCCGGGGATTCTATGGTTGGAGGATTGGTCTATGGTTTGCTGATGAGAGAATCCAGCGAACACACATTGCGCCTGGCGACCGCAGTTTCTGCGCTTACGGTTAGCCAGCCGAATGTCGGGATTAAAAGCCGTACTGAACTTGCATCAATGATGGCGAAGATCGAGTTAATTTCAGTCAGGTAATTAACTTTGCTGGGATTTTAGCCAGGCAATTTCTTCAACCCAGATGCCCGGATTGATCGTTTCAAGAACCAGAGGAATACCATTGAAACGGTCATCTTTCATGATATAGCTAAAAGGTGTTTTACCGATATTGCCTTCACCAAGGCTGTGATGTCGGTCAACACGGCTGGAAAATTCACTTTTGGCATCGTTCAGATGCATGGCCTTAAGATATTTGAATCCAACGATTTCATCGAATGCTTTGAAAGTCGCCTCGCAATCTTTTTCAGTGCGCAAATCGTAACCAGCTGCAAAAGCGTGGCAGGTGTCAATACAGACTCCAACGCGGGTTTTGTCTTCGACACCATCGATAATTGCCGCCAGCTGTTCGAATTTAAAACCAAGGTTGGTGCCCTGTCCGGCGGTATTTTCGATAACGGCAGTGACACCTTGTGTTTTATCCAAAGTCATATTAATGGATTCCGCAATACGGGCGAGGCACTTATCGGTGTCAATTTTATTGAGATGGCTGCCCGGATGGAAATTCAGCAGGTCGATGCCTAACTGTTCACAGCGCTGCATTTCATCAAGGAACGCTGCCCGGGATTTTTCCAGACCGTCTGTTTCAGGATGTCCAAGATTAATTAGGTAGCTGTCATGAGGAAGAATTTGTCGGCTATCATAACCGTAACGTTCACAGTTCGCTTTGAATTGATCAATAACTTCTGTCGATAACGGCGGGGCATACCATTGGCGCTGGTTTTTCGTGAACAAGGCAAATGCCGTTGCATTTAATTCATGGGCACGGATCACGGCCTGATCAACACCGCCCGCAGCACTCACATGGGCTCCAATAAATTTCATCTTATTTTCTCCTGTGTTTTCGTCATTATGGCATTGTTCACTTGATTGATAAAATTTTGGCAGCAAAAGTCAATTTAATATTCCTTCATGCTGAATTAGCGCAATAAATGATGGATGCCTTGATTGACGATTAATCCTCCCGCGACTAGCCAGACAAACAAAATAAGTGCCAGCAGAATGGGTTTAACCCCAGCCTGGCGAATAGCACTGATATGGGTGGTTAACCCTAACGCAATCATCGCCATTGCCAGCATGATGGTATCAATTAATATCCCGGTTGCACCAACATCTGTGATTTGCTGGAAAGTCAGACGGAATCCATAAAGGATGATGCCAGCGCGTAGTAGATAGTGTTTGGAGAAATGGATACCGCTATCACAGGTGGATTTTAAGGGAGGGTACAGTGTATTGCCGATAACCATCCCCAATAAGATGGCAAGCGTCAGAACACCTAATCCCATATTTATAAACCAGGGAATAGTTCCGATATAGATAGCGAGTGCTGTCAGGACTGCGACCAATATAAGACCGGGAATTAATTTTAATGTGGTATTGGGGTAGGCTTTGGTCAGTTTTCCTGGTTGATTTTCAGACATAATGGAGACTCTATTAGCTTATGTATTGCAGGAATAAGCATATAGAAGATTTTAAAATCAATAAAATTGATAATATTTGTAAATATTATCATTAAAATAGGTTAATTATGGGTGGCTTTTGTTAAGTTGCGTAATACTGTCTAGAATCAAGATTATCTTTCCCTTTTATTTGCTCCCCGCGAGGCCATATGCGTATCACTCTGAGACAACTGGAAATTTTTGCAGAAGTTCTGAAAAGTGGTTCAACGACACAGGCTTCTCAGCAATTAGCGTTATCACAATCTGCGGTAAGTGCTTCACTGACAGATCTTGAAGGACAGTTGGGAGTACAACTGTTTGATAGAGTCGGAAAACGTCTGGTCACCAATGAACATGGGCGTTTGCTCTATCCTAAGGCATTGGCATTACTTGAACAGGCTGGTGAAGTGGAACAGCTTTTCAAACTTGAACTGGGCGCATTGCGGTTAGCGGCCAGCAGCACGATTGGCAATTATATGTTGCCTGAAATGCTGGCCAGATACCGTCAGGATTACCCTGAGACACCACTGGAATTGAATATCAGTAATACTGGAGATGTCATCAAGGCAGTTGCTGGATTTCGTGTTGATTTGGGATTGATTGAAGGATTGTGTCACGATCCTGAGTTGATCACACAACCCTGGATGAAAGATGAGTTGATCGTTTTTTCCTCTCCGGAAAGCCCGCTGTTGCAATGTGAGCTGAACGTGGAAGATTTGATCAAAGCGCCCTGGATATTGAGAGAAAAAGGCTCAGGAACAAGAGAAATCTTGGATCATCTTTTGTTCTCACAAATGCCGAGATTCAATATTGCGATGGAGTTGGGTAATTCGGAAGCCATCAAACATGCTGTTCAATATGGAATGGGGATCAGTTGCCTTTCACGACGAGTTGTCCACGAACAATTAAAAAATGGCACATTATCTGAACTTGTTATTCCTGGACTTAGCCTCAATCGCACCTTGTACCTGATTTACCATCGTCAAAAGCATATCTCCAATGCGTTACGGAAGTTACTGAGTTATTGTCACTAATATTGAGAATATAATCGTATAGCTAATAATTGGCGGTGGATTATGAAGGTATCTTATAACCACGAATCGTTGCTATTCTGGCGACGAGGATTTGTTACAATTCCGCATTAAATTTATTTTAAATGATATAGGAATAGAATGTCTCGCGAAGAAAGTATGCCACGGGATCAGGCTCCGACAACCCTGCGCCGTGAATTAAAAGCACGCCATATGGCAATGATTGCCATCGGTGGATCAATTGGCACGGGGTTATTTGTTGCTTCTGGCACAACAATTTCTCAGGCTGGCCCTGGTGGAGCTTTACTTTCGTATGCATTAATTGGCCTGATGGTCTATTTCTTGATGACCAGCTTAGGCG
Source organism: Xenorhabdus bakwenae (assembly GCF_030272115.1). NCBI lineage: Bacteria > Pseudomonadati > Pseudomonadota > Gammaproteobacteria > Enterobacterales > Morganellaceae > Xenorhabdus > Xenorhabdus bakwenae. Next base: position 449,712 of record NZ_CP119194.1, read on the forward strand.
AATTGGCAGCGTATATGCCAGTTTCAGGATCGTTTTCAACTTATGGTTCCAAATATGTTGATGAGGGCTTTGGCTTCGCATTGGGATGGAACTACTGGTACAACTGGGCAGTGACGATTGCCGTTGACCTTGTCGCTGCGCAACTGGTAATGGGATATTGGTTTAATGATGTTCCTGGTTGGGTATGGAGTGCGTTATTCCTTAGCTTGATTTTCCTGTTGAACGTCATTTCCGTCAAAGGATTTGGTGAGGCAGAATATTGGTTCTCCTTGATCAAAGTTTCCACAGTTATTGTGTTCATTGCCGTTGGCATTTTAATGATTGCTGGCATCATGCAAGGCGCTGAAAGTGCAGGTTGGCATAATTGGGCAGTGGGTGACGCTCCTTTTGCAGGTGGTTTTGCAGCCATGATAGGGGTGGCAATGATTGTCGGTTTTTCCTTTCAGGGGACAGAGCTGATAGGCATTACTGCGGGGGAGTCGAAAGATCCAGCGAAAAATATCCCTCGTGCGGTGCGCAAAGTATTCTGGCGTATCTTATTGTTCTATGTGTTTGCGATTTTAATCATCAGCCTGATCATTCCTTATACTGATCCGAATTTGTTACGCAATGGCGTGAAAGATATCAGTGTTAGTCCATTTACGCTGGTATTTGAAAATGCTGGCTTATTATCAGCGGCTGCAATAATGAATACGGTGATATTAACTGCTGTTCTGTCAGCGGGAAACTCAGGGATGTATGCATCTACTCGTATGCTATTCACTCTGGCAAAAGAGGGTAAGGCACCGAAAATTTTTAGTCATCTGTCTAAAGGTGGTGTTCCGCGTAATGCGCTTTATGCGACAACCGTGGTTGCAGGGCTGTGTTTTTTTAGCTCCATGTTTGGTAACCAAACCGTCTATTTGTGGTTATTGAATACATCAGGTATGACTGGATTTATCGCATGGCTTGGAATTGCAATCAGCCATTACCGCTTTCGTAAAGGTTATGTCGCCCAAGGTTTGGATCTCAATGCTCTGCCATATCGCTCAGGTTTTTTCCCTATTGGGCCGATTTTTGCCTTTATTTTATGTTTGGTTATCACTTTGGGCCAAAATTATCAGGCGTTTTTGCAAGATAAGGTTGACTGGTATGGCGTGACGGCGACTTACATTGGCATCCCGTTATTCCTGCTTATTTGGTTGGGTTACAAGCTGAAAAAGAAAACGCGTTTTGTGAAATACAGTGAGATGGCATTTCCCGCCTTCAAGTATACCGACAAAGAGTGATTTGTTAATAGGTTATTAATAAGCTGATTCTTATTGGTTAAAGTGTTATTGATTTTTTTACGAAAAACTGCCGGTTCTGTGATGGAATTGGCAGTTTTTATTTTTCATAGAGTTAGGGAATAAATATCAACGATAAATTTCGGATATACCATCCCGATCGCATTGATAAGTATTCTTATTTGCTTTATTGTTAGCAGCACAATTGTTGCATGAAGAGGCTAACTAAAGTGAAGTTTGTATTTCGAGCAGTCGTGAAAAGTATGAGTATCAGTCTAATGTCGGGTTCTGCCATGATGGCAAGTTTTGCATCTTGGGCTGAAACAGTCACTGATGTTGCTGGACGTACTGTTGAGGTGCCCGGGAAAGTCAATCGTATCTTGTTGGGTGAAGGCCGTCTATTCCATTCTATTGCCATCTTGGAAGGGGATAAACCTCTGGCTCGTATCGCTGGTTGGCAAGGTGATTTCCGTAAACTGGACCCACAAACTTACGCTATTTATAAAGCTAAATTTCCTGAAATCGATAATATCCCCCTGATTGGTAACACGAGTGCTGACAGTGTTAGCGCCGAGAAAGTGCTGACGCTTAACCCCGACGTTGCCATTTTTGGTCTGTCTGGACATGGGCCGGGAAAAAACAGTGAATTAGTGAAGCAGTTGGAGAAAGCAGGCGTCCCTGTTGTTTTTGTCGATTTCCGCAATGATCCCCTGAAAAATACATTACCTAGCATCCGTATGCTGGGCAAAGTCTTGCATCGTGAAGATCAGGCTAATGCTTACGCTGATTTTTATGAAAAAAAATCTAAAATTGGTTACTGATATTACAGATCGTATACCCGATGCTGAGAAGCCTTCCGTATTTATTGAACTAAGAGCAGGTTCTAGCGAAGATTGCTGTGGTACGGCAGGTAACGGCAATATGGGGAACTTCATTGATTTGGCAGGTGGCAAAAACATCGCCAAAGAAATACTGCCTGCTCCATTGGGCACCGTGAATCTGGAAAAAGTCATTGCCGAAGATCCTTCTATTTACATCGCAAGCGGCGCACAAGATCCGGGTGACAAAGGTAGCGGGATCAAAATGGGCGCTCAAACTTCTGCCGATACTGCCCGTGCTGGCTTAAAAGAAATCACCGAACGTAAAGGTATCAATAACTTAACTGCCGTTAAGGAAGGGCGTAGCTATGCTATTTGGCATCACTACTATAACTCTCCTTATAATGTTGTTGTTGCCCAAGTTTTTGCTAAATGGTTCTATCCTGAGAAATTCGCTGATTTAGATCCGCAACAAACATTGAAAGAACTTCACAATAAATTCTTGGCTATTGAGCCGGTAGGCACATATTGGGTCAGCGAGAAATAAGCAGTAACAGGTAATAAAAATGAGCATCACTACCGAGCCTATGCCAATGGTGAAAAAACAATTGAGTGAGTGCGATATAAAAGCACATTATCGTCATATCCTGCGCCGACGTATTGCATGGATATTATTCATCATCTTGGCGATTGGCATTTCTGTTGTACTGGATTTTACAATAGGACCATCAGGGTTATCGCTGCAAACCCTCTGGCAAACCCTGTTTTCACCGGACAGTGTTAACGTAGCAACACGGGTGATTGTTTGGGATATTCGATTGCCCTATGCCTTGATGGCGGTAGTGATCGGCCTATCACTTGGGTTGGCCGGTGCTGAAATGCAGACAGTCTTGAATAACCCACTCGCCAGCCCCTCTACGTTAGGGGTTTCCGAAGCGGCTTCTTTTGGTGCGGCATTAGCCATTGTGCTTGACATTGGTATTCCGGGAATACCGGAGCAATGGTTTATTTCTGCAAATGCTTTTCTCTTTGCATTATTGGCTGCTTTAATGCTTGATGGCATTACCCGTTGGACGAGAGTTGCAACCACAGGTGTTGTATTGTTCGGGATTGCGATGGTATTTACCTTCGAGGCGTTAGTTTCGATGATGCAATTTATCGCTACGGAAGATACCTTACAGGGGCTGGTTTTCTGGACAATGGGCAGCCTTGGCAGGGCGACATGGGAAAAATTGGGCATTATGATGTTAGTTTTCTCTGTCATTACCCCTATCTCATTGAGTAATTCCTGGAAATTGACCGCATTGCGTCTGGGAGAAGACCGCGCGATCAGTTTTGGCATCAATATTGGCCGCCTGCGTTTGGGAACATTGTTGCGTATCAGTATCCTGACCGCATTAGCGGTTGCCTTTGTCGGCCCTATCGCCTTTATTGGATTGGTGGCTCCTCATATCGCCAGAATAGTATTTGGTGAAGATCACCGTTTCTTCTTGCCTGCGAGTGCGTTGATTGGTGCATTAGTTTTATCCATGGCGTCCATTGCTTCTAAAAACCTGATTCCGGGCGTGATCATTCCGGTTGGGATCGTGACATCGTTGGTTGGTGTGCCTTTCTTCCTGAGCATAGTTTTACGCCACAAGGGGAATGTATGAGTCAGGGGTTAAAAATCAATTATCTGACGGCAGGATATCCGAAGCATTCCGTGATTGAAAATCTGGATATCAATGCATTACCGCGTGGTCAAATCACGGTATTGTTGGGACCGAATGGTTGTGGTAAATCCACCCTCTTGCGTTCGTTGGCGGGATTGAATAAAGCCAGTGGTGAACTGCTGTTGGATGGGCAGGATCTGATGAAGATGAATTTTGCCCAACGTGCCAAAAATGTCGTTTATTTGCCCCAGTCATTACCGGCAGGTGTGCATCTTCATGTATTGGAATCGGTAATTGTTGCCCAACGAGCATCAGGTGGCGTGAGTAGTCACCAATGTGAGCAGGAAGTCATGGAACTGTTGCGCCAGCTTGGTATTGAGCATTTGGCGCTCAACTATTTGGATCAACTATCTGGTGGTCAAAAACAGTTAGTTGGGTTGGCGCAATCATTGATCCGCCGTCCGACATTATTATTATTAGATGAACCATTAAGTGCGCTGGATTTAAATTACCAATACCATGTAATGGATTTAGTCGCACGTGAAACACACCGTCGTAATATTATTACGATTGTTGTTGTTCACGATATTAATATTGCATTGCGTCATGGTCATCATGTATTAATGCTAAAAAAAGGTAAATTAGTTTCCGAAGGTATGCCTGAGCAGGTTATTACACCAAGTAGTCTGGCGGAGGTTTACGGTATTAAAGGCCGGATTGAACGTTGTTCTCAGGGAATACCGCAAGTATTAATTGATGGTTTAGTGACAGAGTTAGCCAGTTAGAATAATAAAAACCATAAGTCGCTTTAGTAAAGCTAAAGCGTAATTTAATAAATATAACACTGACAGGAATAATTAAATTATTCCTGTATTGCGGGCATGTGTCGGTTACCTGTATCGATTCAAATAGTTCTATTCTACCTTTTGGAGAATTGGGAATGACAGTCTTTGCAAAGAAAAAAGTTGTATTAGGTATTATTGCTGCTATCTCATCCAGCGCTGTTTTTGCTGCTAATGCTACTAATAATGGAGAAGATAAAATTGTCGTAACTACTGCGTCAGGTTTCCAACAAAAAATTGAAGATGCACCTGCGTCTATTTCGGTTGTTAGTCGCGAACAATTGGAAACAAAAGCCTACCGTGATGTGACAGATGCATTGAAAGATGTGCCGGGAGTGGTTGTTACTGGCGGTGGTAGTAGCAGTGATATCAGCATTCGTGGTATGGCTTCTAAATATACCATGATCTTAGTTGATGGTAGACGTGTTGATACACGTAGTACTCGTCCAAATAGTGATGGTTCGGGAATCGAACAAGGATGGTTACCACCATTAGCCGCTATCGAGCGTATTGAAGTAGTGCGGGGACCAATGTCTTCTCTATATGGTTCTGATGCTATGGGCGGAGTGATCAATGTTATTACTCGTAAGGCTCAGAAAGAATGGCATTTAACTCTGAAAGCAGACTCTACCCTGACTGAGAGTAAAAATTCTGGTAACAGCTATCAGAGCAGTATTTATGCCGCAGGGCCAATAATTGATGGGTTATTGGGATTAAGAGTGAATGGCTTATATTCTCATCGCAATGAAGATAAATTCTTAGGGGGATTTAGAGAGCAGGAAATGCGCAATGGTGCAGTAGCGTTCTCTTTAACTCCAGATGAGAAAAATGCTTTTACTTTTGAAGCAGCCCGCTATGAGCAAGATCGCGATTCAACTATTGGTAGGACGCGTGATTGCCAGCCAAAATCTTGTGAAGATGATTTAAGTCGTTATAAACGTAATAATTACGCTATTACCCATCATGGTGTTTATGATTTTGGTACGATGACGTCTTATATTCAAAGAGACGAATCTCGTAACCCTGAACGTGCAATGACAAACAATGATACGGTATTTAATAACCATACGACATTTGTATTTGACGACCACACAGTAAGTGTTGGTGGACAATACCGTTATGAAGATTTGCGAGACAACAGCAATAAGTTACCTTCGGCTAAAGATGTTAATAAGTTAACCCGTTGGAGTTGGGCATTAGTCTTAGAAGACGAATGGCAAATGGTTAATGATTTTGCTCTTACTGGCGGAGTGCGGTTAGATAAAGATCAAAATTTTGGAACACATTGGACACCTCGTCTATATGGAGTATGGCACGCTGATGAACAATGGACTATTAAGGGTGGTATTTCTACCGGTTATCGTTCTCCTGATATAAGGCAAGTTACCCCTAATTGGGGCCAAGTAACAGGTGGGCGGCTTCTCAATGGAATGATCTTAGGGAATTCAGATCTCAAGCCAGAGAAAAGTGTAAGTGAAGAGATTAGTATTATCTGGAATAACCAGGATAACTTTAATATTGGTGTAACTGTTTTTAATACTGCTTTTAAAGATAAAATTACTGAAATCAGAGACTGTGAGAAGGACTGTAATCTCGGTAGTGACCATTATGATTTTATTAACAAACGTATAAATGTTGATAAAGCTGATATTAGAGGTATCGAAACCACCATAAATTGGAATATTATTGAAAGTTTGTCGTTTGCAGCAAACTATACTTATACCGATTCTGAGCAAAAAAGCGGTGATTTTAAAGGTCAGCCATTAAACAAAATGCCAACGCACATGGCAAATGCAACTTTGAACTGGCAGCCGTTATCTGAATTAGAGACATGGACGCGTATTAATTTCCGCGGTAAAACAAAGAATTATCAGTACCGCTCTAGTATGAGAGATGGAACGCCTTCTTATACTTTTGTCGATTTAGGGGTAACTTATAATTTAGCTAAAAATCTACGCTTGTCAGGTGGAGTTTATAATGTTTTTGACAAACGAGTCGTTGAGGAAACCCATGATGCCGTCCTGGATGGCCGCCGCTACCACATCGGTATTAATTATGATTTTTAATTAATATTTCGCTTCCTTATTAATATTAATCATTATACTTAACATCTGCACATCCTATAGAATCATCCTGCCATCAATTTTATCATGGTGGGATGATTTTTTTACTGGCAAAAAATCACCATTAAATGGTAAACCGCTTCTCTCTGTGCTAAAAACTAACCAAAGTCAAATCAACGGATATGATGGTATCAGGTTTCAGCACGAACTCAGTAGGAGCCAGCGCCATAAGGCTCCGTAGTGTCGTAAAAAATAATAAATTTTTAGTGTTATCGCCCTTGCTATTTCTGGACTTGAAGTGCAAAATGCGTGCACTAAAAATAACTGGTGTGTAAATATGCACCAGTTATTTTTTTTGCTTTGAGTTATTTTTTACAACACCAAGCGGCCGGATACAGTTCCGGATCGATATTGACCATAAGCAACCAAAATTAAACAGAGGTTGCTGTACTGAGGAATGCAAATATGGAGCAACTATTCTCTTTTGCACTTGTGCCAATTGGCGCTCGTTGCTGCAACGATGACTACGGGGCATGTTCCTCTGTCAATTCACCGTCCTCCAATTCTTCTTTCTTTTCTGTTTATAGACAGATGCGAAGTCAACCCAGTAACTATCGATTAAGTAGTTGTATCAGTACCCAGATCGAAGTTATGGGGGATTTCGCTCATGTCGCATAATACCACCACTCCAACTGCACTTGGTATTAACCAAGCCAGTGCTGATAACCGTGTTCAACTGAGAAGAACATTGACTCTGTTTCAAGTAGTCATGATGGGGCTTGCTTATATGCAGCCAATGACTATTTTTGATACATTTGGTATTGTTTCTGGCCTGACCAGCGGGCATGTTGCAACATCTTATGCTATTGCATTGATCGCGATTTTATTTACAGCGTTAAGTTATGGAAAATTAATCAAGCGTTTTCCATCGGCGGGTTCTGCTTATACTTACGTACAAAAATCAATGAACCCTCACCTCGGATTTATGGTCGGTTGGTCTTCTTTGCTGGATTATATGTTGATGCCGATGATCAACGTGTTATTGGCAAAGATTTATCTGCAAACGCTGTTCCCCGGTATTGAACCGTGGATCTTTGTGGTCGTGTTGACTGCAATTATGACAATTATCAATCTGAGTGGCATCAATGTCGTTGCTAATATTAATAGCATCGTCGTGATTGTCCAGATTGTTGTTATGGTAATACTTGTTGGGCTAATGGTTCGTGGTGTTTATAATGGAGAAGGTGCAGGAACGTTACTGAGTATTCAGCCATTTACATCAGAAGAAGCGCAATTAATTCCGATGATCACTGGTGCAACGATACTTTGCTTCTCATTTCTTGGGTTTGATGGTATTAGCTCTTTGTCTGAAGAAACACCAAATGCAGGTAAGGTTGTCCCCAAAGCGATTTTCCTGACTGCGTTAATTGGTGGCATGATCTTTATCACGGTCTCGTATTTCTTACAGCTCTATTTCCCGGATATTTCTCGGTTTAAAAACCCGAACGCCTCCCAACCAGAAATTATGCTTTATGTTGCTGGTGCGTTATTCCAGTATGTGATTCTTATATTCTCCACTGTCACGGTAATGGCTTCGGGTATGGCTGCACATGCGGGTGTATCTCGTTTGCTCTATGTTATGGGACGTGATGGCGTATTGCCTGAAAAAGTCTTTGCTTATGTTCACCCTAAATGGCGTACTCCAGCCATTAACGTGATATTGGTTGGTATTATCGCCTTATCAGCATGTTGGTTGGATTTGGTGACGGCGACGGCACTGATCAATTTTGGTGCGCTGGTTGCCTTTACGTTTGTTAATTTATCGGTAATTTCTCAATTCTATATTCGTGAACGTCGTAATAATACCTTGAAAGAAACTTTGAATTTCTTGATATTGCCACTTCTTGGTGCTGCGACTGTGGGTGTTTTATGGATGAATTTAGAATCAAATTCGATGGAGTTAGGCTTGATATGGGGAGGCATTGGTCTTATTTATATGTTTTTCCTGACTCGTCGCTTCCGTCAGCCAATGCCGCAGTTTACTGAATCATAATCAGAAAACATTGCAGTATTTTGTTCTAAAAAACAGCACCTGACGATGCTGTTTTTTTATTGAAATGACAAAAGAGAGCGTAAAACATACAAATCTTACCAAAAAGCATCATATAATAAGAAAATTTCCATGCCTGTTTTCATTAAAAGCCTGTCTGTCTGGCTCAAGTAAGGTAAGAGAACTATTATGAATGATGCCAAAAATCCCCCAAATCAGCAATTAATGGCCACTCTCACGAATATTGTTGGATCTTCTCATATTCTCACTGAACCTCGAAAAACGGAACGTTATCGTAAAGGTTTTCGTTCTGGACAAGGGGATGCCCTTGCAGTTGTATTTCCGGGTTCATTATTGGAGCAATGGAGAGTATTCAAAGCCTGTATTGAAGCTGACAAAATTATTTTGATGCAGGCAGCCAATACTGGATTAACGGAAGGCTCGACACCAAGCGGTAATGATTATGACCGCGATATCGTCATTATTAGTACCTTACGAATGGATAAAATTCAGATTCTTCAATCAACAAATCAAGTTATTGCATTCCCTAGTAGTACATTGTGGCATTTAGAAAAAGTATTGAAACCATTGGGACGCGAGCCACACTCAGTTATTGGTTCGTCCTGTATTGGTGCATCCGTTATTGGGGGGATTTGCAATAACTCAGGGGGATCTCTGGTTCGGCGCGGGCCAGCTTATACTGAAATGGCTCTATATGGCCGCGTTAATGAGAAGGGAGAAGCTGAACTGATTAACCATTTGGGAATATCGTTGGGTGATCAACCTGAAGATATCTTGACTTGCCTGGAAGAGCAACGTTATCGAACCGAAGATATTCAGCATAGCGACAGGGTCGCTTCTGATCATGAATACTCACAGCGTGTTCGGGATGTTGATGCAGATACACCATCACGGTTTAATGCTGATGAGCGCAGGCTGTTTGAAGCCTCTGGTTGTGCGGGTAAGTTGGTTGTTTTTGCTGTTCGACTTGATACTTTTCCGGCAGAGCCATCTTCACAGGTTTTTTATATCGGCACTAATCAACCCGAAGTACTGACAGAATTGCGGCGTCATATTCTATCTAATTTTCAGCATTTACCCGTTGCTGGTGAGTACATGCATCGGGATGTATTTGATATTGCAGAAATATATGGGAAAGACACCTTTGTTATGATTGATAAACTAGGCACAGATAAAATGCCAATGTTTTTTGATTTGAAAGGACGAATGGATGCACTTTCAGGTAAAGTGCCATTTTTACCCGCACATTTAACTGATCGTGTTATGCAGGGATTGAGTCGTTTATTACCTGCCCATTTACCCACTCGCCTGAAAGAATACCGAAATCGTTTTGAACATCACTTAATGCTGAAAATGTCAGGTGAAGGTATAAAAGAGGCGAATGAATGGCTGGAAAATTACTTTAAGCAGGCTGATGGGGCGTATTTTGCTTGTACTCCAGAAGAAGGGGCGAAAGCATTCTTACACCGTTTTGCAGCCGCAGGAGCCGCTATTCGTTACCAGGCGGTTCACAGCGATGAAGTGGAAGATATTTTAGCATTGGATATAGCCTTACGGCGCAATGATCGTGAATGGTTT